>JAWOLE010000185.1:0-5506 GCA_033853815.1 Thermoanaerobaculia bacterium
GTTTCTACATCGAGGCCCTGCTCGAAGGTCTCCCGCCGGGCGAGGCGACCGACCCCCTGCTGCGGTCGGGCCTGACCCGATGGGCGAAGGCGCGGCCGGAGGAGGCCCGGCATTTCCTCGAGATCAATGACCCGGTTTCCGCCGCGAGGATCCCCCCCTCCAACCTGCGGTATGTCCTCCGGGCGATCGAGATCCTGCTCGCGACCGGCGCGCCGGCCTCGGCGAGGAAGCGTCCGGGCGAGCCCTGGGCGGCGCGATGGCGCGTCGTGAAGATCGGACTCAAGCCTTCGCGCGACGACCTCTATGCTAGGATCGCGGCCCGGGTGCGGCGCATGCTCGACGCGGGATGGGACGCCGAAGTGCGGCGACTGCTCGCGAGGGGCGTCTCGCCGGACGCCAGCGGGTTTCGAGCGATCGGATATCGCGAAGTGGCCGAGTGGGTCTCCGGCCGCTCGAGCCGGGAGGAGACGGAGCAGAAGATCGTAACGGCGACCCGCGGGCTCGCCAGGCGGCAGAAGACCTGGTTCGCTCGAGAGCGCGGCGTCGAATGGATCGAACCCGGGCGGGCGCTCGCGGTCGCGCTCGAGAGGCTCGACCGTGGCGAAGCAGGGAAGGAAGCGGAAGACCATGAATAAAGCGCCCATCAACGTCCAGGACTCCTTCTTCTACAATCTGCGCAAGGACAACGTCGCGATCACGGTTCGCCTGACGACGGGGGAGGACCGTATGGGCCGCCTGCGGCGCTTCGACAAGTTCGCGCTCGTCCTCGAGGTGGACGGCCGCGAGGAGATGATCTACAAGCACGCGATCGCGTCCATCCGCGCGGAAAATCTCCCGCCGGGGGCGTGAGAAGGATCGAGTCCAGGGTCGGGAACCGAGAGTCCGGAGTCTCTCAAGGATGTTCGGGCCTGTGCCCGTACACGAGGTTTTTCACCTGCGGCGGGGCTCAGCTCTCGTCTTTGAAACTCTCGGCCGCCGTTCGCGCAGCGAATGCCTGCGGCCGAAAGGCATGCGCCGCTGCCTCGGCTTCTCTCCCGTAATCTTCCTTGTGGCCATGGCGCTCGTCTCAGCCGGCTGCGCCAGCGCGCCCCCGCCGGTGGCCCGGCGCGACCGGTTTCCGCTCGACCCGCGAGAGGGCCTGGCGGGCCCTTTTTCGCAGGAGGTGATCCGCGGATGCGCCGCGCTCGCGGAAGGGGACTCGGCAGGCGCGGCCGAGGCTTTCGCGGAGGCGCGTTCTCTCGGCGGCCGGCGGCTTGCCGCCGGGATCGGCTGGATCGAGGCGGAGGTGCTGGAGGACCGAGCACAGGAGACGCTCTCCTCCTGCGACACCCTTCTCGCTGCGGGAGATCCGACGGTCCCGCTCCTCGTCGCCTGCGGCGAGGCGCGGGCGCGCGCCGAGGATGCCGTCGCGGGGCACGCGCTCTACAGGCGTGCGCTCGCCCGGACCTCGAACCGGCCGGGACTCGCCGAGCGGGCCGAGGAGCTGCGGCTGCGGGCCCGGGACGAGCTGATCGCGCGCGCTCGCGCGAGCGCGGCGAAGTCAGAATGGGCGAGGAGCCGTTCGGCGATCGGGGAAGCCATCGCCCTTGCGCCGGAGTCCTCCGCCGTGCGGATCGCGGCCGGAGACGTCGAGGCGCGGGCCGGGGACAAGCCGGCCGCGCTGCGCCGCTACCGGGAGGCGGCCGAGATCGACCCGCGAAATCCCGCCGTCCTGGAGAAGGCCGGCACGCTGGCCCTCGAGCTGGGCGATTACGCGCTGGCGGTCTCCGCCTTCGAACGGCTGGCCCGCAACGAGCCGCGCTTCGCCGCGCGCGCCGCGCAGGCGCGCCTGGCGTTTCGGGTGGCCAACTGGCCTCCGGCCGAGCGGGAGGCGGCCCGCTCCGCGCGGCTGACCCGTTCCGGGGCGGCCGACCTCGTGTGGTGGATGGTCCCTGAAGTGCGGGAGGCCCGCGTCTCCAGCGGGGTCATCGCGAGCGACGCCGTGTCGCGGCACGACAGCCGGGCCCTGACCCGTGCGGTGGCGCTGGGGCTTCTCGAGGTGGATCCGGAGACGCACCGCGTGAGTCCCGACGCTCACCTCTCCCTGCCGGCCGCTTCGAAGCTTTTCGTGCGGCTTCTCGCGGTGCTCAAGCCGCCACCCGGAGGCGTGGCCTGCCTGAAGGAAGCGCCCCGCGGACCGTTGTCGAATGCAGAGGCCGTCCACCTGGCGGAAGGCTGCGGCTTGATCCCGGAGCGGGAAAGCCCGCACGTGAGCGGGCCGACCTTCCTGCAGGCCCTGGATCGGGCGCGTTCGATCGTTTCGGAGAAGGCCCGATGACCCCCCTCGAGCGGTTGAAGGGCCCCTGGACGCTCCCCAACTTCATCACCCTCCTGCGTCTGGCGGCCCTTCCCTTCTTCCTCTTCGCGATTTCGGCCGGAGATTTCGGGGTCGCGCTGACCATCTTCGTGGTCGCGGGCATCTCCGACGGGATCGACGGCTATCTCGCCCGGCGGTTCGACATGAAGTCGGCCCTCGGCGCCTACCTCGATCCGATCGCCGACAAGCTCCTGATGATGAGCTCCTACCTCTTCCTCGCCGTCCCTTCCTTTCCGGCGGCCGTCAAGGTCCCCGTCTGGCTGGCCGTGCTGGTGATCTCGCGCGACCTGCTGCTCCTGACCGTCGCACTCCTGCTCATCCTGTCCTCGAGCATGCGGCAGTTCCCGCCGACCTGGCTCGGAAAGGTGACGACCGTGACGCTCATCTTCACGGTCCTCTTCGTCCTGTGCGCGAACATCTGGAGCTGGCCGATGGCGATCGTCCGGATTGCCTTCGGGGCGGCCGCGACGACGACCGTTCTGTCCGGACTCCAGTACGTCTATCGCGTGTCGAAGGCGCAGGCGGAGAGGTGATCCGCCTCCGTCTGCTGTCGCGCCCGGGCTGCCATCTGTGCGAGGAAATGCGACGCGAGGTCGACGCCCTTCTCGCGGACCAGCCGAGGACCTGGGAGGAGGTGGACGTGGATTCCGACCCGGCGCTCGCCGACCGTTACGGAAACTCGATTCCCGTCCTCTTCGTCAACGGGAGGTTGTTCGCCATGATCCGGCTTCCGCGCCTGGCGGCGGCGCTGAGGCTGCGCCGCGCGGCTCAGAGAACGTAGTCTCTAATTCGACGGGCGGCGGGTCGAGAGCGCGGGACGGGGGCGGCCGGGCTGGTTCGCGTCGCCCGCGCCGTAGTACCAGAGAATGGCCTGGATGTCGTCGGGCTGCAGCGTCCAGGGGCAGGACGGGAGAACGCTCGAGACCATTATGGCGGTCGCCCAATCGGCAGCCGGCGTCGTCGCATGGACGCTCGTCGCCTGGTCCGAGTGGCCCAGGCCGAGCGTATGGCCGAGCTCGTGCAGGACCGCCGTCCGGAAGGTTTGCCAGGAGTAGCAGCCTCCCGTGACCTTCCTCATCCAGACGTTTCCCGACGAGATGGTGTAGTACCCCGAGTCTCCCCGGAAGCTGCCGGCGGAGGACACGCTGCCGGGTCCCCCGAGTCCGATGATGCCGCCGCTCGAGCAGTCGATCGCGGTCGTCCAGTAGGGCGACTTGCTCTCGACGTCGAGGTTGACGGTGACCTGGGCCGAGCCGCCCGGCTGCGACGGGCTGTAGAGGACTCGCGTCCCGGGCACGCTCGTCCACTGCGCGACCGCGTTCAGTACGTAGTCCAGGCCGTCCGATCCGTCTGAAAGGCCGGTCTGCGTCCCCCTGGCCGCGACGAGCGCGGCGGACGCACCTTTGTCCCAGAACCAGCGGTAGAGCTTGCCGCCCTCGGTGCCCCCGATGTTGACCCAGGACGGCCGCGCTCCGCCGGTTGAGCCGCGAAGCAATCCCTCGGGAGATGCATAGGACACCGGAGTGAATCCGGCGCCGGCCCCCTCATCGCGCAGGGAGGAGAGGAACGACTCGGCGTCGCGCAGTGGCCTGGTCTCCGCAGGTTCGGCCGCAACCGGCGCCAAACCATTGGCGACTCCGGAGAGGTCGTCATCTTCTTCCGGGCGAAAGACCGACCGGACCGCGAAGCGCCGGCCGGCGGCATCCTCGACGAGATCGAACTTGGAGAGACCGAACTCGGTCAGGCTGTAGCTCGTGTTTCCCGGTGGGGGAGGCGAGAGGAAAAGAACGACCTCGCCGCCGGCCTCAAAAGATGGCGTGCCGGGAATCCACGAGACGACGTCTCCAAGGCTTCCCCCGGTCAGCTCGATTGCGAACGTCTCGGAATCGATTCTTCCCTTGATCACTTCCAGCGGCTCGAACCAGGTTCGCGTCACGGTAGTTGCCTGCCCGTCCTCGACTGCCGGCAGGACCTCCTGCCCGACGACAAGGGCCCGGACGATCACGGGCGCCCTTCGAGCCAGGTCCTCATCGGGGAGCGGGAGGTAGGTCGCGGAGGAGGCGAGCGTTCCCGGGGCCAGAATCACGAAGAGACTGAGGAGAACGCGGCCTCGAGCAGATTTCCAGGGCTTCATCGACGAAGTGTCGCGTTTAGGGATGTATTGGGCGGACATCCGCCCGGGTGTTCCATGAGTCTCGTTCGAAATGGTTCCGATTGTCCGACACGTCATCGTAAAGGAAAGCAGGATTTCTGTCCAGGCAAGCCGAGGGGGTTGGCAGCGACTATATCAATTAATATATAGTCCCGATGAGCGTCCCTTCGCGCCGCGCGAGCGGTTGCTGTCCAACCGGGGTTTCGCTATATTGCCCTCTCCCGAGCGGGCATAGCTCAGCTGGTAGAGCGTCAGCTTCCCAAGCTGGATGTCGCGGGTTCGAACCCCGTTGCCCGCTCCAACCTAATCCTCGCTCCGGGAACGAGTTAGTCGCGCTTCCTGCGCTCCCAGACGGGCACCCAGCGTTTTCAGCAGCCCGGTGGATGCACGCTCTTAACACGATCTAAACACGACGATGTTTGGATCTGGCGGACCCGGCCCTAACAAGAGGAAGATTCTCAGTCCGATAGCGTGCTTTCGATGAAGCCACAGGACCTGGATCTCGGCCTGGTGCTCGACACGATTCCGGCATTGATCTGCAGCGGGCCCCCCGATGGCTCGATTGACTACTTCAACCAGCGCTGGTTCGAGGAGCTCGGTGTCCGGCTCGACGAACTCGCGCCCTGGGGTTGGACGAAGTTTATCCACCCCGAGGATGTCGAGGAGCACCTGCGCCGGTTCCGGACGTCCATCGCGACCGGAGACATGATCGAGTTGCAGAGTCGCGTCCGGCGCGCAAACGGCGAGTATCGCTGGATGCTCCATCGAATCCAGCCGGTCCGCGACGATCTCGGGAATGTCGTGCGGTGGTACAGCTCGAGCATCGACATCGAAGAATCCCGGCGCGCACAAGAGACGATCCGAAGAGCGGAGCGGGAGCTGCGGACGATCATCGAGACGATTCCCGCGTTCGTCTGGACGGCGGGACCCGACGGGGCTCTCGAGTTCATCACCGAGAGCTGGTTCGAGCGGATGGGTCAAAGCCATGAAGAAGTCCT
>JAWOLE010000186.1:0-5980 GCA_033853815.1 Thermoanaerobaculia bacterium
CCGCGCATCACCCGAATGGGCAGGAGCCGCCAGCCAGCTTGCCTTGAGGTCGAGGGCGGAATTGTGTCGTCCGGGGTTGGCGGGGCCGACGGGACTCGAACCCGCGACCTCCGGCGTGACAGGCCGGCGTTCTATACCAGCTGAACTACGACCCCGCGGAACGGGGGATGATACGCGAGAAGCCGCCGGCGCGCCACCTGCGTTCCCGCGTCGGCAAGCTTCTTGCGATCGCGGGGGCAAATGCTCGTCAAGCGATCCGTGCTGAAGAGGCGGCTGGCTGCCGTCCTGCTCTTCGGAGCGGGTTCGGCGCTGCTCGCCTACGCGGTCTGGCCCTGGACACCGATGGCGAGACAGGCGCGCCCGCCGCGGACAATCGTGTTCTACGGGTTCAGCATCCTGGGCGACGTGATCGACCACGGTGTCTTTCCGGAGTTTCAGAGACAGTGGCGGGAGCGGACGGGCGAGAGGGTGGAGCTCGTCAGCTCGTTCGCCGGATCGGGAACGGTCACGAACCAGCTGATCCTGGGTGTGCCGGCGCAACTGGCGCTCCTTTCGCTCGAGCTCGATGCCTACAAGCTCGGGGACGCCGGAGTCGTCGCTAACGAGAGCTGGAAGAGCCTCCCCTTCGGCGGGATCGTCAACCGCACGCCGTTCATCATCCTGGTGCGGCCGGGCAATCCCAAGGGGATCCATGACTTCAAGGACCTCGCGCGCCCGGGCGTGCGCGTCGTGCATCCGGACCCGCTGACCTCCGGAGGCGCGAACTGGGCGATCGTGGCGGAGTACGGCGCGGGGGCCCGGGGCAGCCCGGACCCTGCGCGGGCCGGCCACGATCTGCTTCTCGGCGTCTGGAAGAACGTCGTCGCCCAGGCGGCGTCGGCTCGGGCGGCGCGGACGCAGTTCGAGAACGGCTTCGGCGACGCGCTCGTCACCTACGAGCAGGAGGCCCTCCGGGACCGGGCGCGCGGGAAACTCCGGGCAGACGTGGTCTATCCGCGCTCGACGGTCCTTTCCGAGCACACCCTCGTCACCGTCGAGCGGAACATCTCCCGCCGCGAACGCGATCTCGTGGACGCCTTCACGCGCTTTCTCTGGAGCGAAGACGCGCAGCGGATCTTCGTCCGGTATGGTTTCCGCAGCGTGAACGAGGCCTGGAACGCCGGCGCGGCCTTCGGGTCGATCGAAGACCCCTTCCGGATCTCCGATCTCGGGGGGTGGAAGCGCGCGAGCGAGGAGATCGTCGAGTCCGTCTGGAAGCGGCGGGTCCTCGCGGAGCTGAAGAGATGAACGGCCGCCGTCTCGGACGGGGATCGAGCGCGCTCCCGGCGAGCCTGCTCGTCCTCGTTCTCCTTCCGCTGCTCCTCATGCCGCTCGCCGCGGTCTTCGTCTTCGCTTTGAAGGGAGGTCCGCTGGCTTTCTGGGACGCCATCCGCTCGACGGAGGCCCAGTTCGCCCTGCGCTTCTCCCTGATGATCGCGTTTTCCACGACCGCGTTGAACGCCGTGCTCGGCACCTTCGCGGCCTACGTCCTCTCCAAGCACCGCTTCTGGGGGGACCGCACCCTCGGCGTCGTCGTGAACCTGCCCGTCGCGATCCCGACGGTCGTCGTCGGCACGTCGCTCCTCCTGCTGTGGGGGCCGATCGGACTCCTCGGAAGGCTGCTCGTCCCCCTGGGCTTCCAGCCGATGTTTCGGCCGGCGGGCGTGCTCCTCGCCCACCTCTTCGTGACCTTCCCCTACATGCTGGGGGCGGTCAAGCCGGTCTTAGACGAGCTCGAGACGACATACGAGGAGGCGGCCTACACGCTCGGGGCGAGCCGGTGGACGACCTTCCGGCTCGTGCTCCTGCCGGCGCTGCGCGGAGGTCTCATCACGGGGGCGCTCCTGACCTTCGCGCACTCGCTGGGGGAGTTCGGCGCGACCGTGATGGTCTCCGGCAACCTGAGGCTGAAGACCCAGACCGCGCCTCTCTACATCTTCGCGCAGTTCGAGGCCGGCGACATCGCCCACGCCAACGCGATCGCGGCGGTCCTCGCCCTCCTGTCGTTCGCCATCTTCTTCTTCCTCTTCCGCTATGCGGGGCGCGCGAAGGAGCGCGCGGAAGAATAGAAGAATAGAGGAGTAGCAACGTGTCGATCGTCCTCACCAGCCTGACCAAGCGCTTCGCGGGGCGAGCCGTCGTGGAGAACGTGAACCTCAAAGTCGAGGATGGAGAGCTCTTCGTCCTCCTGGGCTCGAGCGGCAGCGGCAAGAGCACGATCCTCCGCATGATCGCGGGACTGGCGAGCTCGGACTCCGGGAGCATCGAGCTGATGGGCCAGGACGTGACGAACCTGTCCCCTCAAGAGCGCGGCGTCGGCTTCGTCTTCCAGAACTACTCGATCTTCCAGCACATGACGGCGGCCCAGAACATCGCCTTCGGCCTGCGGATCCGGGGCGTCGGACGCCGCGAGCGGCGGCGCAAGAGCGAAGAGCTTCTCGACCTCGTCGGATTGGGCGGGCTCGGGGACCGCTACGCGCGCGAGCTCTCCGGAGGGCAGCAGCAGCGCGTGGCCCTGGCACGGGCTCTCGCCTACGAGCCGACGGTGATCCTCCTGGACGAGCCCTTCGGAGCGCTCGACGTCAAGATCCGCGGCCAGCTTCGGAGAAACTTCCGCGAGATCCAGCGCCGGCTGAAGCTGACGACGATCCTCGTGACCCATGACCAGGAGGAGGCCTTCGAGATCGCCGACCGGATCGGGGTCGTCGAGCGCGGGCGACTGGTCGAAGTGGGCCGCCCCGAGGAGCTGTACTCGAAGCCCGGCTCTTTCTTCGCCGCGACTTTCGTCGGGGCGGGAACCGTCCTCGTCGGCCGCTGCCGCGAGGGCCGGGCGGAGTTCGGGACGCTGGCATTGCCGATCCCGCAAGACCTGCCGCACCAGGAAGGTGCGCCCGTGCGCGTCCTGATCCGGCCCGAGCAGGTCTCGCTGACGAGAGAACCCGACGGGAAGCCGTCGCTCGGGCGTGGCCGGATTATCGAAAGCAGCTTCGCGGGGGCGGTGCGCCGCGTGCGCGTGCGTATTGCCCGCCTCCCCCGCACGCGGCAGATCACTCCTCCCGTGCCCTACGGCGAGGAGGGACTGCTCCTCGAGGCGGTCGTGCCGACCGACATGCCGGAGCCCGAGGAGGCCTGGGTCTCACTGTCGGGCTGGCGCATCCTCAGGCGACCGCGTCCCATCGTCCTGGTCGGCGACCCCATGAGCGGCGTCCAGCCGCCGGTCGAGGCCGCCAGACCGTTCGCGGCCGCGATCGACGCCTCGGTCGTGGTCCTGGGCGTCGCCGTGGGATCCCAGACACCGGAGACCCTGCGTGAGAAGTTGAAGTCGGAGTACGAGAAGGAGGCGATGGAGATCCGCGTCCGGGCCGGCCAGCCCGCCGAGCAGCTTCGCAACGAGCAGGCGGAGAACTTCTACGACCTCGTCGTGCTGGGACCTCTGGGGAGGCAGGCGGTCCGCACGGCTGTTTTGCGGCGCCTCCTCCGGGAGACCTCGACACCCCTGCTCTTTGGCGTTCCTCGCGAAAAGTTCGAGCGCGTCCTGATCTGCACGGCCGTCGGCGAACCGGGCAAGAGCGACGTCCGCGTGGGAGGCTGGCTTGCCGGGCGCATGCGCGCGCGTGTCACGCTGCTGCACGTCTCCCGCGACGCCTCTCCCCCGCCTCCCTGGATCCGATCTCACCTTGACCAGGGCGTGGCTACCCTTTCGGCCTACGACGTGAACGCCGAGGCCCGTATCCGGACGGCGGCCTCGCCGCTGGAAGGCATCCTCTTCGAGGCCCGCCGGGGTGACTACGACCTGGTCGTCATCGGAGGCCATGGCCCCCGTTCCCGCTCCCTGGTCGCGCGCGATGACATCACTGCCCAGATCCTGGACAGCGTCAAACGCCCCCTCCTCGTCGTCCCGCAAGAGAGCGCGTAAGCAGAAAAGGCCGGTTTCAGGCTTCAAGTTTCAAGTTTCGGGGCCCGCGTCCTCCGCCGATGTTAGGATTTTCGGTCTCCATGGGCCCTGCTCAAGCGGAGAGCTATCTCAAGGAGGAGGCGGCCGCCAGCGCGGCGGATTCCCTGGAGCGACGGTTCTCGGAACGCGCTGGCGCGCTTCTCGACAAATACCGCGCCCTCGTCAGCTTCTACGGAGGAGTCAAAGGCCCGCTCGTCCCGAAGTCCCTGACCTTCAAGCTCGCCGATCCGACGATCCAGAAGACGATCGAGTGGGTGCTCGCCGATTTTCTCGGCTGGTGCTGCTTCACCAGCGCCTGCGCCGCCTTCCGCGACAGAGGGGACGTCAACGGACGCTACGCCCAGGCTCTGGCCGAAACGATCTGCTTCAGCCTTTCGGGACGGAAGGCCGCCATGCCCAGGGACGAGGACTTTCGCAAGTTCAACACGTGGAGGTTCGCCGGCTTCGGCAAGTACACGCGGTTCCCCTATCTGTTCCCGGCGATGCAGAACTCGGCCGTCTGGCTTCTCGCCGAAGAGGTCCTGCGCCTGCTGCAGGAACGGGAGCCCAATCCACTTTCGGTGCCGTGGCTGACGGCGCAGGCATCCAAGCTGGGGTACGACGCCGACCAGGCCTTTCAGGCCGCCATGCTGGACCGCCCGCCGGACCCGCAGGCGCGAAAAAAGTTCTTCTCGGAGGTCAACCGCTTCGCCGAGCTCTTGCCGTTCGGCAAGTGATCAACGGACCTCACCGGGCGCAGGCCTCTGCTTGAGCTCGCAGAGGGCGCCGTTATCGGCGTTGACGCGCACGCGCCGCAGGGGGCCGGCGAGATCGAACTGAAACTCCTCCACGGCAAGCCGGACGCGGACGACCTCGGTTCTCGACTCCCCGCCGGATTCGATCGAGACCGAAAGCGGTAGCTCGTACGGCTCGCCGACCTGGGTCACCCGCAGAGATAACCTCCTCGCTCCCGCGGACACGACCGGCCCGGCGGACCATTCCAGCCTCGGGACGGCGTCGTCGCGAATCCATTGCTCGAAAAAGCGCGAGAGGTCGCGGCCGGAGACCTCTTCGAACGCGCGCTCGAGATCGCCTGTGCTCGCCCGGCGAAACCTCCACCTCTCCAGGTAGAGACGCAGGCCGCGCCAGAAACCATCCTCGCCGAGGAGGCCCCGGAGCATGTGGAGCGTGAGCGCTCCCCGATCGTAGAGGGCCGCCGCGAGGCAGCTCTCGCAGCCGGTGATCTCCCCGACGCGCACGCCGAGGTCGATGGGACCCTTGCCGGCGGCCCCCAGCGCCCACCGCTCCATCCAGGCGAGCACGCGCGCGAAGGCCTCCTCTCCGCGGAGCTTTCGGACGTACAGGGCCGCGAAGTACTGCGCGAGGCCCTCGCTCAGCCATTGCTCCCGGTAGTTCCGCCATCCGACGCCCTGTCCCCACCACTGGTGGGCGAGCTCGTGAGCGAGGGCGAAGGAGGGCTCGCCGGAAAAATACGCGGCGTCGTCGCCCGCCCGGGCGGGATTCCAGCCGGGCGGTTCGGCAAGCAGGCAGAGATAGGCAGGGCTGTGCCCGGCCGGAGCCGGCGCCGGCAGGAGCGCCGCCGTCAGAGACGGATAGGGGTCCGGGCCCGCGAGCGTCGCGTAGAAGCTCAAAATGTCGGCGATCTGCGGCGCCAGGGCGCGCGCGCGGCCGGACAGAGCCGGCGCAGAAAAGAGGAGGAGCGGGATCGGCGCCAGGCCTGCCGGGACCTCGACGGGAGAGAGCCTGCCCACGAGGAGCGAGAGGTAGCGGACCGGTTGCTCGGCTCGAAAGACGAACTCCCGGGAGCCGCCGGAGATCCGACCGGCCGGAGACTCGGGAATCCCGGAGGCGACCGCCGTATAGCCTTCCGGCAGCCTCACGCGGAGCGTGGCGGGAGCGTGATTGCGCGCCGGGGATTGCGGGAAGAAATAGACGCGGTTGCTCCAGAGAAGAAAGTCCCCCGAAGACGGGGGCTCCGGACTGGCG
>JAWOLE010000187.1:0-4220 GCA_033853815.1 Thermoanaerobaculia bacterium
TAAACCGAGGAGAGCGAAAGCGATCCGGCGCATGGCGAGCCTCCCCTTATCGATTGGTCTTCCTGGCGACCGACCCGGCCCCCGTGAAGTCGAAGAACAGGGGCCCCGTGGCTGTGTCGCTCTGAACGCGCATCCCCGAAACCGTGTGGCCGAAGAACGTGATGTCAAACGCCATGTCGATCTCGGAGCGCCCCGTCTCGCGGTCGAAACCGCCGTTGAAAGGGAGCAACTGATCGAGGGGCGAGAGCTGGACCTGAGAGGCGGTCAGGACCGGGAAGTTCGCAAGCGTGGCGGACCCGGTCGAGGGGACGAGAACGCCGACGGGGAAGGTGGCGTCCGGCGGCACGCGAGTGCCCCCGTCGGTGCGGTGCCAGTGCACCGTGTAGCTCTCGAGCTGGGTGTCGGCGAACCCCTGCGGATCCTTCTGGGAAGGATTCTTCAACTGGCTCGTCAGCGCGATGCTCGGGATCTGCACGGGCGCGACCACGCCCACGTTCACGAACCCCTGCTGGACGGTGAGATTCACCGTGATGAAGACGGGCGCTTCGGTCTCCCCCTGTTTGTTGGTGCAGGCCGTCGCCAGCACCGCGAGGGCGCCGAGAAGAGTCGGGATCCAGGCGGCTTTCTTCATGATTTTCACCCTCTTCACTGCCGGAGAATCCGGGGAGTAATGAAGATCAACAGTTCGTCGTGCTTCTCGGTCCGCGTCTTGTTGCGGAACAGGCTTCCCAGAATCGGGATCTTCCAGAGTCCCGGGATCATGTTGTTCTGGTCTTCGTCGTTGATCTGGAAGATGCCGCCGATGACGCTCGTGCCGCCGTCGCGCACGAGGATGTCGCCCCGGTATTCCCGGATGGTCAAAGGAACGTTCTGGCCGGTCGAGAGGTTCAGGGCGACCGCCGGCTCCCTCTTGGCCACATTGACGGTGAGCATCACGGTGCCTTCGTTGGTGATCTGCGGGGTGACGGTCAGTTTCAGGGTCGCGTCCACGTAGATGACCGTCGTCGTGTTGTTGACGGTCGTCTGGACGGGGATCTGCACGCCCGACTGGATCGTCGCCGCCGTGTTCGTCAGCGCGGCGACCTTCGGGGAGGAAATGATCTTCAGCAGGCCCTGGTTCTCCGCGGCCGAAAGGGCCACGTCGAGGTTGAAGGAGTCGAGGATGTTGCCCAGGCGCACCGTCGCGACCGTCTGCGCGACGCCCAGCGGGACGTTGAATGTTCCGCTGATGTTGTTGGGGAAGATGAGGTTGGTCGTGTTGCCGTGCGCGACGTCGGCGGCGGCGTTGGCCCCCCAGTTGATCCCGAGACTGCGGCCGAGCGACTTGGTCGTCTCGACGATCCGCGCCTCGATCATGACCTGCGGCGTGGGAGTGTCGAGGTTTTCGATCAACTGCAGCACGGCGGGCAGGTACGTCGGGATCTCCCGGATGATCATCGTGTTGGTCCTGGTGTCCACGACGATGTCGCCGCGCTTGGACATGACGCTCCGCACCGTCCGGGTCATCTCCTCGGCCTTCGCGTAGGAAAGCTTCTTGATGACCGTGCGGGTCGGCTCCGCCGCCTGCCGGGCTTCCATCAGGCGCGCGCGGTCGGCCTGCTCGGCCTGGAGCTTGGCGGTCGTGGCGATGCGCATGATGTTGTTCTCGAGCACGTAGCCCAGGCCGTTCTGCTTCAGGATGAGGTCGAGAGCCTGGTCCCAGGGCACGTCCTCGAGCTGCACGGTGACCGTCCCCCGGACCTCCGGATCCACGACGATGTTCAGCTGGGTCAGCTGGGAGATCGTCCGAAAGACGTCCTTGATGTCCGCGTCCTTAAGGTCGAGCGAGATCGGCTCGCCCGTAAACTGCGACTGGGATTCCGCCATGGCGCGCGGCTGATAGGTCTGCGCGGCCTCGGGTCGCGGCGTTGGCTCCTCCTGAGCGAGCATCGCTGCGGCCGCCTCGAAGAGAGCGTCTTCCCGGCCCGAGGGGCGCTGCGCGGACGGGCGGGAAGCCGCCGGCTGCGCGGAGGGTCGGGAAGCAACCGTCGGCGCCTGGGGGTGGGCCTTTATCTCGGCCTTCCGCACGCCGGGCGGCAGCTTGAACGGCTCCGAGGCGGCCGAGGGCGCGGAAGATGAGGCCTTCTCCGCGGTTGCGGTAGGGGACGGGACAACGGGAACCGGGCGCGTTTCGGCCGGGCTGGACTGAACGGAAGCCTGCGCCGGCGCCTGAGACGGCAGTTCTTTCGGGGCCGGGGTCTCCTGAGGGACGGCGGCCGCGGCCGACGGGGTCGGCGCGGAGGGCGTGACGTCGCCGGTGACCGCGCCGCTGCCGGCCGCCGTGGAAGGCGGTTCGGCAACCGTGGTCCGAGACGGGGCGGCGTCCGGGGCGCTCGAGCCGCCGCCCGCGGCCACGACGACCGAGAGGCGCTCGCCGTCGGCGAGCACCGTGTGGGGCAGCGGGCGCGCGAGGTCGAGGACGACGCGCGTCACGGGGTTCGGCGATGATTGAAACTGGGAGATCCGGACGCGGGACACGAGCGCGCTCTTGACGGGCATCACGCGGCGGCGCACCCGGTTCTTGACGCCCGGCAGATCCACGACGAGCCGCGGCGGGTTCTCGAGCACGAAGTCTTTGGGCGCAAAGGCGCCGTCTCCGAGGAGGGCGACGGTCACCTCGCCGCCCGGACCGACACTCACGCGCGCTTCCTCGAGCGCATGGGCGATCTCCCCGGCGGCCGGGGCGGGCCGGGAAATCTCTTCGGCGATGACAGGCGCAGGCAAAGCCTGCGCTGGGACGGTCGGAGGCGCGGCTTCCGCCGCGACCGCCGGAGGCTGAGCCGGCGCCGTGGGCTCGACGGAGGGTCGGGCCTCGGCCGCAGCCGCGGCGGGCTCCAGAGAGATGGCGAGCCCCTGACCGACGCTGCGGATCTCCGACCGGACCCCGGCCCGGTGCTCGACGGAGACGCGCGTCAGCCGCTTGCCGGCCTCCGCGACCGGCTCGAAGCGGACGGAGGTCACCAGAGAGCCGGCGGCCGGGGGCGCCAGAAATCCCGAGGACAGGTCCGCCCCGGGCAGATCCACGACGAGCAGATCCGGCCGCGGCTCGTAAGCCGTGTAGAGCAGCGGGGCGTCGGCCGACACGACGAGGCGGGCTCCGTCCGCGTCTTCATCAAAAGCGGCCTGCGTCAGGCGGGGGCCTGCGGACGGGGAGGAGGGCGCAGAAGCGACCGCCGGGGACGCGCCGGCAGCTTGCGCGGCCTGCCGGGGCCTCGACTTGGAGCCAGCGGCGGCGCATCCCAGGGCCGCCAGCATGAGGGCCACGATCGCCATCGCAGGCCGTCTGATTGTCCTTCGCATCGCTCCTCCCGTGGTGCAGGAAGCCGTTGTCTCTCCCGATTCAGGGCTTGATCGTCGCGTTGAGCTGTTTCGTAATGTCCCGGAAAGGCTTCACGCTCTGGGGATCGTTGATGTTCTGCCGAAAGGTGACTTCGTTGGGGGCGATCCGCAGGACCTCTCCATCGAAGAGCTGGTCGCCGGAGCGCAAGAGGTAGCTCTTGTTGTCCGTCGCGCGGATCTGGGCGACGAAACCCGCCCGCGTCCTCCAGATGCCCTGCAGGATGATGTCGTCGATCGCAATCCCGGCGATGCCCGGCGGCCGAAGGCCTCGACCCTTCTCCGGACGCACCAGCAGCGAGCGGAAGGGATCGCGCCGGCCGGCCGGGTCGTACGTGTACGTCTTGCCCGCGAGGGCGGACTCTTCCTGTTCGATCAGCGCCTCCCCCGGGGCCCCGCTCGGGGCCGCGGTCGGCACCGGCGTCGGGACGGGCGTGGGGCGCGCCGGGGCGGCCAGCGCCGCGGCAACGATCAGGAGGGCGCAGAGTCCCGCGAAGAGTCTTCTCATTCCGACATCCCGGTTTCCGACTTCTTCTTCAACGTCTGGGCTTTCCCCAGGGCGCCGCCGCCGGCGGGCTTGGCGCCGGGCTTCTGGCCGGCCTGCGCCTTCTCCTCGGCCGTGTAGATGAAGGTCTTCGCGACGAAGTTTGCCGCGATCGATTTCCCCGAAGGATCGTTGATCCCCGTGATCTTCATCTCCTCGACGTTGATGATTCGCGAGAAGCGGCTCATGCGGTCGAAGAAGAGGGCGAGGTTGTGGTACGTCCCCTCGAGCTGGATGTCGATGGGCCACTCCGCGTAGAAGTCCTTGTTCACGAACTCGCCGGGCGTGAACTTCTTCAGCG
>JAWOLE010000188.1:0-3147 GCA_033853815.1 Thermoanaerobaculia bacterium
CGCAGCCTGGCGCTCGGCCTCCTTCCTCTGCTTCTCGGCTTCGGCGGCGGCCTTGGCCTCCTCTTCCTTCCGTTTCTTCTCCTCCAACGCGGCCTGGCGTTCCTGTTCCTTTCTCTGCTTCTCCGCCTCGGCCGCAGCGCGCGCCTCCTCGTCCTTGCGCTTCTTCTCCTCCAACGCAGCCTGGCGCTCGGCCTCCTTCTGGCGTTTCGCCTCGTCCTGCGCCGCACGCGCCTGCGCCTGGTTGTCCGCCGCCTGCTCCTTGGCCGCTGGCGACTCGGTCGCCGCGGGTGCTGTAGCCGCGGTTTGCTGCTGAGCCGTCGCTGGCTTCGCTGTCTCGGCCGCCGGCTTGGTGGATTCAGGAGCCGGCTTCGCTGAGGCAACCGCCGGACTCGATCCCGTGCCGCGAACCTTGACCACGAGCACGGTGCCCTGCTCCACCTGAAGGTCGGTGTCGACTTCCTTCGTGAATCCGATGAGGACGCGCGCAATGGCCGAGGTGTCCGACCCGTACGCTGCCGTCTTGATGACCGTGATGAGCTTGCCGCCGACCGGAATCTCTTCAGGCACCCCCTCGAACGTCGCCTCGGCGACGTCGATCACCAGCCGGAACGGGTCGGGCATGGTGAAGGTCGTGAAATTGGGCTTCTTGTTCCCGGCGATCTCAACCGTCAGCCCGCCATCGTTCCTCACCTTGACCGACTTGATGACGTTGAGGTCGTTCTGGGCTGCGGCGCTGCCGGCGACCGCCAGCACACACCCCACCGCGGCCGCACGCACGGAGATCATGACGCACCTCTCGCGGAACGCCCCTGCCCGGGCAATCCGATGGACGAAATGCTCCCACACGGATCTGGGGCGCGCAAACTTCGATACGCGCTCGGCCGCGGCGTCCGCCCTCAGCGCGCCGTCGCGAACGCCACCAGGGCACGAACCTCCTCGGCGATGGCGCGGGCGTCCCGGCCCATCGTGAGCTCCACGTGGCTGTTGCCCGGTACCGGCTTCCAGACCCGGTACGAGCTCTGCGACCGGTAGTAGATGCTGGCGGTGCTCGTTGCGCTTGCAAGGAGGTCGAGGTCTCCGTAGAGAATGGCCAGGGGAATGCGAATTCTCTCGAATCCGGCCTTGAAATCGAAACCCGTTCGCTCGCACACGAGCTCGTCGCGTCGAATCCACCGCGCGAACTGCCGTACCACTCCCCGGGGCTCGCGCTCGCCACCTTCGCGGAGCAGCCACTGGACGTCGTCGGTCGACACCCGCCGCAGATTCCCGAGGAACTGCAACCGATCGCCGACGCGCTCGTAGAAGTCGTGCCGCCGCGCGAGCTCCCGTCCCGCCCACCGCAGGATCAGGTCCATGGGGAGGTACCGGAGTGCGACAGGCTCGGGCGGGTCCGCCGGCCGCCTCGTCAGCAACGCCACCGTCCTCTCGCCGAGCCACCGGGTGCGGCGTGCGACGTTCAGCGCCAGCATCCCCGCGTCCGCGAAGGCAAGCAGTCGCTCCGCGCGCGCCAGGAGCCTGACGCCCAGGAATCCTCGCCCCAGATCCGAGGGCGCCCCGATCGCCACAAGTCCCCCGAGGTCGTCGTGGAGGGCGGCGTACCCGTACCCCAACATCCCGCCCATCGAATGCCCGCAATAGAAGATGCGCTCCCGGCCGCTCGCCCGCTTCACTTCCGCCACCGCGGCGGGCACGTCGAAGAGAAAGTAGCTGTCGACGTCCCACCCGTAGTCGAAGTCCGGCGGCCGCGCCTTCCCCTTCTCCCGCTCCAGCCTCCGCTGCAGGTCGCGGGACGACATCCCGTGCCCGCGCAATTCGAGGATGAACACGTCGAGGCCGAACGCGAGAAGGTGCGTGACGAAATCCCCGCTCGTCCACGCGTGGCGGTTCTGGGAGAAACCGTGGACGAGGAGAATCGGCTCGCCGAAGAGCGGCCCCTGGCCATGGCCCGGAACCGGTCGGTACCGGGTCATGCACAACGTCCACCCGTCCGCGGTCTCGGGGTACAGGCGCTCCTTGGTGTAGAAGGCCGGGAACTCGCCGCTCTGGCCCCCGACGTCGGTCGGAACACGGTCCGGTGGATGTCGCTCGACCCTCAATCGCCCAGCATCCTACCGCGCTCGTCGATGCGCTCGCGGGCCTCGCCGACGAGGTAGAGCGATCCGCAAACGACGATCACCTCGTCCGGCGTCGCCTCCTCGAGAGCGGTTCGCAGGCCAGCCGACACCGAGGCGTGAACACGGACGCTGGTACACGCTCGCGAGACGAGGGGCTCCAGCCGTGAAGGATCCAACGCGCGCGGGCTTCTCGGGCGGACCAGGTGCACCGCCTTCGCGCCGCCAAACAGAGCGGGCACCATGCTGGCGTAGTCCTTGTCCGCGAGGACACCGAACACGAAGCGCCGAGGCCCGGGATGCGCGGCGTCCAGCGCCCGCCGGAGGGCCGACGCCGCGTTCGGGTTGTGCGCGCCATCGAGAAGGAAACGCCCGCGCCGCTCCATTCGTCCCGGCCAGGTCGCCGACGAAAGCCCCGTCTTCAGGTGCTCGGGCCTTACGGGAAGCGCCTTCGCCAGGACGTCGAACGTCTTGCAGGTGATGGACGCGTTCTCGACCTGGTGGGGACCCGACAGCGAAAGCGAAGCCCCTTCGACCGACAGGGTCTCGCCGTGGAACGAGAAGGCTCCGGGCGCGGGCGGGTCGTCCACGAACGTCAGCGGCGCGCCCACCTCTCGCGCCGCCCGGTCGAGGACCCGCGCCGCCTCGCGATCCTGGGGTCCACTCACGGCCGGCACGCCCGGCTTGAAGATCCCCGCTTTCTCCCGGGCGATCTCCCCCAGCGTCGAGCCGAGGATCTCGGTGTGGTCGAGCGCGATTCGGGTGATCACCGAGCACACGGGAACGACGACGTTGGTCGCGTCGAGGCGTCCGCCGAGACCGGTTTCGAGCACGCCCACCTCCACGCCGGCCCGAACGAAGTGCTGGAACGCAATGACCGTCGCGAGCTCGAAGTAGGTCAGCGCCTCAGGCCCTTCGATGGCGCCGGGAACGTGCCCGAGGACGTCCTCGATGGCGGATCCGAGATCGCCATCGGCGATGGGCGTCCCGTCCACGGCAATTCGCTCGTTGAACCGGCTGAGGTGCGGTGACGTGT
>JAWOLE010000189.1:0-12796 GCA_033853815.1 Thermoanaerobaculia bacterium
CGGCGGCGTCGGCCGCGTCCACCTCTTCTCGCGGGACGGTCAGGCGCAGAAGGTTCTCACGGTTGGCGCCGCCGGCCTCCTCTCCCTCGGCGGGGAAATCTCGCCGGGAACCCTGGCGGTCGCCCTAGGCCCCGCCCCGTATGTCCCGGGGGCGAGCGACTCCTTCCTGCTCGACCTGCGAGATGGCCGGCTGACCAGGGTCGCGAAGCACATCGAGTCCGTGGCCGCGCGCCTGCGCTGGCGCCTGCCCCGTGCCGAGCCGGGGAGCGCCGCCGCCCGCCTCTTCTTCGACGGCAACGGCGCGCTCCTTCTCCTCGACCCCGCGACCGGCAAGCTCGCGCCACTCCTGCCCGAGCGCTGAACGCGGTTCGCAAAGGCCGCCCTGGAGCCGTCGGCATTCCCCGCGTCGGCACGCGCCGGCCTGCCGCAACACTCAGGACCGGCCGGCGCTGAGGGTTCCTCGCAGTCCCAGCGGGGCGCCAGCGCCACCCTTCCATGCTCGTCACCCATCACCTCCTCGGGAAACGCCGCCGTCTCCTGGGCTCTCAGCGCTGCTTAAGCGAGGCTGGTAGCCCCGGCGGCGGGACCGACTCCCGGAGGAGGCTTGAGAGAGGGAGCACACGACGCACGAGCGCGTGCCTCGCTATCCATGCGACCGAACGACAAGCGACGGCCCGGTTCTGGTAGTGCGGCAGGGCCGTCGCGTGCCGACGAGGGAGGCGGGCCCGATGCCGGGGCGACGAATTCGCCGGACCGGGGAACTGCTATCGTCCCCTCTCGTGGCGGGGTTTCTCCGCGAAAAGGGACAACTGACCTGCGACGGCTTGGCGCTCTCGGAGATCGCGAGGGAGGCCGGAACGCCCGTTTACGTCTACAGCCGCGCCGCGATCGAGGAAAACTTCCGCCGCTTCGACCACGCCTTCGCCGAGGTCTCCCACCTCCTCTGCTACGCCGCCAAGGCCAACTCGAGCCTCGCAATCCTGAAGCTGCTGGCCTCGCTCGGCGCGGGGGCCGACATCGTGTCGGGCGGCGAGCTTGCCGCGTGCCTTCGATCCGGCTTCCCGGCCCGCCGGATCGTCTTCTCCGGGGTCGGGAAGACGGACGCGGAGATTCGCGAGGGGGTCGCCGCGGGAATTCTGGCGTTCAACGCCGAGTCGGAGCGGGAGATCGAGAAGATCGACGCCGAGGCCGGCCGGCAACAGAGGGTCGCCCGCGTCGCCCTGCGGGTCAACCCCGACATCGACGCGAAGTCCCATCCCTACATCTCGACCGGCCTCGCGCACAACAAGTTCGGGGTGGACATCGCGCGGGCGCGCGCGATCTTCGACGGCTCGCGGCGGTTCACCCACGTCGCCATGACCGGGGTCCAGGCCCACATCGGCAGCCAGATCCTCGAGACCGCGCCCCTCGTCGAGACCGCGCGGGAGCTCGCCGCGCTCGCCTCCGCGCTCGCCTCGGAAGGCTTCCCGATCGAGACCGTGGATGTCGGCGGAGGCGTCGGCGTGGCCGGGCCGGGGGAGAGGCCTCTGACTCCCGAGGAGTACGGGGAAGCCGTCCTGTCGGAGCTGCGGCGTCTGCCGTTCAGGATCCTGATCGAGCCCGGGCGCGCGATCGTGGCCCCCGCCGGCGTCCTCGTCACCCGCGTGCTCTACGTCAAGGAGAACCGCGGCCGGCGCTTCGTCGTCACCGACGCCGGGATGAACGACCTGATCCGGCCTCCGCTCTACGGCGCGATCCATCCGATTGAATCGGTCGGCCCCCCGCGAGGACCCGCCATCACCGCCGACGTCGTCGGGCCGATCTGCGAGACGAGCGACTTTCTGGCCCGCGACATCGACTTGCCGGAGCCCGCCGAGGGGGATCTCCTGGCCGTCCGCGACGCGGGTGCCTACGGATTCGCGATGGCCTCCAACTACAACTTCCGGCCGAGGGCGGCCGAGGTCCTGGTCGAGGGAGGCTCCTTCCGGACGATCCGCCGGCGCGAGACTTTCGAGGACCTCGTGAGGCTGGAAGGAGAGTAAAATCCGGGCGAAGCTTCGGTGACGATCCAGAATTCGTAGCGGCGATTCGCATTTCGCGTGGGCGTTGCCCCCGCGTCGGGAAGGAGTGAGGACATGCGGCTCAAGTTCTTCGTAGTCCTGCTCGCGTGTATTGTCTTCGCGGCGCCTTTCGTCGTGGCTCAGACGAGCGGCGAGATCTCGGGAGTCGTCCGGGATCCCAGCGGGGTGCCTCTGCCAGGGGCGACCGTCACGATCACGGGCCCCCAGATGCCGACCGGTCGCTCCACGACGACGCTGTCGGACGGGGTCTTCCGTTTCACGGCGCTGCCGCCCGGCACCTATCACCTGAAGGCGGAGTTGCCCGGAATGGGCGCCTTCGACCAGGACGTCGTCGTGGCCCTGGTCAAGGTCACCGAGGTCCATCCGGTCCTCCGGGCGACCGCCCGAGAAGCCATCGAGGTCTCCGCGGCCCTTCCCCTGGTCGATACGAAGGCCACCAACATCTCCGTGGTCACGACGAAAGACACGATCGAGAAGCTGCCTCTGGCGAGAACGTTCGCCGGCACATTCGAGCTGGCGCCCGGCGTGGCGGACAACCCCATATCGAGCTCTCCCGATGCCGGCGGCAACAGGCAGGACAACACCTACTTCTACGACGGCGTCAACATCACGAACCCCTTCTTCGGTGACCTCTTCCAGGGCTTCTCGGAACTCGACATCCAGGAGGTCAACATCACGCGCGGCGGCCTGACGCCCGAATACGGCCGCACGGGCGGAATGGTCGTCAACGGCGTCACCAAGTCCGGCACCAACGACATCCACGCCGAGGCGCGCCTGGAGTACCAGCCCGCCCAATGGGCCGCCAGGAGCAAGGACCCCACGATCACGAGCCAGTTCGACATCTTCCGGCCGGGGGCGGACATCGGAGGCCCGGTCTGGAAGGACCACCTCTTCTTCTACGGCTCGGTCAACCTGCTGCGGCAGACGGAGAAGGACAGGGTCAATACCCTCGGCCCCGTGCCGGACAACAAAACCAACGTCAACGAGTTCTTCGGGAAACTGACGGCGAACCCGACTCCCAGCCACCTCTTGAACGCCTCCTTCCGCTACCGCGGCATCGACGCGGACAACGCCGACATCGGCAACTTCACCGCGCCCTCGGTCGGCGACAAGCCGAAGACGATCGACCGCGTGATCGTCGGAAACTGGTTCTGGACGGTGGACCCGAAGCTTTCGATCGAGGCCCGCTTCAACCACAACGAGGACAACAACTCGGTCTCGCCTCTCACGGCGATCCCGTTCCAGGCGACGTTCAACCCCGCCGCGCCGTACCTGAGCGGCGCCTTCACGACGACCAAGGTCACGCGCACGGGCCAGACGTTCATCTTCCCGCCGGCGACCACGACGGGACAGACGATCGGCGCCGTCGACATCGCCCAGAACGACCAGAACTTCTTCCGCGACGAGTACCGGATCCAGGGCTCCTATCTGACCAGTTTCCTCGGCGCGTCGCACGACATCCGCGCGGGATTCACGCTCTCCAACAACCGGGAGGACCTGCGCCGGGCGGCCAACGGCTGGGGGGCCATCACGGTCGTGGACACGGCCACTTCGGGAACCTGCTCGCCGGCGGGCAACCCCAACGGCGGGCGGCCGTGTTTCCGGGCCCGCTACTGGCAGCCGGACCAGCAGATCTCCCGCGCCAAGACGTACGGCGCTTTCCTCCAGGACCAGGCCACCTGGAACCGTCTGACGGTCAACGTGGGCGCCCTGGTCAACGAGGACTACTACATCCCCAACGACAATAAGTCCTTCACCTTCATCCGGGGAAATTTCCTCACGCCGGGCAACGCCTCGGTCATTCCCCCGTGCGCCACGGCCCCCGCGGGCTCGCCCGCCTGCACCTACCAGGCTCGGATCAACATTCCCTGGAGCAAGCAGTGGCAGCCGCGCGTCGGGATCTCCTACGAAATCGACCCCAGGGTTCACGACAAGGTCTACGTCAACGCGGCGCGCTACGACGACATGGACAACCAGTCGCTTGCCCGTGCGGCCGCCCCGGTCCGGCTGTTGCGCGTGGACGCCTTCTTCAACATCACCACGGGCGCTCTGATCCAGCAGGTCGTTCGCAACAACCAGACAAACAAGCTCGTCATCCCCAACATCGACCCGACCTACACCGACGAAGGCATCGTCGGCTACGCGCGCCCGTTCGGCGGCGGCTGGTCGGCCGAGTTGTGGGGGATGTACCGCCACACGACGGGCATCATCGAGGACTTCACGGCGACGCACGACGGCTCGAACTTCCGCTACGGGAATATCGACGGGTTCCGGCGCTACAGGGCCCTCACCCTCGAGGTCCGCAAGGCCTACGGCAGCAACTGGACGCTGGACGCCTCCTACACGCTCTCGCGGCTCGACGGAAACTGGGACCTCGACACTTCGGGCGCCGCGATCTTCTATTCCTCCTCCTACATTGGAGACGGGCCGGGTCTCTTCCCGACGGACCCCAACCACGAAGGCCTCCTGCAGGGAGACCGCACGCACATCGCCAAGCTCTTCGGGACCTACACGCTTCCGACCAAGACGATCGTCGGCGGCTACGTGCGCTTCCAGAGCGGCCAGCCCTGGGAAGCGCGCGGCATCGACCCGGTCAACGGAACGACCCTGATGCCGATCGAGCCCGCCGGGAGCCGACACCTCTCCTCCTGGACGAACTTCGACATGCTGGTCGCGCAGAACATCCCGATCGGGCCGGCAAACCTGCGGGTCGAAGGGCGGGTTCTCAACCTCTTCAATACCCAGCCGGCCCTCTCCGTCAACCAGGTCTGGTGTCTCCAGCAGCCATGCCTGACGACGGCCTCGCCCCCCACGAACCCCAACTTCGGGACCCCCACGTCCTTTGCGGCGCCGAGACGGTTCCTCGTGTCGGGAATCATCACGTACTAGCTCGGATCTGGAATCCTCTTCGGGCCGGAGGCCTCGCGCCTCCGGCCTCTTATTTTGCGTTGCGGACGTTTTCCAGCGTCCGGGCGACGTCCGGTTGATTCGGGTCCAGAGCGAGCGAACGCTCCAGAAGCCGAATGACCGCCTCGCGGTGGACGAGGCACGTCTCGAACAGGGCGAGGTCGTTCAACGTCCTCGGGTCCTTTGTCGCCGCTTCGAAGGGTGACAGCGCCGAGATCGCTCCCGGGCAATCGCGCGAGCGATACCGCAGGAGCGCCAGGTCCCGCGCGATCGCTTCGTTGCCGGGATAGGCGCGGGCGGCGCGCTCAAGGAGCGACCGGGCCGCGGCGGTCTTTCCGTCCTTCTGGTACTCGTGTGACCAGGCGACAACCGCGGTCTCCGGGTCCTGCTGGAGCGCGGCGAGAGAGCGCAGGAGCCAGTCTTCGGCCGCCCTCGTGTCGCCCCGAGCGCGATAGAGGACGGCGAGGTTGAACATCGGCGAGTAGTAATCGGGCCGCAGCGCGAGCGATTTCTCGAAGGCTTCCCGCGCCGCGGGGAAGTTCTTCGCGGTCTCGCGAAAGTAGACGCCGAGGTTGTTCCAGGCGCCCTCCGTCAGGCCGGGCCGGTCGCCTCCGCCTCCGCTAGCCGGGAGCGGCCTCGCCTCCGAAGCCGAGAGGTACCCGAGGGCGAGGAGCTTCTTCGTGTATTCGTTCGCCTGCTCGGCGGACATCTCCTGCGCCGGGACGCGACGCACCGGGGTTCTCGCCAGCTCTTCCGTCTTTTCCTTCGATGGCAGGTCCGCAAAAGCCGCGGCGATCGGCCTGCCCGGCATCCGGACATCGGCCGGCAGATCCAGCAGGGCGAGCACCGTCGGTGCCACGTCGAAGAGGCTCGCGCTCCGGCGCTCCGAGGAGGGCCGCACGCCGGCTCCCCAGGCGGCGAAGACGCCGTCGAAGCGGTGCCAGAAGGCCGCTGTGGCCCAGTTGCCCGGCGCGAATCCGCAGGGCCGGTCCTCGCCCCACTTGAATCCATGGTCGGAATGGACGATGAGCGTCGCTCCGTCCTCCCGGGCGCGCCGCATCCACTGGCCGAGGATCGCGTCGATCGCGCCGTAGTAGGTCGCGACGGCGCGCCCGTAGCGGGCCAGGTCCTCGTCCTTCGCGCAGGAGAGCTTCGGCGGCGTCGAAGCGGCGAAGATGTGGCCGATCTCGTCGGTGCCTTCCAGGTAGAGCGCGAGCAGATCCGGCAGATTCCGGTCGTAGAGGTCGCGCGCCGTGCGCTGGGAGACCCGCGTCGCCGAAAGAATCCGCGCGAGCGCCGCGATAGGGTTCTCCATGCCGGCGCCGGAGGAGAGCGTGCTCTCGATCTCGCCGCGCGGGACGTCGAGGTAGGGCTCGAGGTCCCGCGCCGTCACCCGCCCGTCGCGGGCGAGGACCTGTGCCACGCCCGCCTCGAGAGCCGGCGGAAAGGCGACGCCCGCCAGCGGCAGCTTCTCGAAGAGGATGGGACTTGCGTGGTCGCTCACGAAGAACCCGTTGACCTCTTCGGCCGGGTGGGTCGCCCACCACCCGACCACGCCGACCTTGCGTCCGGCCGCGGAGGCCACGTTCCAGACCGCCGGCACCGCGCGAGAGAAGCCGGAGATGGGGACCTTCCGGCCCGTCTTGCCGTCCACCTCCTGGAAATCCAGCACCCGATGGACGTCCGGAGCGACGCCCGTCGCCGCCGTCGTCCAGAGGATGGGTGAGATCAGCGGCGCGAAACTGCGCAGTCTCGCGGTGAAGCCTTCGGAGGAGAGCGTCTTCCAGTTCGGCATCTTCCCTTCGGAGGCGAGCCGGTCGAGCAGCTCGAAGTCGAGGCCGTCGAGCCCGAGCCAGAGGACCGGATGCCTTCCTTCTGTCGGACGCCTCGCCCGCGAAACGACATCCTGCACCTCGACCGCCGGCGCCGCAGGACTTGCCGCCTGCTTTGAAGCCACGGTCTCCTTTCCGCGGCAGCCGATGCCCAGCCCCAGCGCCAGAAGACAGGAGAACACTCGCCGGGCCGTCATCGCCCCAAGCATAGTCATGCCTAGCCCCGGTTCGCGGCGCGCGTAGTCTCCCGACGGAGGAGGGAGGAGGCGCGCGCCGCGGGAGCGAAGCGCTTGGGCGGAATCAGGCGAGCGATCGAGGACGCATCCGGCCGAGTCGCTCGCCGGTGCGCCGAAGGCGCAGATTTCCGCACAAGCGCGTAGCGACGTGCTAGACTCGCCGCCCCTGCGGTGGGTGTAGCTCAGTTGGCTCAGAGCGCCAGACTGTGGATCTGGATGTCGAGGGTTCGAATCCCTCCACTCACCCCAAGTCCTTTGTCATCAGAGTTTGCGCCCGTAGCTCAGCCCGGATAGAGCGTTAGCCTCCGGAGCTAAAGGTCGCGCGTTCGAATCGCGCCGGGCGCACCATCCTGCAGTCACATCGGGGAACGTATTCCGGCAACCATGCACCGGATGCGGCTCTTTGGTTCTAATCTTGCTCGTCCCTGGAGGGTTCCTGGCCCATGACTACTCTTCCACTCACCCCGGCTTCGTCGCTGCGCGTGTCGCGACTCCTGAAAGCGTCTCTACCTGCCTTGATGCTTCTCTTGCCCGCGGCGCTCACGGGGCAGCAGGTGCCCTACTCGGCACCCGGTTTCATCAGCGTCATCTCTTCGGTCCCGCCGATCTATAACGGCAGGTTCGTCCTCCAGACGACGGACTTCGGGTTTCTCTGGCTGGATACGGTTTCGCTCCAGGCGGGCCTGGTCGAGGCGGAGGCCAAGTGCGATGTCCATCAGCCTCCCTCCTCGAGCAACATCTACGTGACCGGCGACTGCAACGGGATCTCCAGCGTCTCTTCCTCGGGCAACTACGTGCTGGTGCGGCAGTTCAACAGCCAGTGCGGAGCGGCGACCCAGGGCTGCAACGGGCCGTCCATCCGCGGTCCCGCGCGGCTCACGTTCGGTCTCGGAGGGGACTGGCCCTATCTCGGCGACCTGGGAGATCTTCCCGATTCGACGCAGGCGACCGATCCCCAGGGCAGGACCTGGACCATCCAGCCGACCGACCAGACCTCGCTCAACTTCCTCTGGACGGCCAGCGGCAACCCGAATTCGCCGCCGATCGCGAGCGCGTTCGCCACGAACGTCTCGGCCGCCAACCGGGCCGACAAGACGAACTACTACGGCGACAAGTGGCAGCTCAAAGACACTTCGACGTCGAGCCCCACCTCGGTGACCTGGGACTTCAACTACACGGGCTCCTTCGTCGGCGACGAGAGCGGGGCCGAGAACGTCGAAGGCAACGTCATCGGCTATTTTCCGTGCGACCCCAGCGGGGTTATCCGAGGCGACTTCCGCTCCGGCTCCAACTGCCAGGTGAGCCTCGGCCTGGCCAACCCGCCGCCGCCCGGCAACTATCAGTTCGCCATGCGCAGTGCGAACTCCTTCGGGCCAAGCTCCAACACCTTCACCTCGACCGCGATTGCCTTCACGTGCCCGCAGGCGACCGTCGCCGGGTACGGGAATTTCTTCGGCACTTGCGCGAAGTCCGGCGGCGTTCTGAACGTTCCGCTGGAAGGGACGGCCGACGCGAGCGCTTCGACGGGTAATCTCGGAGAAGCCGTCGCGAACTGGATCTTCACGTTTCCCCTCGCCTCGCCCGTCGGAGCGCAGGGGCTCACCGTCACCGTTCCCCCGGGCGCGAACGGCTTCTCGCTGACGATCACCTACCCGGGCGGCTATCAGGCGACGGCCTCGGGAACCGTAACGTTTGCGCAGAGCCTCGTCCCGGACTTCTCAACTCCCAACACGGTCATCCGCGGCAGCCAATTCACCGTGCTCAATCAGATGCAGAAGGCGCCGACGACCACGCTCGACTCCGTCGATTATCTCTTCACCGCCGGAGCGTGCGGGGCGCCGCCGGCGATATCGCCCAATCCTCTGCCGTCCTCCTTCCTGACCACCGGAGGCACCGCGCGGGTGACGGCGCCCGCCGCCGTCGGCGGCTACTGCATGTACCTCAAGTACAACTACACGCCCCAGGGCTCTTCCCAGACTTCAGCCCTTGCCGCGCGCGCGATCACGGTCATCGATTGGACTCCGAGTCCCTCCATGGCGGTCTATCTCGACAGCGGCAAGAATCAGCTGGCTCCTTTCAACGGCGGCGCCTTCAACCTGGCGGCGGGAACGCCCTACTACCTCTTCGATGAGGAGCCCCCGCCGCCCCCGGGCACCCCCTATCCCGGAGCGCAATGGTCGCTCGTCACCTCGTCCGGGAGCGTCGCGCTGGGGAGCACGTCTACGCAGACGGGCCTCATGATCGTCTTTCCGACCGCCTGCGCGTCGGGGTGTTCTCTGAAGCTCTCCGTCGGGGCCGCAACCCAGCAGGTTCCGGCCTCGATCATCGGCTGCTCCCAGGACGCCTCGACGCTGTGCCTGAACGCCGGCCGCTTCAAGGTCCAGGCGACCTGGGCCACGGCGGACGGCGCCTCTGGCGCGGGCCACGCGGTCTCTCTGACCGGAGACACGGGCTACTTCTGGTTTTTCAGCTCGAACAACGTCGAAATGGTCATAAAGGTCGTGGACGGCAGAGCCTTCAATTCGAGCTTCTGGGTCTTCGCCGGAGGGTTGACGAACGTCAACGTCGTCCTGAACGTCACCGACACGCAGACCGGCCTCGCCAAAACCTACCGTAATCCGCTCGGCACGGCCTTCCAGCCGATCCAGGACACCAGCGCCTTCCCGGGGTCCGCGACTCTCGAGCCGGCCGAGGCGTCGGCCGCCGGTTCCGAGAAGGCCGGAGCCGGAGCCGAAGGGACGGAGAATGCTTCGCGGTTCGCCGCCTCGCAGGTTCCGTCGGCGCAAGCCGCCTGCACGGCCAACGGGACGACCCTCTGCTTGAACGGCGGACGCTTCAGCGTGCAGGCCCAGTGGACGACCGGGGACGGGACGAGCGGAGCCGGGCAGGCGGTCGCGCTGACAGGCGACACCGGCTACTTCTGGTTCTTCACACAAAACAACGTCGAGCTCGTGGTCAAGGTCGTGGACGGCTGCGTCTTCAACGCGAGTCACTGGGTCTTCGCGGGCGGCCTGACGGATGTCGCCGTGGTCCTGACCATCACCGACACGCAGACGGGAACGACCAGGGTGTACCAGAATCCGCAAGGAACTCCCTTCCAGCCGATCCAGGACACCGGGGCCTTCACGTGTCCGTGATCCCGGGCGGAAAGCCCTGGTTTTGAAACTCTCGGCCGCGGTCCGAAAAGCGAACGCCCGCGGCCGAAAGCCGCGCAAACCGCTCTCGCTCTCACGCCGGACGCGTCCCTTCCAGGAATCGGTCATCCGGGAGATGACGCGGATCGGCGCGGAGACGGGCGGCGTGAACCTCGCCCAGGGCCTTCCCGACTTCGACCCGCCCGAGGAGCTTCTCGAGGCGCTGCCGCGGATCTTCGCCGACACCGCGCGCCACCAGTATTCCTTCACGTGGGGCTCGCCGGAGTTCCGGCAGGCCGTGGCCGCCAAGTGCGCTCACTTCAACGGACTGCGCGTGGATCCCGATGCCGAAGTCACGATCACCTGCGGCGTCTCCGAAGCGCTCGTCGACGCGGTCCTGGGCCTGACCGAGCCCGGCGACGAGGTGGTGATCCTCGAGCCATGGTACGAGAACTACGTGCCGGCCTGCGTGCTCGCCGGGGTCAAGCCCCGCTTCGTGCCGCTCTCCGAGCCCGACTATGCGCTCGACCTCTCGCGCCTCGAGAAGGCCGTCACCGGCAAAACGCGGCTGATGATCCTGAACACGCCGGGCAATCCGTCGGGCCGCGTGCTCTCGCGGGAGGATTTGACAGCGATCGCGCGCCTCTGCCAGTGCTTCGGCGTCGTGGCGGTCGTCGACGAGATCTACGAGCACATCTGGTACGAAGGGCACCGGCACGTGAGCCTCGCTTCGATCCCCGGCATGGAGGACCGCACCGTGACCGTAAGCGGGCTCGGCAAGACCTACGCGGTGACCGGATGGCGCGTCGGCTGGGCTGTCGCCGCGGCTCCCCTGACCGCGCTCATCCGAAAGGTCCACGATTACGTCACGCTCTGCGCCCCTTCGCCGTTCCAGGCCGCCGGCTGCGCGGCGCTCGCCCTACCCGACGCCTACTACGAGAACCTGCGCCGCGAGTACGCGAAGCGCCGCGGGATCCTGCTCGACGCGCTCGCCCGCTGCGGCCTCGCCTTCACGCCGCCGGAAGGGTCCTACTACGTGATGGTGGACGCGAAGCCTCTCGGCTGGAAGGACGACTGGGAATTCGTCAACTTCCTCGCCCGCAAGGTCGGGGTCCTCGCCGTGCCCGGCTCTTCCTTTTACTCTCGCAGGGGAGGAGGCAAGACCCGCGCCCGCCTGAACTTCGCCAAGAAGGAGGAAACGTTACGGGAGGCGGTGAAACGGCTAACAGCGAAGGATCTGAGATTCAAACCTTAGCTGTCACTTCAAGCCGTCCACGAGGTAGAGGTCCGTCAGCAGCCGCCGGTAGGAATAGACATACGACTTCCCGTCCCGCGTGAGACGAATCGGATCGATTCCCGGCACTCCGGCCGGATCGGATGGAGTGATCTCCTTCCAGAGCGTGCGTTCGCCCGTGGCGATGTCCAGCCGGAAGATCCTCGCGGGCAGCCCCTGAGGCCGAGATACGTAGAGGAATCGGCCGTCTTCGCTCCATTGAACCGGGAGTTCGCCCGGCGCGAGACCCGGGACCGGATGCGATCGCCCGTTCTCGAGCGAGACGATCGAAACGACTCCGTCCGAGCCGATCGCGGTAGCCGACTTCCCGTCGGGGGACACCGTGATGCTGGTGAAGGTGACGCGAATGTCTCCGGGCATCACGGGCCGGCTCTTGCCTCCCTCCAGATCCCGAATATAGAGGCGAGCCCCGTGTCCGGGCTCGGCGCCCGCAAGGAGAACGCGCTTCCCGTCGGGGAGCCAGGCCCCAGCAGGCTGATACCGGATGGCATCCCGCGGCAGCGCTCTCATCTGCCCGGTGCCGACCGGCAACAGGGCGAGCTGCGAATCGGAGCGGAAACCGAGGATGTTGAGCGCCCACCGGCCGTCCGGGGAGAGCGCGACCGTGTCGCCGTCCCCTAACCGGACGGCCGGGGAACCGTCCGTCCTGCGGGAGTAAACCGCGTAGCCGGCGTCGTTCCTCCGGCCCTGTTCCTCGAAGAGAACCAGCCGGCCGTCCTCGGACAAGTCGACTGGAAACGACCAGTCCAGCCAGGAGAGGTTGCGTTCCCTCGTTTCGCCTGGCGCCAGTCCGACGATCTCGCGGCGGATGTTGGCATGAGCCAGGAGGACCCTTCCGTCGCGAGAGATGTCCTCGACCCACAATCCTCCGGGGACCCTCGCGATCACCCGTCGGGCGCCCGTCAGCGAGGTCGCTTGAAGCGCGGCTCCGCTGGTGAACCAGATTTCTTTGCCCGAAGGAGACCAGGCCAGCCCCGTTCCCCCGCGCTCGAAAAGCACCGTCTTCTTCCCGTTCAAGTCCACCACGGCGAGCGATCCGATGTTGTCGCCGCGGATCGGATGATCGAAGAACGCAATCCGATCACCCTGGGGGCTCACGCGGATCTGGCTCACCCACCCGCTCGTTTCGTAGAGGACCTTCCCGATCGGGAACTCCAGGCGGTTCTTCCCACCGACTTCGTGCACGATCGCGAGCGACTTGCCGTCGGGAGACCAGTCGGCCTCGGATACGTTCTCCAGGATCTCCCGCGGCGCGCCTCCGGAGAGAGGGACCTGCGCCAGCGTGCCGCTGTTCTCCCAACCGGTCAGGAAGTGGCGGTTGAGCGAGACCGCC
>JAWOLE010000190.1:0-3123 GCA_033853815.1 Thermoanaerobaculia bacterium
TGGAGCGGGAAACGGGGGTCGAACCCGCGACATCCACCTTGGCAAGGTGGCGCTCTACCACTGAGCTATTCCCGCTTGCGGGGAGCGAAGGATAGCGCCCGGTCCGCGGCCGGTCAAGCCGGGATCACGATCTCGGTCGTGGTGCCGCCGCAGTGCTGGCAGACCCGTAGGATCTGTCCGCCGAATTTCTTCTCGGGCGCGCAGGCCTCGCACAGCGGACGCCCGGAGTCGTGGCAGCGGAAGAAGGCGACTTTGTCGGTGTGCGTGCGGCAGCAGACCGGCGGCCGGACCGTCTGGGCTTTCGCGAGAGCGAAGAGGGATCTCAAATATGGCAGGTCCCCGGCCGGCACGGGTGCCGAAGCGTTGACGCGGATCGGATCGGTTTCGACGATTTCGCCGGCACGGATGAGATTCCGGAGTCCCCGCCGGTCGAACACATCCGACTGGAAGCCCGGTTTCTCCACCCGGAACTGGAGGATCTCGGTGGGTTCTGCGGGAGTGACGCGCGCCGCACTGACGGCGGCTTTGGCCGGCGGCGCGAGGTCGCTCTTCAGTGGCAGGCCGCCGGCGGCCGCTGCGCCCGTTGCCTTCAGTTCGGCCCGGAGCTTGATCTGCGCGCGGGCCTCCTCGCGCGAGGGAAAATCCGTGGGCTCTTTACACTTCGGGCAGCGGAAGCGGGCCTGCACAGGCGGGATCCGATCGAGCTGGATGGAAAAACTGCCCGAGCAATTCGGACAGGTAAACTCGTAGCGCGGGTCGGATTCCACCACTGGTTTGTCCCCTGAAGTATCGCGGATCTTACCATGCCGGTGGCCGCGGACGCGGGGGCACCGGCCCCGCGAAGGCGTCGCGGTGGATCGTAACGTCCGAACCTGTCTCGTCCTGCAGGATCGCGACGACATCGAAGCGGCACGGCCTGTCTCCGAGGCGCCGGCTCTGCAGATACGCTTCCGCCGCGCGAAAGATCCTGCTCTGCTTCTCCGCGTCCACGGCCTCCTCCGGCAATCCGAACCCCGTGCCTCGCCGTCCCTTGACCTCGATGAAACAGAGAACGCCGTTCTCTTCGGCCACGAGATCGATCTCGCCGACCTTCGTCCGGACGTTGCGATCGAGGATCCGATATCCCGCCTTCTTCAGGTGCTTCTCGGCCAGGCCCTCCCACTCCTGCCCGCGCCCCCGCAACCCCCGGTATTTCTTCCGCACCTTCGGTAGGACCGACATGATCCGCTCCAACACGCTCTTGAGTGTCATTTCCCCACGGAAGATCTCACCGAACGGGCCCCTATAGTCTGTTGTCCTGAGGAAACCTCGCCGCGCTCCACCCGCCCCGACGTCGGGCGCCTCCCTCGTCGGCACGCTCCGGCCCGGCCGCCAAAGACAGATCAGGCCGTCGCTGGTCGCTCGGTCGCAGGGATGGAGAGGCAAGTGATTCAGCGTGCCTTGCTCCCTCGCTCATCGCCTCCTCCGGGAGGCGCCCGCCGCCGGGGCTACCGCCCGTGCATAAGCCTCGATAGAGCCCCGGAGCCGGCGGCGACTCCCGGAGGAGGTGATGGGTGACGAGCATGGAGAAGTCTCGCGGACGCCGCGCTGCCTCTGCGAGGAACCCTCAGCGGCGGCCGGTTCGGACTCCTTGCGGCCGGCCGCCGCGTGCCGACGAGGGAGGCGCCGACGGATCCGGGGCGACTTTCCGGCCTAGTGGGTGAGAAGAAGGCCGGAGGTCTACTCTGGTGAAGGAGCCATCGCGCGGCGGGCTAGCTCCAGGACGTCGAACGGAGTCGTCGAGGCGCCGATCTCGTCCCTGGCGTTGCCGATCATGACCATGCAGAAGGGGCACGAGACGCCCACCGCGTCGGTGCCGGCCTCGGCGATCTCCTTCATGCGGGTCTGGTTGATGCGGGAGCCCAGCTTCTCCTCCATCCACATCCGACCGCCGCCGGCGCCGCAGCAGAGGCCGCGCTCGCGCGAGCGCGGCAGCTCCTGGAGGCGCAGGCCGGGGATGGACTCGAGGATCCGCCGCGGCGCGTCGTAGACGCCGTTGTAGCGTCCGAGATAGCAGGGGTCGTGGAAGCTGATCGTCTGCTCGATCGGCACCTGCAGGCGCACGCGCCCCTCCGCGACGAGCCGCGCGACGAGCTCCGATCCATGCATCACTTCGTAGTTGCCGCCGAGCGGGGGATATTCGTTCTTGATGCAGTTGAAGCAGTGCGGGCAGTTGGTGACGATCTTCTTCACGCCGTAGCCGTTCAACGTCTCGATGTTCTGCTGGGCGAGCATCTGGAAGAGGTACTCGTTGCCCATGCGGCGGGCGGAGTCTCCGTTGCAGGTCTCCTCGGTGCCGAGGATGGCGAAGGAGACACCGGCCGCGTTGAGGATCTCGGCCAGCGAGCGGGAAACCTTCTTGGCCCGGTCCTCGTAGGAGCCGGCGCAGCCCACCCAGAACAGCACCTCGACCGGCTTCCCGCCGGCCTCCGCCATCGTGACGACGGGCAGGTCCTTCGCCCAGTCGGCGCGGGAGGCCGCGGAGATCCCCCAGGGATTGCCGTTGGTCTCCATGCCGCGGAAGGCCGTCTGCATCTCCCTGGGAAACTCCGTCTTCTCGAGCACGAGGTGGCGGCGCATCTCTATGATCTTGTCCACGGCCGGGATGATGAAGACGGGACAGGCGGTCGTGCAGTAGCCGCACGTCGTGCAGGCCCAGATGGTGTCTTCGGAGATCCAGCCGCCGATCAACTCCTGCCTCGGGCTCGAGCCGTTTCCGCGCCCGGTCGCCTCGGCCAGGATCTGCGGCGTGGCCTCGTAAACCGCGTCGCGCAAGTCTCCGATGAAGACCTTGGGGTCGAGCGGCTTGGCCGTCAGCGCCGTCGGGCAGACGACGCGGCAGCGCCCGCACTCGGTGCAGGTGTACCCGTCGAGCGCGGATTTCCAGGACAGGTGCTCGATCCGGGACACGCCGAAGTGCTCGGAGTTCTCCAGGTCCGGCGTGCCCAGGCGCCCCATCGGCTCGAGCTTCATGAAGAAGACGTTGGGAATCGCGGTCAGGATGTGGAAGTGCTTGGAGTACGGCAGGTAGTTGCCGAAGAAGAAGATGTCCACCAGATGCACCCACCAGCCGCCGACGTAGAG
>JAWOLE010000191.1:0-33531 GCA_033853815.1 Thermoanaerobaculia bacterium
GACGAATTTCGAGGCTTCCTTGAACTGCTTGAGCGTCTTCTGGAGGTCGATGATGTAGATCCCGTTGCGCTTGCCGAAGATGTACTTCTTCATCTTCGGGTTCCAGCGCTTGGTCTGATGACCGAAGTGGACGCCAGCCTCGAGCAGTTCCTTCATCGAAATAGATGCCAGATCACACCTCCTTTGTGGTTGATGATTGAAAATGGACGATTTGTGATTGGGGTCCCGCGAGGACCGGAGCTTTCGGATCGAAAGGTACGGACACGAACGCCTTACCGCTTGCTGAACTGGAAGCGGGCGCGCGCGCCGCGCTGGCCGTACTTCTTGCGTTCCTTCATCCGCGGATCGCGCGTCAGGAAGCCTTCCTTCTTCAGCTTCTTGCGGAGCTCCGCGTTGTACTCGGTTAGCGCGCGGGCGATGCCGTGCCGGATCGCCCCCGCCTGGCCGGAAGGACCGCCCCCGGAGACCGTGACCTGGATGTCGAAGCGCTCCGCCGTCTCCGTCGAGAGCAGCGGCTGCTTGATGACCATCTTCAGGACGTTGTTGGGGAAGTAATCGTCGAGGGAGCGCCTGTTGACCGTGATCGCGCCGGAGCCGGGAACGAGCCGGACGCGCGCCATCGAGGTCTTGCGCCGCCCGGTGGCTCGATGCTGGATTTCGACCGCCAAAACTCCTCCTCAGCCGGAATGCGCGGGCCGCCGCACGGGAAGCGTCAGCACGCGCGGCTTCTGCGCTTCGTGGGGGTGCGAAGGTCCGCGGTAGACCTTGAGCTTCTTGAACTGCCGTCGGCCGAGCCTGGACTTGGGCAGCATGCCGCGCACCGCCTCCTCAATGAGCCTCTCGGGATATTTGGCCGAAAGTTCCCTGGCCCGGACCGACTTCAGGCCGCCCGGATATCCGGTGTGGCGGCGGTAGATCTTCTCTTCCGTCTTGCGGCCGGTCAGAAGCACCTTGTCCGCGTTGGTGACCACGACGAAATCGCCGGTGTCCCGATACGGCAGGTATCCGGGACGATGCTTGCCCGAGAGCACTCGGGCGACGCGCGTCGCCAGCCGGCCGAGGACCTTGTTGGTCGCGTCCACGACCCACCACTCCTGGCGGATCTCACCCCGCGAAGCCACAGATGTCCCCGAATCCATAAGAAATCCCGACTCCTTAACTCAACGAAACCGGCGCCGGACCTGAGGCAGGCCCGTCCCGAGCCCTGACAGAGGGCGCGTAAGGATACGCAGGCGGGCAGGGCGTGTCAAGGAAGCCGGGGCCCTCCCGCAAGGCCCGCGGAGCTCCGGATACGGGCTCCCCGGGGACGCGTCCGCCCGGTTGGCTACGACCACGGGCCTCTCCTTTGATCCTGCCGTTCGGCAATCCCCGTTCCCGCTTGGCCAGACGCCCGAGATCTTGCCCGCCGGCGGTCGAAAGGCCGAGCCAATCTCAGGCACGGCCGTCCTTCGGCCGCCCCGCAAGTTCCGGGCCTCGTCTATCCTCTATCCTTGCCCCGTGCCCGAAGGACCGGCGGCCCGGCTGATGGACGGCGCCTCGCTCGCTCGAACGCTTCGCGAGAGAAGCCGCGAGGAGGCGCGGCGCGTTTCGGAACGCGGAGCTCCGCCCTCGCTGAGAGTGATCCTCGTCGGCGAAGACCCCGCCTCGGTCACGTACGTCGCCTCCAAGACGCGGGCGGCGCAGGAAGCCGGATGCCGGGGCGAAACGATCCGGCTACCCGCGTCGGTCTCGCCCGAGAGGCTGCTCGAGGAGGTCGCGCGCGCCAACCGCGACGATTCGGTGGACGGGCTCCTCGTGCAGCTGCCGCTGCCGCCGGGCCACGATCCCCGGAAGGTCTTCGATGCCCTCGACCCGGCCAAGGACGTCGACGGGCTGCATCCGGAGAACGTGGGCCTCCTCCATCAGGGCCGCCCGCGCTTCGTGCCTTGCACCGCGGCCGGAATCCTCGCGCTGCTCGACGCCTGCGAAGTGCCGATCGAGGGATCGAACGCGGTCGTGCTCGGCAGAAGCGAGATCGTCGGCAAGCCCGTGTCCGCTCTTCTGACCGCCCGCAACGCCACGGTCACCCTCTGCCACTCGAAGACGAGAGACCTGGCCTCGACGTGCCGGCGGGCCGACATCCTGGTCGCGGCCATCGGCAGGCCGGGCTTCGTCACGCGCGATTTCGTCCGGCAGGGCGCCGCCGTCGTGGACGTCGGCATCACCCGGCTCGATTCGCTCGCAAACGCCCCGGAAAACCTTCGCGGCTCGGCCCGCCTGCAGGAGGCGATCGCGCGAAAGGGCACCGCGCTCGTCGGCGACGTGGACTACGACGCCGTCGGTGAGATCGCTGGCTGGATCACTCCGGTTCCCGGAGGCGTAGGCCCGCTGACGATCGCCATGCTGCTCGCCAACACCGTGAAAGCCGCCCGCCTGAGGAGTTCAGAGTTCTAGGTTCTGGGTTCCAAGTTCTCAGTTCTGGGCTCAAACCTGGAACGTAGAACTTCGCACGTCGCACTCGTACCGCTGGCGTGGTTCTTGCTCCGCAGAAGATGTCGTTCAGGAGGCGTGTATGAGAACCGTTGTCGGCATCTTCGGCTCGACTTCCGCCGCGGACAAGGCCGCGGCCAGCCTCATCCGCTCCGGGCTTCCGCCCACGCGAATCCAACAACTGACGCCCAGAAGCTCCGACAGCGAGATCCACTCGGCGGTCCCCACTTCGGAAACGGAGCAGGGCGGCATGGGAAAGGCGATCGGGGCTCTGGTCGGCGCCGCCGCGGGAGCGACCGCCGTGCTCGGCCTCGCCGTGGTTCTCCAGACGGGTCCGCTGACGACCGCGAGCTACGTCCTGGCGGTCCTCGGCGCCGCCGTCGTCGGCGTCGCCGGGGCCTTCGCGGGCGGGGCGCTGGAGGAGAGGCTCTCGCCCGGGTTGCCGAAGGACGAGATCTACTACTACGAGGAGGCGCTGCGCCGCGGCCGCTCGGTGGTCTTCGTCCTGGCGGCCACGCGCCGCCAGGAGGAGGCCGCGCGGCGCGCGCTCGGACGCGCGGGCGCAGACAGCCTGGACGCCGCGGACGAGAACTGGCGCGTCGGCCTGAGCGCTCCCAACGGCCACGACCGCAGGGCGAACGGAAGGCGGGCGAGTTGAGAGAGGAAGCCGCATGAAGACGCTGAAAGGCAGAAGGGTCGCGATCCTCGTCGCCAACGGCTTCGAGCAGGTCGAGATGACCGAGCCCCGGCGGGCCCTGGAAGAGGCGGGAGCGAAGGCCGAGATCGTTTCCCCGGAGAAGACGACGGTTCGCGGCTGGCAGCACGGCAAATGGGGGGACGAGTTCGAGGTGGATCTCCCGCTGGAGGAAGCCGACGCCTCCGCCTACGACGCGCTGCTGCTGCCCGGCGGAGTCCTCAATCCCGACAAGCTCCGGTTGAACGAGAAGGCGGTGCGGTTCGTCAGGTCCTTCTTCGATTCCGGCAAACCCGTGGCCGCGATCTGTCACGGCCCCTGGACGCTGATCGAAGCCGGCGCCGTCAAGGGACGCACGCTGACGTCCTGGCCGTCGATCCGGACGGATTTGAAGAACGCGGGCGCGAACTGGGTCGATCGGCCGGTCGTGGTAGACAACGGTCTCGTCACGAGCCGCAAGCCCGACGACATCCCGGCCTTCAACGAAAAGATGATCGAACAGTTCCAGGACTCCCGGCAGAAGCAACGTCCCGCGGTCTAGCGCAAGAGATTCCAAATTCCAAAAGGCCCGCGTGGAACGTGGAATCTGGAATCTGGAACCCAAGATCGGGTGGTCCGTTTCTTGCTCGATCCGTCCTTCGAGCAGGGACAGTCCTTCTGCCCGCAGAAGGGGCAGAAGCGACCCTTCCTCAGCAGGAGAGGACCTAATGGAAACGACCGTCGAGGTGACACGAATCACGCCGGACGAAGTCAAGGAGAGGATGGATCGCGGCGAGAAATTTGTCTTCGTGGATTCCCGCAACGACAAGGCGTGGGCGGAGTCGGACGTCAAGCTGCCCGGGGCCGTGCGGCTGCCGTTGAGGGAAGCCGAGGCGCGCGCCGGAGAGCTGCAGCGAGGCCGGACGATCATCACGTACTGCACCTGACACGGAGAGGCCTCGAGCGCCCGTGTGGCGCAGACGCTTCTCGAGCACGGGTTCGATAGCGTGCACCCGCTCTCCGGCGGCTTCGACGCCTGGCGCCGCGCCGGGTACCCTCTGGAGAAGAAGTAGCGACCGAGTTTTCGGTCTTCAGTTCTCAGTCTTCAGTTGTCGGCTTCAACGTCGTTCGGCGAGAACTGGCAACTGTCGACTGATTGCTGGCGACTCTTTTCGGGCCGCCGATAGAATCCCGGCATGCAGCGCTTCGACGTCCTGATCATCGGGGGGGGCCAGGCGGGCATCCCTCTGGCACACGCGCTGGCCAGGCGCGGCAAGGCGGTCGCGCTCGCGGAACGCAAGCACCTGGGCGGATCCTGCATCAATTTCGGATGCACGCCGACCAAGGCGGTCATCGCCTCGGCGCGCGCGGCGTTCCAGGCGCGGAGAGGCGCCGTCTTCGGCCTGCGGATTCCCACGGTCGAGGTGGACTTCCCCGCCGTGCTCGACCGCGCTCGCTCGATCGTCCAGCAATCGCGCGCGAGCCTGCGCCGGGGCTTCGAAGGCACAAGAGCCCCGGCGCTCCTTTCCGGACACGCGCGCCTTGAAGGGCGCGCCAGGGACGCTTTCCGCGTCCGGGTCGCGGGCCCCCCGCCCCGGGAGGTCCTGGCGGAGCGGGTCGTCCTGGACACCGGTTCGCGGGCGCTGCGCCCTCCCATCGAAGGGCTGGAGAAGCTCGACTACCTGTATGCCGGCAACTGGCTCGACGAGCATCGCCTCCCGCGGCACATGGTCTTCATCGGCGCCGGCTACATCGCGCTCGAGATGAGCCAGTTCTACCTTCGGATGGGTTGTCGCGTCACGATCCTCGAGAAGTCTTCCCAGATCCTCAGACGTGAGGACGAGGACGTCGTCTTTCTGCTGCAGCGGCTTCTCGAGTCCGAAGGCATCGAGTTCCGTTTGAAGACGAACGTCACCAGGATCCAGCGACGGCGAGGAGGCACCGCCATCCGGATCGAATCCGATGGCTCCGAAGCCGAGATCGTGGGCGCGCGGGTCTTCGTCGCGGCCGGAAGACAGCCCAATACCGACGACCTGGGCCTCGAGACGGTCGGCGTGCGGACGTCGGAGGACGGGTTCGTACAGGTGGACGACCGGCTGGCAACGAGCGTCGCCGGGATCTGGGCGGCCGGAGACATCCGCGGCGGCCCGATGTTCACGCACACCTCGTGGGACGACTACCGCATCCTGGAGTCGCAGCTTGCCGGTGACGGATCGCGCACCACGCGCCGCGTCGTGCCCTACGCCGTTTACACCGACCCGGAGCTCGGCCGCGTCGGAATGAGCGAGCGGGAGGCCCGCGACAGCGGCGCCAGGATCCGGGTCGGGCGCTTCGAGATGAGGAACAACGGAAAAGCCCGGGAGCTGTCCGATACCCAGGGCTCGATCAAGGTCATCGTCGAAGCCGGGACCGGCCGGATTCTCGGGGCGGCCGTCCTCGCGTTCGAGGGCGCGGAGCTCGTCCACATATTCGTCGACTTGATGAACGCGGGCGCTCCTTTCACCGTGCTCCGCGACGCGGTCCACATTCACCCGACGCTGGCCGAGGCGGTGCAGAGCGCGGTGGCCCGGATCGAATGAAGGCGAAAGACCCGCGCCCCGGTTCGACGCCTGCCGACGAAGAGGACTTCCACCGGCGGCAGAAACAGGCCTTCGGATATTTCCTGCACGAGACCGACGCCTCGACGGGTCTGGTGCGGGACAGCACGCACGTGGGCTCCCCCGCTTCGATCGCCGCCGTCGGACTCGCGCTCGCCGCTTACCCGGTCGCCTCCGAGCGGGGCTTCATGTCCCGGGAGGAGGCGGCCGCGCGCACGCTCGTGACGTTGCGCTTCTTCCAGAACAGCCCGCACGGTCCGCAGCCGGACGCGACCGGGCACCGGGGCTTCTACTATCACTTCCTCCACATGAGCTCGGGGCGCCGCGCGTGGCAGTGCGAGCTCTCGACGATGGACACGGCCTATCTGCTCGCCGGCGCCCTCACGGCCGCGGCCTACTTCCGGCGGGCGCAGAAGGAGGAGCGGGAGATCCGGGACATTTCCGACGCGCTCTACCGGCGGGCCGACTGGAAATGGGCCTGCAACCGCGGCAAGACCGTGACCCACGGCTGGCGGCCCGAGACCGGGTTCCTGCGCTACCGGTGGCGGGGCTACAGCGAAGCCCTGCTTCTCTACCTGCTGGCGCTCGGGTCCCCGACGCACCCGATACCCCGAGCGAGCTACACGGCCTGGACGTCGAGCTACGAGTGGCGCGAGCTCTACGACCTCGAGTTCCTCTATTCGGGCCCGCTCTTCATCCATCAGCTCTCGCACGTGTGGGTGGATTTCCGCGGCGTCCAGGACGCCTTCATGCGCCGCAAGGGGATCGACTACTTCGAGAACAGCCGGCGGGCGACCTACGCGCACCAGCGCTACGCGGCGCACAATCCCAGGAAGTTCAAGGGGTACTCCGAGAATTGCTGGGGCATCACCGCGAGCGAGGGTCCCGGCCCGGCCGTTCTGACGATCGACGGAATCGAGCGGCACTTCTACGACTACCGCGCCCGCTCGATACCCAACGGACCCGACGACGGCACGCTCGCCCCGTGGGCGGTCGTCGCCTCCCTGCCGTTCGCTCCCGAGATCGTCGTGCCGACGATCCGGCACATCGACGGGATGGGGGTGGGCCAGCAGAGCCCCTACGGGTTCGAGGCGACCTTCAACCCGACCTTCCCGAGCGACTCCGGCAGGGCCTGCGGATGGGTCTCGCCCCGCAACTTCGGCCTGAACGACGGCCCGATCGTGCTCATGATCGAGAACTTCCGCTCCGGCCTCATCTGGAAGCTCATGCGCGACTGCCCCTATCTCGTCCGCGGCCTTCGCCGGGCCGGCTTCCGGGGCGGCTGGCTCCGTCGCTCCGCGCCTGCGCGGGATCTGCGCCTCCGGCGCACCGGCGCGCGGCTCGCCCGGGCGCGGGCTCGACCGCGCCCCTGATCTCTCGCAAGCGCCTCGCTCCCACGGCGCGCGCCTCGGCTTTTGGCGCGGGCGGTCGCTGCGCGACCGGCGCCGAGAGATTTCAGCTACCAGGGCTCGGAAGCTGAAGACTCCTCACGCCGCGAGCGTAATGGAAATGATCGCCAAAAACGGCCGGCCTCCATTACCTCGGAGGCGTAGCATTCGTGAAGGAGATTCCATGAGAAGGACAATCGTCTGTCTGGTCTTCTTCCTTGCCGCACTCGCGATTCGCGCTGAAGAGCCCGTGGTCGCCGTCAAGGCCGCCCGCCTGCTGGATGTCAAGACGGGCTCGTACGTCGCAAACGCTGTCGTCGTCGTCCGCGGAGACAGGATCGCGAGCGTGGGGGGCGCCGTTCCGGCAGGCGCCGGGGTCATCGATCTGGGAGACCGCACGCTCCTGCCGGGCCTGATCGACGCGCACACGCACATCCTCCTCCAGGGGGATGCGACCGCTCCCGAGTACAACGAGCAGATCCTCCAGGAGTACCCGGGCCACCGCGTCGCGCGCGCCGTGCGGGCCTTGAAGATCGCTCTCGAGCACGGGTTCACGGGGCTGCGCGACTGCGAGACGGAGGGCGCCTCCTACGACGACGTCGCGCTGCGCGACGCGGTCAACGAAGGCGTGATCCCGGGCCCGCGGATGAGGGTGGTCGGCCGCGCGCTCTCGACGACCGGCAGCTATCCGATCCTTCACTTCAGGCCGGACTGGGTCTTCCCCGTGGGCGTCCAGGTCTGCGACGGCGCCGACCAGTGCCGCAAGGCCGTCCGGGAGCAGCTCTCCTACGGAACCGACTGGGTCAAGATCTACGCCAACACGGGCGGAATGCGGCTGACGGCCGACGGCTACGTGGATTCCCCGCCCAACTGGACGAAGGAAGAGATCGAGGCGATCGTGTCGGAGGCGCACGCGCACGGCCTCAAGGTCGCCGCCCACGCGCGCTCGGACACGGGAGTCCGCATCGCGATCGCGGCCGGCGTCGATTCGATCGAGCATGGCGACTCCATCCGGCCCGAGGCCGCGCAGGAGATGGCTCGCAAGGGGATCTATCTCTCGCCGACATTGACCGTCGCGGCCTACGTCGCGGGCCCGCGCGCGCGGGCCGGCTGCGCCATCTGCGGCGATCTCCCGAAGATCCACGCAAAATCCGTGGCGAACTGCCGGAAGGCGGGGGTCAAGATCGCCTTCGGGACCGACGCCGGCGGCTTTCCCTGGACCGAGATCAATCAGGCGGAGGAGTTCCAGCACGAGGTCCGCATCGGAATGTCGCCGATCGAGGCGATTCGCAGCGCGACCACCGTCGCCGCCGAGCTCCTCGGCTGGCAGGGCATGGCGGGAGTCCTCGAGAAGGACGCCTTCGCGGACATGGCGGCCGTCGCCGGCGATCCCTTGAAGGATGTGTCCGTCCTGACGAAGATCGACTGGGTGATGAAGGGCGGCGTCGTCGTCCGGCCCCTGCCGCAGCGGTAGTCCGGCCTTACGGGGCTAGACTCGCCCCATGCTGCGCGTCGGCCTGACCGGAGGGCTCGCTTCGGGCAAGTCCACCGTCGCCTCCTACCTGAGGGAGCTGGGCGCCGTGGTCTTCGACGCGGACGAGATCGTCCAGGGCCTCTACCGGCCGGGAGGAAAGGGCGTCGAAATCGCCAGGGAGCTCTTCGGGGAGCGGGTGCTCGACGCCCGGGGTCACATCGACCGCATGCGAATCGCCGAGATCGTCTTCGCCGACCCGCATCGGAGGCGCGACCTCGAACAGCGGATCCACCCGCTCGTGAGGCAGGAGATCCGGCGGCGGTTCGCCGAGGCGGAGGCCGCCGGAGCGCCGGTCGCCGTGGCCGAGGCCTCACAGCTTCTCGAGGCGAAGGGCGAATCGGAGTCGGACCGCGTGCTCCTCGTCGTCGCGCCAGAGGCGGAACGCGTGCGCCGCTGGGGCGCCTCCGGCGGAGACGCCGCGGAGGCCCGGCGCCGCATCGCGGCGCAGATGTCTCCCGAGGAGGCGGCCAGACGCGCGACCGACGTCCTCGTCAACGACGGAACCCTCGAAGACTTGAGAAGGAAGACCGAGGCTCTCTACCGATCGTGGCTCGCAGGGAAGAATTGAAGATTGAAGGATTGAAGATTGATAGATTAAGAGCCCAATCTTTCAATCATCAATCCTTCATTCGTCAATCTCGCAGGTCATGCGACTGAAAATCCCAACTTCCTCAGAATGGATGGAAGCCGTCTTGAGCGACTTCGACTCGTTCCTGCGAGACCACGCTAGCTGCGAGCGCAAGGCCTCGGGAAGCGCCCTGAACCTCGCCTCGCACTACCCCGACCGCAGGGAGCTCGTCAGCACGATGATCGAGCTCGCGCGCGAAGAGCTCGCGCACTTCGCCGGGGTCTACGGGCACATGGCCGCGCGAGGGTTGATCCTCGGCCCGGACCGAAAGGACCCCTACGTCGCGCGGCTTTCCCGGGAGTACCGCAAGGGGTCGGAAGAGTACTTCCTCGACCGCCTGCTCGTGGCCGGGATCCTGGAGGCGCGTGGCTGCGAGCGGTTCGGCCTGGTTGCGAAGGCCCTGCCTGCGGGCGGCGTGAAGGACTTCTACGCGGAGATCGCCCGCTCGGAAGTCCGCCATCAGGACCTCTACCTGCGCCTGGCGCGCCTCTACTTCGCGGCGACGGCCGTCGCGTCGCGTCTGGAGCAGCTCCTCGCCTGCGAAGCACGCATCGTCGCTGACCTTCCTCCCCGCGCCGCCCTGCACTGACCCGGGGACGCTCGAGGGCTCCCATTCGCGGCGCGCGTAGTCTCCCGACGGAGGAGGGATGAGGCGCGCGCCGCGGGAGCGAAGCGCCTGCGAAGGATCAGGCGTGCGGTCGAGGCCGCATCCGGCCGAGCCGCGCGCCGGTGCGCCGAAGGCGCAGATCCCGCGCAGGCGCGGAGCGACGTTTTAGAAGGGATAGCCGATCGAGACGAAGAAGCGGCCGGTCTCCCGCGTCGTCCCGTTGCACGCATCCTGCGTTTTTGTGCATTCGATAGGAATGATGACCTTCGTGGGGTCGGTGGGATCGGGCGTGACGACGTCGCCGGCGTGGTTTGGGCTGAAGGGGACCGTGCGTGGCCTGACGGGCCAGGCGTACTCGGCGCGCACGGGACCGATCGGCGTCATATAGCGCAGGCCGACGCCAAACCCCTGGCGCAGGCCGTCGGCGCCCTCGAAGCCCAGGTGGATCTGCGAGACTTGCTTCCAGACCTGCGCGGCGTCGTAGAACAGGGTCCCGCCGAAGCCGTCGAAGAGCGGGATGCGCAACTCGGCGTTGATCGCCAGGAAACCGTTGCCGCCGACGATCCGCGGGCCGGCAGTGCAGTCGTACGCCGCCAGGACGGGAAAGGCCCCCGCGCAGGAGCCCGTGCCGCCGCCCGTGTGCGGGGTTGCCACGGTCGTGTAGTCCACGGTTTCGCCGTTGATGCCGAGCAGGTCCGTGTCGAAGGCGCGGTTGGTCGAGCGGCCGCCGGCGAAGAAACGCTCCGAGATCGGCACCGGGATTTCGGAAGGCCCGTAGGGCCAGATCCCGCCCGCGCGAGCGGCCACGGCGAACACGCTTCCGCCGATCCTCCAGAACCAGGCAGCCTGCCCCGAAAGCTTGCTGTAGCGGGCCTTCGCGGTGAGCAGAGGGAAGGCGTACTTGTAGCCCGCCGTGACGTACCACCCCTTGTGCGGATCGATGATGTCGTCGCGACGGTCGTAGAACATGTTCGGCCCGATCGTGGACTCCTCGATCGGCCGGTCGAAGCTCGGGAAGTTCTCTTTCTCGATCGTGGAGAGGTCCCCCGGGTTGACGGTCGTGATGCGGTCGTACTCGTAGCGCAGGGCGACGCGCAGGTACTTCCCGTAGTAGCGGGAGGACTCGAAGACCGTGCCCAGGCGCCGGATGTCAATCGTCTGGATCGGCTCGCGTGTGTAGAAGCCCAGAACCGTCAGAGGCAGGTTGCGGTCGAAGAGGAAGGGCTCCCGGAAGGTCAGCTGGAGGCGGCCGCGCCCCGAGATCGGCGCGTATTGCGCGTCGAAACTCAGCGACTCCATGCGGCCGAAGAGGTTGTTGTAGGACACGCCGGCGATCGCGAAGGGATCGTTCTGGTTCTCCGTCGCGTCGGGAGCGTACTGGTAGCCGACGCCGTAGAGGAGCGAGATCGGCCTGCTCTCCTCGAGATCGATATCCACCGCCCGCCTGCCCGTCCTGGGATCGGGCGTCCCCGGGCGCAGGTCCACGCGGCGGAAGACTCCCGAGCGGGTGAGATTGCGCTGGGTCTCGAGGACGTCCGCCTCCGAGAAGGGCTCCCCCTCCTTCCAACGAACGAGGCGCGTGACCCGACCGGTCCGCGTCCGCGCGTTGCCCCGGACGATGGTCTTTCCGAAGAAGGTGCGCGTTCCTTCATCGACCCGGTACGTGATCTCCGCCTTCGTCCCGTCGGCGGAGACCACGACCTCCTGCTTGACGGAAGCCTCGCGCCAGCCGTGGTCGTGGTAGTAGGAGAGGAGGTTGGAGACGTCCTGGCGCACCTGGGTGGGGTTGTAGGAGGCGCCGCGCTGGACGAGAAGCCTCTTCTCCGTGGCGGCTTCCCCGGCGTGCTCCGCCCCTTCGACCCGGACATCGGCGACGAACGTACGCGGCCCCTCGAGGATCGGGATCGTCACCACGAGGCGGCCCGGCTTCGAGCCGTCGGTCACCTTCGGTTTTTCCACCTTCGCGTTGATCCAGCCTCTCGTCTGGTAGTAGCCGAGCAGGGCCGAGACGTCGCCGTTCAGATCGTCGTCCACCAGATAGCCGGGGGAGAAGATCGGAAATCCCTTCTTGCGAGTGACCATCTGGGAGAGCAGGTCCTTGCTCTTGACCGAGGCGTTTCCGGTGAAGCCGATTTTTTCGACGCGAAGCCTGGGGCCTTCGTCCACCGTCACGTTGACTACGAGCGCCTCGGGCGTCTGCTTGAAGGCGTAGTCCACCTTGGCCCGGTAGCGGCCTTTCTTCTGGAGTTCCTTGCGTTTCTGCTCCGTGTACTGGAGGACGAGGTCCTCGTCAAAGATCTGCCCTTCCAGAAGCACGTGCATTTCGTCGCGCACTTTCTTGGGCTTGATGCCCTTCGTCTCGAAGACGACCTCAGGCCCCACCGTGATGCGGTAGACCGGCATGACCCGGCCGTCGTCGGTCGGCTGGGCCGCGATCAGCTCGGCGCTGCCCTTCCAGCGCATCTGCTTGTGGAAAAATTCGGTCAGGCGCGTCGCGTCCGCCCGGGCCTTCGAGTCCTTGTAGCGGCTGCCAGGCTTCATGCGCGTCTCCCGTTCGAGCGCGGCCGCCGTGTAGGGCGCGGTGTCGCCGTCAAAGAAAGGCGCCGCGGCCCGCGCGGGCGTGCCCCTCTCGATGCGATAGAGGACGCGGGCGTCGAAGGTCGTCTTGTCGAAGGAGACCTCCGGAGTGACGCGGGCCTGGTTGTAGCCGTCCTCGGCCAGCCGCCTCTTGATGATGGTCACTCCCTGCTGGACCGCCTCGGCCTGGAAGACGGATCCCTCCGCGAACGGGAGCTGCCGGCGCAGCTCCGTGCGCGCGACCGGAGTCCCGGCGAACTTGAGCGGGAAGACGCGATACGAGCGGAAGAGATCGATGGTGACCGAGATGCCTCCCTCGACCTCCTGCACCTCGATCCGGACGTCGGAGAACTGCCGGGTCGCGAAGAGGTTTCGAATCGTGGTCGCGCTCGCGTCCTCCGTTAGGGGTTGCCCCGCCTTCACCTCGATCAAACGCGGGACCTCCTCCCGGTCCACCGGCCCGTCGGAGGTGTAGGCCACCGAGACGACGGTGCGGCCGAAGCCGGCCGGCGCGGCGGCGGAAACGGCCTGTTCGGCCGGGGAAGCGGCCTGCGCGGTGACCGAAGCGGCCGGGAGGAGCGCGAGACCCGCGATGCCCGCGGCGCGAAGGAAAGGTCTCAAAGCCTCTGCCGCCGGCGGACGTCGACAATGTAGATCCCGTTCTCGTCGCGCCGTCCCTGCAGAACGACGGAGTCGCTCAACCACCATTCGAGCTGGAAGATCGGCTCCCTGCTCGAGTCGAAGGACTGGGAGTACGTCACGAGAAGGTTCGGCGTGACCTGCTTCCCGACCGTCGACCGCACGTCCACCGGTCCGCTCCCGGTGAAGATCGGATCGATCTCGAAGCGGTCGAGCTTGAAGAGGCGCTGGGTCGGGCGCGTGACGAGGCCCGTGGCGGCGCCGCCGACGATGCCCCCGGCCGCGGTGACCAGGGTGCTGCCCGGCTCGGCCGTCGTGCGCGCGGTCGAGGGGGCGGTCCCGGTCAGGAGCAGGCCGACGATCGCCTCGTCGGGCAGCGGAGGATCGGAGGACAGCGTGGTCTGGATGCGCGGCCACGTGCCCACCAGGGAGACTCCGATGTCGTACCCCTTCGTGTCGGCACGGGCGCGGATGTCGATGATCGGCTCGAAGCCCTCGGTGTTGGCGAAGGCGATCGTGCCCGACTCGATCTCGTACCGCACGTCGCGGAACGTGATGCGGCCCCCCTCGTCGAGGGTGATCTGGCCGACGAGCGTTGGAGTGGCCAGGGTCCCGCGCGCCAGCAGGTCCACCGTGGCCGTCAGGCGGGCCACGTTGTTGCGGACCTCCAGGGCGGCGGCGGAAACGATGCGCACCTCGAGCGCGGTCTTCATCTTCCAGGGCTCGAGCGCGGCGACGGAGCCCGCCGGACGGCTGCGGGCGAGCAGATCCGAGATCGTCAGCTCGATGTCCTTCGAGTAGGTCCCCCGCTGGAGGGTGATCTCCCCGCGGATCACGTTGGACCCGGAAAGACCGGTGGCCACCAGGTCCGCGTCCACCACGAGCCTCAGGTCCTCGGGATACCGCACGGCCACGTGGCGGGCCTGGACGGAGAACCGGAAATCTCCCAGCGAGAGGCCCTTCAGGGCGAAGTTTCCCGCGCCGTAGACGTCGCCTCCGCCCGTCCGCGCACGGATCTGGACGTCGCCTCGCGCTCCCCGCAGCGTGACGCTCCCGTCGATGTCGTCCAGGACCTGGGCGAGGCTGGTCAGGCGGTACTTGCCGTTCTCGATTCGCACCGAGCCCGACAGGACCGGAGCGTCCAGGGTGCCGGAGGCGCGCACGTCGGCCGAGAGCCGGCCCGTCATGGCGAGGTCGGGCGAGAGCACCGCAAGCAGCGAGGCGTCGATCGGCCCGGAAACGGCGAGGGAGAGCCCGACGGGCGTCTGATCGAAGGCCACCCAACCCCCGATCTTCAGGTTCGTGCCTTCCCCGGTCGCCTCGAACTCCTGGAGCGTGAGCCTCCCGCGCGCGAGCGAGAGGCGCACGTCCCCTTTGGTCGCGAGAAGTCCCGGCTTGCCCGGGAAGTCGAGGCGCGCGCGCGACACCGTGAAGGATCCGGAGGGCAGCTCCCCCGCCCTGCCCGGCAGCGTCAGATTCCCCCGGGCCGCGAGAGAGCCTCCTCCGCCCTCCGGGAGCGCGGCCGGCGTCAGCAGGAGGAAGGCCGCGAGATCGGGAGCGTCGAGCGAGACGTCCAGGCGCGCGGGCGATCCGAAGAGGTCGCCACGAGAGGTGAGGGTCCAGTGTTCCGGCACCGCCGCCGAGGCCTCGAGGACCCCGCGGGAGATCCTGGCTTCCAGCCGCGGCTCGAGGCCCGCGGGCAGGGCGTGGCCGAAGAAGGTCGCCTCCGACAGCGAAGCCGTCAGCGTGAGATCGGGGCGGTCGAGGGAACCGCCGGCCGAAGCCTGGAAGGAGAGCTTCCCCGTGACCCCGGAGACCGCCGACTTCAACGCGTCCACCGATTCGAGCGGCACGGCGTCCCCGGCCAGACGCGCCTGGAACGTCCGCTCCCGGATCGCGAGCGATCCACTCCCGCCGACGACACCGCCGTCGATCGAGGCGCGCAGGCCGTCGACCGCGAAGCGCCCCGGGTCAAACCGCACGCGCCCCGACGCCTGGCCGAGCTTCTGCCCCCAGACGGAAGCGTCGGACAGGTTTATGGGGCCGCCTCCGGAGATCGCGTCGGGAGGATTGCCGGCGACCTGAAGGTTTCCCGTTACCTTCCCTTCGATGGGAAAGTCGAGCTCGAGGTACTGGAGCAGACGCGGCAGCGGATAGCCGCGCGCGGAGACGGAGAGGTCGATCTTGGGACGCCCCGGCTCCTTCCGGTATCGCGTCGTTCCCTCAAGCGAAAGGCTCGCGCCGCCGTCGGAGACCTGCAGCGGGTGAAAAAGGAAGGCGCCTTCGCGCATGTCCACCGTCCCGCGGACGCTGCCGAAGAGGACGCCTGCAAACCGCGCCTGCTCGGCCGACACCCGGGCGGTCGCGTCCGGGTTGTTCCAGGTCCCGGCCAGATGCCCGGTGAGCTCTCCCGATCCGCCCAGGCCGAGCGGCTCCGGCTTCTCCCCGGTGGCGGCGAGGAAGTTCTGGAAGAGCCTGTCCACCTCGGTCAGGTCGCGCGACCGCATCTGGAAGTCGAAATCCGGCTGCCACTTCCCGATCTTCAATCCTCCCGTCAGCTCCAGGGTCGATTGCGGGAATTGGAAGTCCACGCCCTCGAATCCGATCCGGCCGTCGACGATCGCGAACGCGCCTCCGCCCGCGGTCGGCACGCCGTACCTTCCGGGAACGATCGACTTCGCGGGGCCAGCCTCGATCGCAAGCCGGCCGCCGCCGTTGGCGCGCTCGAGCCCCGCCTCGCCCCAGCGCAGCGCGACCGAGAGCGCCGCGGAGCCGCAAAGCCCCGTCCCCTTGAGGTCGATATCGGCGAAGAACCGCTCGAGCGAGATGCCGGTGCCCTCGAGAGCGAGGGTCATGGGCTGCGGTTTGCCCGTCAGGTTCCCGATGCGCAGGACTCCCGAGGCGCGTCCCCCCGAGTAGTCCGCCCGTTCGATCCGTCCGACGAGTATCTGCGGCCGGACGGCGACGTTCGCAAGGACGTTCTCGAAGACGAACGCGTCCTTGCGCACGCGAGGCGCGGCGACGCTCCCCTCGATGCGAAACCCGCCCGAAAGGGGAACGTCGATCTTCGCGTTCACGCCCGCCATTCCCGAGAATCCGAGAGGGGAGCGGAAGACGCGCTCAACCTCTTCGACCTTCAGCTCGCCGGAGGCCATGAAAGTCGCGCCGCCGCCCTTTGCGCCCTCGAGCGATCCGACCGCCCGCAGGCGCCCGAAGGCCCCCTCGAGGCTGGCGTCGTCAAACGTCAGCCCGCGTCCCCCCTCGAGGCGAAAGCGCGTGGACAGCGCGAGAACGAGGGGTTCGGCGCCGGGCAGCTTCAGGACGGCGCGCCGCGCCTGGAGCGAACCGTTGTAGCGGTCGGGCGCGAAGGAGGCGAGCTCGGCACTGAAGTCTTCCAGGCTGCCGTCGATTCCGATCTTCCGTCCCGAGAGCTCCAGGACCCCTTCCTGCAGGAGCAAGGAACCGATCTGAAGCTTGACGCCCCCCTGGCGGGAGGGTGCCGAGAGCCCCGGCGGCAGGTTCCAGCTCCCGTCGGGCAGCTGGGTCAGATGCGCCCGCGGCCGCAAGGCCCGGATACGCCCGATCCGCAGCTCGTTGCCGGAGAGGGAGACGCCGCCGCCGATCGAGATCTCCTCGGCCGTGAGCAGGGGGCCGGGGAGGCGCGGATCGTTGCCGATCTGGACGTTGGCCAGGACGATCTTCGGCGGAAAGAACCGGATCTCCACCGTCTCGAACGCGACCGGCCGACCGAGGGCCTCCGCCAGCCGGGCCTGCGAGACGCCGTGGATGAGGCTCTGAAAACGGTCGGACTTCCAGATCGCGTACGCCGCGAGGACCACGAACAGCACGATGAAGGCGAAAAGCCGAGCGAAGGAGATGCGGTGCGTCCGGAGTTCCCGGGGCGGCGCGGGCGTTGAGGGCGACGCGGGCGGGGGGGCTTCCGTCGGCATGGACCGGTCATCCCGGGGCTATACGCCCCAGTTCAACTTCTCCGAGAGGTTGTGGAAGTTGTCCGACTCGGGCGGGCGCAGGAGCGTCGCCCGCGACCGCGCCTCCCGCACCTCGACGGTCGAGCCGGGCACGATGACGAAGCGGGCCTGCCCGTCGAGCGTCAGACGCACCCCGGCCTTCTGGCCCCGGCCGACGACTCTCAGACCGACGGTCGTCGAGGACGGAACGACGAGGGGGCGCTGCGTCAACGAGTGCGCGCAGATGGGCGTCACCACCACCGCGGCGAGCGCGGGGTCGAGGATCGGCCCGCCGGCCGAGAGGCTGTAGGCCGTCGAGCCGGTGGGGGTCGCGACGATGACGCCGTCGCCGCGAAACCGCGCGATCGGGCGTCCTTCGATCGAGACCGCGAAGGCCGAGATGCGGCCGACCGTGTCGCGGTTCAGGACGGCGTCGTTCAAGGCGCGGTAGGTGCCGCTATTGGGGCCGTCGCAGATGGAGACGTCCAGCCGCCGGCGCCGGTCCTCCCGAAAGCCGCCGGAGAGGACCTCGTCGAGCCGCGCCAGGGCCTCTTCCTGCGTCAGTCCGGCGAGGTATCCCAGCACGCCGACGTTGATCCCGAGCACCGCCGTCGTCGAGGGCGCATGGCGCGCGACCGACAGCAGCGTGCCGTCGCCGCCGAGGACGAGCACGAGGTCGCAGTGTCGGGCGATGCGTTCCCGCGGCGGCCCCTTCGGTTTGCCCATCGCCTCGGCGGTCTCGTCGTCGAAAACGACCTCGAGCCCGCGCCGGAGGAGCGCCCGCTCGAGGGCCGAGGTCAGCCGCAGGGCCCGGGGCGAGACCTTCGCGGCCAGCCCCACGCATCGAAATCGCCTCGATCGGACTCCGCGCGACCCCTTCATCGGCCTCAATTTAGCAGGTTGCTGAAAAGGGTGTGAGGCGGTGTTGCGAGCGTTTTCAAGCCCCGGTCTTTGAAGTTCTCGGCCGCCGTTCGCGAAGCGAATGCCTGCGGCCGAAAGTTCTGCTTGGTCACTTGGAGGCCGCGGACGCGGTCCGGAAGGCCAGCAGGAACTCCTGGTTTCCCCTCGCGCCGCGGATGGGAGAGGGAGTCACGCCGAGCGGCGACAGGCCGAGGTCCGCGCCGAAGCGCTCGATCTCGGAGACGACGCGCCGCTGTGTCGCGGCCGAGCGGACGACGCCGCCGCGGGGGACCTCCCTGCGGCCCGCCTCGAACTGTGGCTTGACGAGAACGACGGCGGCGGCGCCAGGCGCGAGAAGGCCGGCGACGCTCGGCAGCACGAGCCGTACCGAGATGAAGGAGAGATCCATCGCCGCCAGCGCGACGGGCTCGGGCACCTCGACGCGCGAGAGGGTCCTCGCGTTGACTCTCTCCCGAAGGACGACCCGTGGGTCCGCCCGCAGCTTCGCGTCGAGCTGACCGTGGCCGACGTCGATCGCATAGACGCGGCGCGCTCCTCTCTGGAGGAGGCAGTCGGTGAAACCGCCGGTGGACGCGCCGACATCCAGGCAGACGAGGCCCTGCGGCGAGAGATCGAAAGCGTCGAGGGCGGCCGCGAGCTTGACGCCCCCGCGCGAGACGTAGGGGTGAGGCGGTCCGAGCACCTGGACGGCCGCGCCGGAATCGACCGGAGTGCCCGCCTTCTCGACGCGCCGGCCTTCGACCTCCACGCGGCCCGAGAGGATCATCGCCTGCGCCTTCTCCCGCGTCGGCGCGAGCCCGCGGGAGACCAGCAGCAGATCGAGGCGGGTCTTCATCCGAACGTGACGAGGACCTTGATAGAGCCGTTCGGGTCTCGGGCGCGGGCAAAGGCTTCGGGCGCGCGCTCGATCGGATAGCGGTGCGTGACGAGATCCGCGACGGCCACGCGGCCCGAGGAGATCAGGGCGAGGGCCTCCCGCGTGTCGTCGGGCCCGCAGGAGTAGGAGGGGACGAGGCGAACTTCGCGAAAGTAGAGATCGTGGAGCGGCAGCGAGACCTCCTCCCGCGGGGGCGTCATCGTGAAGAGGAGGACCGTGCCGCCGGGCGCGGCCGCCTCGGCGGCGGAGCGGACGACGCCCCCCTTGCCCGGCCCGACGAAGACGAAATCGAATCCCGCGCCTCCCGAGAGGCGGCGCGCGCCGTCGGCGATCGTCTCGCGATCCACGTCGAAGGCCTCGTCGGCGGCTGACTCCTTCGCCAGGGCGATCCGGGAGGCAACCCGGTCGGCCCCGACGATCCGCGAGGCGCCGAGCGCGCGGCCCAGGCGCGCCGCGAGCTGGCCTGCGGACCCGAGGCCGATGACGATGAGCGACTGGCCGGACTCGAACCCGCCCCGGCGGAAGGCCTTCACGACGGTCGCGAGCGGCTCCGTGAAACTTGCCTCTTCGTCTGAGAGCGCCGCGGGGATCCTCTGCGTGTCGCGGGCGAGATTGCCGGCCGGCACGCGAACGAACTCGGCCATGCCCCCGGGATCGAGTCTCGAGGAGCGCCACTCCGCGCAGTGGACGTACCGTCCGGCGCGGCAGGCGCCGCAGGAGAGACACGGGGCGTGATGATGCGGGACCAGCCGGTCGCCCGGCCGGAAGGCCTCGGCCCCCGCGCCCACGGCGGCGACCTCTCCGGCAACTTCGTGTCCGATGACGGTGCCGGCCTTCTTGCGCACGTACCAGTCGATCAGGTCCGAGCCGCAGATCCCGACCACTCGCGTCCGCAGGAGCGCCTCGCCCGGCCCGATCCGCGGCACGGGCACCTCGACGATCGAGACCGCCCCGTCCTCTTCGATCCGAACAGCTTTCATCGAAACGGCTAATCCGAGCGCCCGAGGCGCTGGCGGAACCAGATGGCGAGGGATTCCGCGTCGAGTTCGCCCTGGGCGACGGAGAGGGTCAGCTCTTCCAGTTCCGCATTCGACGCAGCCAGCCGGGATTCGTTCAATTCGAGAAAGAATTCCGCCGCCGCCACCCCGACGCGCTTGTTGCCGTCCACGAAGGGATGGTTCATGACGATCGAATGCATGGCCGCAGCGACCTTGGCCGCCAAATCCGGATAGAGATCTTCGCCTCCGAACGTCATGGCCGGCCGCGCCGCCGCGGACTCGAGACCTCCCCGGTAGTCCCGCACGCCACCCAGACCCCCGAACCGCTCGATCTGAAGGGCGTGGAGCCAGAGAAGCTGCTCCACCGAAAGATAGAAAATCACTACTTCGCGAGTTCGCGGTAGAGCGCTTCGCGCCGGCGGATCAGATCCTCCGCCTTCTCGCGGAAGTTCCGCGTCACCTTGCCGTTCTCGTAGTACCGGACGCCGGGGCGGATCGTGACGGCGCCGGTCACCGGATGGACCGACACGTCCACCGCCTGTCCCTTCTTCAGCCTGAATTCCTGGACGACCTCGGCCGGGAGGGTCACCGCGAGCGAGCTGCCGATGTGCACGAGCTTGCGTTTCATGCGTATATACTAAGTATTAATACAGCAGCCGGTCAAGGGCGGACGGCATAGCGGATCCCCTCCCCGCGGCGCTGGGCCTCGAGAAACCGCGGAAGATCCGAGAGGGCGCCCGACGCGGTGACGAGCGGCCGCGGATCGATCTCGCCCGAGGCGAGCGCAGCCATGGCGGCGCGGGCTTCCTCCGGCGTGTAATGGAACGAGCCCGCGAGCGAGATCTCGGAGTAGTGGAGCCGCGCAGCGTCGTAGGTCACCGCGGCCCCGGGCGCGCAGCCGCCGAAGAGGAGGACCCGGCCGCCGGTGCCGACGAGCCCGGGAAGCAACTCCCAGACCCGCGGGTCTCCCGTGCAGTCCACCGCCGCGTCCGCGCCGAGGCCTTCGGCCGACTCTCGGTCGACGTCAACGACCCGGGCGCCGAAGCGCGCGGCGACCTCCAGGCGCGCCGCTCCGCGCCCGGCCACGATCGCCTTGACGCCGCGGGCGCGGGCCGAGGCCGCCCAGAGGAGTCCGAGGGCGCCCGCCCCGTAGATGAGGATTCTCCGGGGCCGCGGCGACCGCAACCGGCTCCAACCATGGAAGACCGAGGCCACGGGATCGAGGAAGGCCGCGGTCTCGTCGGACACTCCATCGGGCGCGCGGTGGAGGTTCGAGCGGACGACGGAAGCCGGCACGCGAAGGAATTCCGCAAACGCCCCCCAGGTCCTGTCGGAGTGGCCGGCCGGGCAGAGGTTGGAGTGGCCGGCCCGGCAATCCCCGCAGACACCGCAGGGTCCCGTCACGCCGGGAACCACTCTCTCGCCGGGGCGGAACCCTTCGACTCCCTCGCCCACTTCGACGATCTCGCCGCAGGCTTCGTGCCCCATCGTCACGGGCAGCGCAATCGCGGCGTGCCCGCGCTCGAGGAGCTTCACGTCCGTGCCGCAGGTCAGCGCCGCCCGAACCCTGAGAACGACCTCTCCCATGCCCGCCTTCGGCATGGGAATCTCCCGCTCCTCGTACCGGCCGACCGCCGTCTGGACGAAGGCCCTCATGACATTGAAGATTGAAGGATTGCCGATTGAAGATTGAACACAGTCAATCCTCCATTCCCTTCAATCCTTCAATCACTCGTCCCCAGGAGCGGGTCTGTTGCAGCCGAGAGTCTGCCTTCCTGGCGAGCTCATTCTGAAGCCGCTCGGCCAGGAACTGCTCGCTCCAATACACGTCCCTGAGCTATGAGGCCGACGCCACTTTCCAGAGGTAGCCGTCAGGGTCACTGAAGTAGCCGAAATAGCCTCCCCATTGCGCTTGCGCGGGATTCCTGACCACCGTTCCGCCCGCAGCCGTGGCCTTCGCGATCATTTGGTCGACCGCTTGCGCCGTGGGCACGATGTAGTGGAAGGACACTCCGCGAAAGCCAGTCCCTTCCGGGGACACGCCAGCATCTTGAGCGGCGGCCTCGCGACCGTAGAGGGCCAGCTTTGACGAGCTTTCGCCAAGATTAAACGACACGAACACCGGATATTCCTGTTCGATCGTGCAGCCCAGGCTCTCGTAGAACTTCTTGGAGCGCGCGAGGTCAGCGACGCCGATCATGATGGCCGATACCTGTAAAGCCATGTTGCTCCTTTCGCGTCCACCGTCGCCAACGGGCGGCATGCCGCCTGACGGCTTCGAGCTCACCAGCGCCGGCCTGACGCCTGACTGTCTCGCTGATAAAGGAGCCGCCGGCGTCCGACGCAGCGAAATGTTGGGCGACGCAATCACTGGTTAGTCCTGCCTTGCCTGGCGGACACGATACGCCTTGGTGCGTTGCCCCTCAACCGGCCTACCTGCGCACCGCCGGAGGGTCCGGGGCGTGGTGCGGGCAGCGGCCACCCGCCTGTCACCTCGCCGCCAATAATACCATTTTGAAAGACTGACCCCATTTCCCTGAATTGTCCGTATCGTAACCGAATCCTTCAGGAGCGGCGCTGGCCGACGTAACGGGCGAGATCGGGAAGGCGGCCGCCGCCGGAGGGAAGCGACCGGGCGGTGGCGATCGCCTCCTCGATCTTTTCGGAGAGCTTCGCGCGCGAGCGCTCGATGCCCCACACGGCGGGGAACGTCGCCTTGCCGGCGGCCGCGTCCTTTCCGGCGGCCTTGCCGAGAGTCGCCGCGTCCGACTCGACGTCGAGCAGGTCGTCCTTGATCTGGAAGGCCAGGCCGATGGCGCTCCCGTAGGCGTCGAGCTTGCCGAGGTCCTCCTCCACGGCGAAGGAGAGAAGCCCCCCCACGGCGAGTGAGGCTCGTATCAGTCGGCCGGTCTTGCTCTCGTGGATGCGGGCGACGAGCTCTTCGGAGGGGTGCGCGACCTCCTCCGCCTCCAGGTCCGCGATCTGGCCGCCGATCATGCCGACGGTTCCGATCGCGTCGACGACCGCCGCGACGGCGCGCGTCCTCGCCTCCGTGTAGATCTTCTCCTCGGGGTAGCGCGCGAGGGTCCCGAGACCGTGGGTCAGGAGCGCGTCGCCGGCGAGGATCGCGACCGCCTCTCCGAAGACGACGTGGCAGGTTGGCACACCGCGCCGCAGCTCGTCGTCGTCGAGCGCGGGCAGGTCGTCGTGGATCAGCGAGTAGGTGTGAATCATCTCCAGACCGCAGGCCGCCGACAGAGCCGGGCCGGACTCGCCGCCGATCGCTTCGGCAGCCGCGAGGCAGAGGATCGGACGCAGCCGCTTGCCTCCGGCGAAGAGGGAATGGCGGATGGCGCGATGGAGCGTCACCGGCCAGGCCGTCTCGGGAGGCACGAGCCGGTCGAGCTCCCGGTCGATCTCCCGCTTTCTCGCCGCCAGATACTCGGCCAGCGCGCCCGGGGCGCGCGAGCCCGGCGCAGTCAACGGTCTCTCGCTCTCGCGCGGCCCCGGCTGCCGACAGCCTCAGGCCCGGTCGTCTTCGTCGTCGTCCTCGCCGGAGACTTCGGCCGTCTCAAACGGCGCGGTCTTCCATTCCCCGGCGGATTCCTTCAGCACGATCTCGACGGACTTCTGAACATCCGTCAACTTGCCGTCGCAGAAGCGCGCCAGAGCCATGCCCTCCTGGAAGAGGGCGAACTGTTTCTCCAGTCCGAGCTCGTCGGATTCGATGGCGGCCACGATCGCCTCAAGGCGCTCCATGGCCTCCTCGAAGCTCTTTTCTTTCCTGGGTCGCGTCGTCATTCTCCCTCCCCGTCGAAGAGGAAATCGAAAAGGGGCAGCGGCGCCCCGGGCGCGCGGGACTCGGGACTCGGGAGGGAGGGCCCGCGGGACTCGACTTCCGCTCCCGTTTTCGCGCCGGACCCTTCTCGCACCACCGCCTTGAGCTCCCCTTCGTGCAGCCGCACGCGGATCCTCTCGCCGGGCCGGACCTCGGAGGCCGAAAGGAGCGGCGCCCGGCCCCCCTCCCGCATGGCGACGGCGTAGCCCCGCCCGAGGATTGCGAGGGGACTCAAGGCTTCGAGTTTCGCCGCCGCGCGCGAGAGCCTCTCCCGCCGGCGCTCGAGAAGCCGCGCCATGCGCTCGGTCAGCGACGCCTTCGACCGCGCGACCTTCTCCCGCCGCCGCTCGAGCTCGACGACCCTCGCGAAGTTGTCGAGCACCTTGCGCGCGGCCGCCAGGCGCGAGGCCAGGGCTCGCGGCCTCCCCTCCAGGGCCGCGACGAGGGCGCCGCGGCTTTGCCCGACGCGCTCCCTCCACTCCCGCAGGCGGTAGCGGAAGCGCAGGAGCCCTTCCGCCCGCGAGAGTCCGGTCAGGCGGCCGCGCTCGAGCCCCAGCCGCGAACGCAGGGCGCGGGCCAAGCGGCCGCGGCCGTCAGAGAGCCGGCGCACGAGAGCGTCCTTCCTCTCGACGACCAGCTCCGCCGCCGCCGACGGCGTCGGCGCGCGCAGGTCGGCCACGAGGTCCGCGATCGTGACGTCGGTCTCATGGCCGATCGCGGAGATCGTCGGAAGCTGCGAGGCCGCGAGCGCGCGGGCCACCCGTTCGTCGTTGAAGGGGGCGAGGTCCTCGGGAGAACCTCCCCCGCGCGCGACGATCAGGACGTCGAATCCGCCGCGGCGGTTCAACCTCACGATCCCCTCCGCCACCTCGGCGGCCGCCCCCTCTCCCTGGACCCGAACCGGGTAGATCGTGATGGAGAGCCCGTCGTGCCGGCGGGCGAGGACGTTCAGGATGTCGCGAATGGCGGCTCCCGAGGGCGAGGTGACGACGCCGATCCGCCGTGGGAGGGCCGGGATCCGCCGCTTGCGGGCGGCGTCGAAGAGGCCTTCGGCTGCGAGCTTCGCCTTGAGCTGCTCGAAGGCGAGCTGCAGGGCGCCGATCCCAACCGGCTCGATCGCGCAGGCCTTGATCTGGAACCGGCCCTGCGGAGCCCAGAGATCGAGCGAGCCCCGCACGACGACCTCGAGGCCCGGCGTGACGCGGAAGGCCACACGCGCGAGGTCCGAGGCGAAGATGATCCCGTTCAGGCACGCCGTGCGATCCTTCAGGCTGAAATAGCCGTGCCCGCCACGCAGGTCGAACCGGCTCACCTCTCCGACGACCGCGACGTCCCGCCAGGAGGAGCGCAGAGACGACGCAACCTCGGCGAGGAGCTCCGAGACCGTGTAGGGCCGGGGCTTTCCAAGGACCGGGACGGGGCGGGGATACATCGTGAATATTCTAAATGCAGGTGTCAGGGTTCAGGGTCCAGGTCAAACGCAGGTGTCGGGTGTCCGGTGTCAGGTTTCAGGGACCGGAGCCTAGTTCACCTGCCACCCGGCACCTGGCACCTGAAACCTGCATTTCCCCTGACACCTCTAACCTGAAACCTCTTCGCTCCTCATAGCGCCTGAAAAGGGGATCGCCAATACGACCAATGTGGCCATCTCGACCTCCGTATCGCCGAAGTTGTATTCGAAGAAACCGGCCACGAAGAGGGCCGTGCCGGCGAGCATGGCTCCCGCGAGCAGGGCGGCGCGCCCGGGATCCCTCTCGCGCCGCAGGAGGATTCCCGTCCGGCCGAAGAAGAGGACCATCATCGCGAGGTAGGCCGCCGCCGCGGGAAGGCCGTTGGTCGCGGCGATCTGCAGCGTGTTGTTGTGCAGGTGCGGCTCCTCCCATTGCGGCGCCTCTTCGTCGCGGTAGAGCGGGTAGTACCTCTTGACCATTTCCGGGCCGATGCCGAAGAGAGGGGACTCGCGGATCATCCGAAATCCCGCGTGCACCATCGCGATCCGGTCGCGGTTGGTCCGGTCGTCCAGTGATCCGATGGACACGATCCGGGACCGGACGGAAGGGGGCATCAGGAGGTAGAGGACGAGCAGAGCGGGAGGCAGGATCAGAAGACCGAGGGGTTTTCGGAGAACCAGGTAGACCGCGACGGCGACGAAGGTGCCCACGTAGGCGTTGCGCGTGAAGGTCAGGACCATCGCGGCCAGGGGAACGACCGCGGCCAGCCCCAGCCACCGCCACGCTCCCCGTCCCTCGAAGGCGAACCCGAGCAGCAGGCATCCGGCGATCATGGCCAGGCCCGAAAAGGTCATCCAGTGCGAGAGGGTCGCCATGATGCGGTTCTCCAGGTCGTCGCCGCCGTGGGCGAACTGCCAGAACCCGATCCCCGACAGGACAATCGCATTCGCGGCGAGCGCCAGGAACAGGAGCCGCGCGCGGGCGGTCCGGTCTGCCAGGTCCATCGTGATGGGAAGCAGCAGGAGCAGCGAGATCCCCCCGAGGTGCTGCACGCTCGCCGCAGGATCCCTCGAGAAGAGCGTCGAGAGCGCGATGAAGAGCGCCTGGAGACCGGCAAGCGCCGTCAGCGGTGAGGATAGGGATGGCGCCAGGCGACGCTCCCGCCACATCGCCGCGACCCAGAGGAGAGCGAGCAGCGCGAAGACGACATAGGCCGGTGAAATCTGCGAGGTGAGGAAGACGAAGAGGACCAGGAGCGGGAACAGGACCTTCTGGAGCGTCACCCCTTCAGTCCCTAGTCCTTGGTCTGGAGTCCTTAGTCCGTAGTCCTTAGTCCTTGGTCCTCGGTGCGCATGACTAAGGACCGGGGACTAAGCACTAGGGACCGTTCGTTCAACGGGCTTCCGACCCCGGAAGCGCCTCGTCCACGAGCATCACGGGAATGTCCGAGACGATCGGATAGACGAGGTCCGCCTGCTTCGAGTAGAGCCCTTGCGTGACGACCGGCTCCTCGCCCCGGAACTTTTCGCGGTACTTCTCGACGAGCTTCCGGCGCGTCTCTTCCTTCAGCTCGATCAGCTCGAGCGGTCCCTTCGTCTTGGGGCAGACCAGGATAGCCAGGAGTTCAGGATCAACCGCCATCGAGGGACCTCCCTGTAGGGAGTCTATCCCTGATGAGGAACCGGAGAAGTGTCAGGTGAAAGGCGTCAGGGAAAATGCAGGTTCCAGGTGCCGGGTGTCGGTTTCAGGTTGGGGCTCGGCCGGTCCCCGGCACCCGACACCTGACACCTGCATTTCACCTGAAACCTCTTCCCTGACACCTTGTCTTATAACCTTCGCCCGTGCGCATCCTGCAGCTCGTCGCCGGCGAAAAATGGACGGGGCCGGCCGCCGTCGTCTTCGACCAGACTGCCGCCCTCGTCGCTGCGGGGGTCGAGGCGCAGTACGCGTTCGTCGCCGCGAGCCCGCTCGCCCTGCGTCTGTTGCCGCGGGGCTGGGCGAGGCCCCTGATCACCCACCCGCGCACTCCGGGCAATCTCCTGCTGGACGGCCGCAGACTGCACGACACGATCCTGCGGGAGAACTTCGACATCCTCCACGCGCATACGACGCACGATCATGCCCTGGCCCGCCTGGCCGCATGGCGCACGCGGGCCCGAGTGGCCCGGACGATCCACCACCTCCGCCACGCTCACCGAAGCTCGACTTTCCGTGCTCTCTTCGGCGACGTCAGGGCCTTCGCCTTTGCCAACCGGGAGATCGCCGAGCGGTTCGGAGCGCCGGGCCCTATCCTCCCCCCCGTCGTGGACGCCGAACGCTTCCGGCCCGGGACGCCGGACGAACGGATCGAGACGATTCGCCGATTTCGCATCCCGGAGGGCATGCTCCTCGCGGGCACCGTCGGGAAGATGGCCGCGGGCCGCGGGTACGAGGAGGCGATCGCGGCGGCCGCCCAACTGCCCTCGCTCGGCCTCGTGCACGTCGGACACGGAGAACGGATGCCGCTGCTGAAGGATCTCGCCGCGCGGCTCGGCAGCGCCGATCGCAACTTCTGGACGGGCTACCAGGAAGACGATCTTCCGAGCCTCTATCGCTGCTGGGACATCTTTGTCTTCGCCGCTTCCGGCTCCGACCAGGGACAGCGGGCGATCCTCGAGGCGATGGCGTCGGGCCTCCCGACCGCCGCCCTGGACGTCCCCGGGGTCCGCGATCTCATGACGGACGGAGAGGAGGGGATCGTCGCCGCCGACGCGAAGGGCCTGGCGCAGGCCGTCGCGCGCCTCGCAGGCTCCGAAGAGACGCGCCGCCGGATGGGACAGGAGGCGCGCAGGCGCGCCCTCGCGTTCACCGCGGACCGCTTCGCCGAAAAAGCGAAGGCGTGGTACGAGGGATTGATGGCGGAACCAGACCGGGGCCCGCGGTCACCATCCGTGCCGTAGGGGCGGCGATTGCGGCGGCGGACGCGCCGCATGTCGCGCCCCTCGGCCACCTGCGCGGCCGACGACGCTCGGCACGCGGCCGCCCGCATCACGGCGTAACCGCCGTCTCGTGGTCGCGGGCGGATACCCCCACTACGGCACGAAGAGCACGCCCGGGGCCTGGGTCACGATACTGAGGGACCCTGTTTTTCTGACCGCCGCAGCTCCCACAGCCTCGCCCACTTCAGGAAGACGCCGTAGGACTGCAGGGCGCAGACGACGAAGCCGGGAAGGCCGTCGGCGAAACCGGCCTCCAGCACGTAGGCGCGAAAGAAACGCCACGCCGGGCGCAGCCCGACTTCCACGAGGCCCGCGCTCCGGCCCCGCCCGGCGAGGTCCCGGGCTCCCCATTCCGCGTAACGGTGGAGCTTCTCGAGATACTGAGGCAGGGAGCGGCACGTGTAGTGGATGAGTGGCGCCGATAGGGTCGGAGTCGGGCCGCCCGGCCGCATGTCGGCGTGCACGCGCTGCTCGGGGTAGCGAGCCGAGCCGCGGCGCAGCAGCCGCACGAGCCGGTCCCCTCCCCAGCCCGAGTGGCGGATGACCCTGTCGACGAACAGGTTGTCCCTGCGCAGGAAGTAGTGCTCGGCCGAGGGGCCCCTGGCAAGGAGACTCTCGATCTCTCGGGCAAGATCGGGCGTGACCCGTTCGTCCGCGTCCACGATCAGGATCCAGGGATGGGCCGCCTGCTCCATGGCCCAGTTGCACTGCGGCCCGTTGCCCGAGTACTCGTGCTGGAGGACCCGGGTCGCGGGGAAGGCGGATGCGATCGCGACCGTCCGGTCGGTCGAGAAGGAATCCACGACGAGGATCTCGTCGGCGAAGGAGAGCGTCGCCAGACAGTCGGCGATGTTCCCTTCCTCGTTGAAGGTGGTGACGATCGCCGTGAGTTTCCGATCGGGTGATCGGGTGATCGGGTGATCGGGTGAATGGGAATCGGATGATCGAGCCATCGGGTGATCGGGTGAAGTGAAGCTCCGGTCAATCACCCGATCGCCAGATCGCAGATCACCCGATTCCGCTCGATCACCAGATCATCCGATCGCAGATCACCCGATTCTTCCTAGTCCACCCTCACCTGCACCCGTTCGATCGCCTTCGCCTTGCCGGTCTCCTCGTCCACGGCGATGACCGCGCCGGAGAGCCGAATGTCCTTCTTGGCCGTCTCGAAGGCGCGGGGGGTCTGCGACAGGAACCTCTCGATGATGCGGTCGCGGGTAAATCCGATGATCCCCTCGTAGGCGCCCGTCATCCCCGCGTCGGTCAGATAGGCGGTGCCCCCGGGCAAGACGGTCTCGTCCGCGGTCGGCACGTGCGTGTGGGAGCCGATGACCGCCGACACGCGGCCGTCCAGGTACCAGCCCATCGCCTGTTTCTCTGAGGTTGCCTCGGCGTGCATGTCCACCACGATGACCTTGACGTCTCCGGCCCGCGCCAGCTCCTCGTCGGCGATGCGGAACGGGGAGTCCGCGTGCGCCGGCATGAAGACCTGGCCCTGGAGGTTCAGGACCCCGACCGGGATGCCCCCGGCCGTGGACTGCACCGTGAAGCCGCGTCCGGGGTTTCCCGTCGGGTAGTTCGCGGGGCGCAGGAGACGGTCGGAGGAGTTCAGAGCCTCGTAGATCTCCTTCTTGTCCCAGATGTGGTTGCCGGAGGAGAAGACGTCGATGGGCATCCGCGAGAGATCGTCGAAGAGCTCGAGGGTCAGGCCGAAGCCTCCCGCCGCGTTCTCCACGTTGACGATCGTGAAGTCGATGCGCCGTTTGTCGATCAGCGGAAGCAGGCCGTCGGCCAGGGCGCGCCGGCCGGGAGAGCCCACGACGTCGCCGATGAAGAGGATGTTCATCGCGTCAAACGTAAAACGTGAAGACGTAAAACGAAACTGCTACAAGCCTCGATTTACGTTTCACGTTTAACGTCTTACGGCTCATCGGGCATACTCGACGGCTCGGGTCTCGCGGATCACCGTGACCTTGATCTGGCCGGGATACTGCAGCTCCGACTCGATCTTCCGGGCCACGTCGCGGGAGAGCCACAGGGCTTCGTCGTCGGTCACGCGGCCCGCCTCGACGATGATGCGCAGCTCCCGGCCCGCCTGGACCGCGAAGGCCTTCTGGACCCCCTTGAACCCGTCGGCGATGTGCTCGAGCTTCTCCAGCCTCTTGACGTAGGTCTCCAGGATCTCGCGCCGGGCGCCGGGGCGGGCGGCCGAAAGGGCGTCGGCTCCGTTGACGAGGACGGCCTCGAGCGAGCGGGGCTCGTAGTCCCCGTGATGGCACTCCATGGCGTGGATGACCTCGCCCCTCTCGCCGAACTTCTTCAGGACGTCGCGGCCCAACTCGAGGTGGGTCCCCTCCATCTCGCGGTCGATCGCCTTGCCGATGTCGTGGAGCAGGCCCGCGCGCTTGGCCACTTCGACGTCCGCGCCGAGCTCGGCCGCCATGTTGGAGGCGAGCCACGCGACCTCCTTGGAGTGCTGGAGGACGTTCTGGCCGTACGACGTGCGGTACTTCAAGCGGCCGAGCAGCTTGATCAGCTCGGGGTGGAGATCCGGAATCGCGAATTCCAGGGCGGTCGCCTCTCCCTCCTGGCGGATCTTCTCCCACAGCTCGGAACGGACCTTCTCGACGACCTCCTCGATGCGCGCGGGATGAATGCGGCCGTCGGCGATCAGCTTCTCCAGGGCCGTGCGCGCCACCTCGCGCCGCAGAGGCTCGAAGGCCGAGATGACGATGGCTTCGGGCGTGTCGTCGATGATCAGGTCCACCCCGGTCGCGGCTTCGAGCGCCCGGATGTTGCGGCCCTCGCGGCCGATGATCCGGCCCTTCAGGTCGTCGGACGGAAGCTCGACGACCGAAACCGTCGCCTCGACAACCGAGTCGGAAGCCAGGCGCTGGATCGCCATGCCGATCACCCGGCGCGCCTTCTGGGTGGCCTGCTCGGTGGCCTCCTCCTCGATGCGGCGGATTAAGCCGGCCGCCTCGACCCGCGCCTCGTTCTCGATCGACTTGACGAGGTCCCGGCGGGCATCCACAGCCGTAAGCCCGGAGATCTGTTCGAGCCGCTTGCGCTGTTCTTCCACGATCTGCCCGGCCTCGGCGTGCGCCTCGTCCAGCCGTTTCTGGGACTCGGCCACCGCCTTCTCCTTGCGGGCGTACTCCTCCTCGCGGCGCTCCTGCTGGGCGAGCTTGCGGTCGAGGTTCTCCTCCTTCTGGAGCACCCGTTTTTCGAGGGCGGCGATCTCCTGCCGGCGGACCTGGACCGTCTTGTCGAACTCGGCCCGGGCGGCGAGCACCTTCTCCTTGGCTTCGATCGAGGCCTCGCGCAGCTTGGCCTCGGCGGTGCGGTTGGCCTCCGTGAGGACCCGCTCGGCTTCCGCCCGGACGCTCGAGCGCTCGGCTTCAATCTTCCTCCTGAGGAAGACGTACGCGACGCCCGAGATCGCGGCGGCCAATAGAAACCCACCCGCGATCGCGATCGCGAGATCAGTGTTCATTTGTCGGCTCCCCTGTTGCCCGGGGCGCCAAAGACGGGGCGGCGGCTACACGACGATGCGGAAGTCTCTCTCCCGCCGAGGGCTTACCGTTTCGAACTCCAGGGCTCTAGAACCGACCACTCGTTTCTTTCGTGTCTCCCGACTGTTCGGGAAGCCGACGCCGCGCCTTCAGGCGCCCAGGGCGTCGTCCAGTTTCCGGATTAGACGCTCCGCCCGCGCGACCGCGTCGGATGGATTGTCCTTTCGCTGTCTCTCCTTTTGGTGAAGGTCATCCGATATGTTCAGCGCCGCGAGGATGGCAATTTTCGTCGTGTCGACCGTCGCCGTCCTCTCGGCCACTTCTTTCATCCGAGAATCCACGAAACGGGCCAGATCGTGAATGTAGGCGCTGTCTCCGTCGGCCCGGACGTTGTAGGTCTGGCCGAAGATCTCCACCTGTGTCACGCTGCCCCGCTTCTCCGAGGCCAGTTTCAGACTCCTTTCGGAGCGAAAGTTTAGCCTCTGTCCTCTCGGGGAGTCAACGTCGCTCCGTGCTCGCGCGGGATCTGCGCCTCCGGCGCACCGGCGGGCAGCTCGGGCGGATGCGGCTTCGACCGCCCGCCTGATCCCGTGTAAGCACTCCGCTCCCGCGGCGCGCGCCTCCTCCCTCCTCCGTCGGGAGACTACGCGCGCCGCGAACTAATGACAGGCTGCCTCGAAGTAAAGAGGCGAGGCCGCAAGTCGGAGCCCTCTTCGGCGGCTTCGAGTCCTACTCATCGGTGGAGATGCATCTGGCCTCCGGGGATGAAGCCCCAGCCGTTCACGATCGTGATTTCCAGGTTTGTTCCCGAGAGAGTCCCGGTCGCGACGGCATTTGTGAAGCGGTCCCCCCCGACCTTCCCCGAAAGCGTGCTTCCCTGAAGCGTGCCTATGAAGCGGGCTCCCATAAACCCGCAGTCGTTTGGAGCGTTCAAGGTTCCGACGAAGTCTTCCCCGTCCTGCGTGAAGCTCGCCTGCGCCGGAGTGCCGCTGTCGCAGTCAACGAAATCGGCTGAGTCGAAGGTTCCCATCCAGTCCCCAGCGATGCCGGCGGGAGGCGGAGCCGCCAGGTCAATCGAGCCCTGGAGCACGCCATCCGGCGACAGGAGCCAGATTTCCGCCCGAGCCGAGCTTCTCAACAGGATTCGGGTGGATCCGTCCTGTCCGGCGGAGAGGTGCCGCGCGGCGAATCCAGGGGGCGCGGGGTAGGTCGGGCCGATCGCGACGAGTGTCCCGGAGCCATCCACGATCCAGAGGCCCACGTGGCCGTCGCTGCTCACGCGCAGAATCCGTGTCAGCCCGTCGCCTCCGGCCGCGACGTCGACCGCCGTCCCGTCTTCTCGATAGCGGGCTGTCTCTAGTATTCCGGCCGAGGAGACCAGGGAGAGACCAAACCTTCCGTCCGTGTCGGTCCAGAGAAGCCGCGTGAGACCGTCGGCGCCGTCGGAAATCGCAGCGGCCGTCCAACCTGGGTAAGACCCGAGCGATACCGCTCCCGCTTTGCCCCCTTGAGCGTCAACGGTCCAGAGGACGGCGTCCCCGTTACCGCGCGCCAGGACGTGCGTAACGCCTGCCTGTCCACCGGCGACGTCCTCGACCGTCAAGCCGGGCTCTGCCGGAAATGCGAAGGAGCCCAGCACGTCGTCAGAGCCAGCCAACCACACGTCCCAGCGGCCATCCACGTTCTGCCAGAGGATGCGACTCAAACCGTCCATACTGCTGGCCGCGGCCACGGGAACCCATTGATCGTAGGGTCCGTAGGTCCGCTCGCGCGCCTTGTTTCCAGAAGCGTCCAGGATACCCAGCGCGACACCTGATGCAGTGACAGCCAGGTACCCGGTCTCGTCCTCCGGAGTCACCCAGCAATCGACGAC
>JAWOLE010000192.1:0-3045 GCA_033853815.1 Thermoanaerobaculia bacterium
GGTTCGCCGGCCATCCCGACCTGCGGCGCATCCTGACCTGGGAGGGCTTCCACGGACACCCGCTGCGCAAGGACTTCCCGCTCGAGGGGATCGACACCGGGGCCGCGATCTACCCGGAGGAGTGGCCGGAGGGGTTGGGACCCAGCCCGACCGATCCCAACCGCAAGGTGGTCTCATGAGGAATTGGTCCATTGATTCATTGGATCATCGGTTCATTGCCGCAATGAATCAATGGAGGAATTGGCCCATTGATTCATTGGATCATCGGTTCATTGCCGCAATGGATCAATGGATCAATGGGCAAATGATTCAATTTCCAATCGAAGCGTGCGCGCGACTTCAGGGTGCGGCATGACTGACAGAACGATCGAACATCCGGAAGTCCCCACCCTCTTCGACGTCCAGGAGATGGAGCTCAACTTCGGGCCGCAGCATCCCTCGACCCATGGCGTCCTGCGGCTCGTGCTCAAGGTCGACGGCGAGAAGATCCTGGAAGCGAAGCCGGACGTCGGCTATCTGCACCGCGGCACCGAGAAGCTCTTCGAGACCGAGACCTACCCGATGGGGCTGCCCCACACGGACCGGATGGACTACGTCGCGGCCGCCACCAACAACCACGCCTTCTGCCTGACCGTGGAGAAATTGCTCGGGCTGGAGGTGCCGCGCCGCGCCCAGTTGATCCGCGTGATCCTGGACGAGCTGCAGCGGCTCTCCTCGCACCTCGTGTGGCTGGGGACTTCCGGAATCGACCTGGGAGCCGTCACCCCCTTCTGGTACACCTTCCGCGAGCGGGAGCAGATCCTCGATTTCTTCGAGGAGTACTGCGGCGCGCGCCTGACCCTGAACTGCATGCGCATCGGCGGCCTTCCCTTCGAACTGCCGGCCGGGTGGACGGAGCGGCTCTCCGAGTTCGTGGACGACATGCCGGCGCGCATCGACGAATACGAGCAGCTCCTGACGGACAACCGGATCTGGAAGAAACGCACCGTTGGCATCGGCGTGATCTCGGGAGAGGAGTGCATCGAGCGCGGGCTGACCGGGCCGATCCTGCGCGGGTCCGGCGTGGAATGGGACCTGAGGCGGGCGCAGCCTTACGAGTGCTACGAGGAGCTCGATTTCGTCATCCCCACGCGGGTCAACGGCGACACCTATGACCGCTACATCGTGCGCGTGCAGGAGATGCGGCAGAGCGTGCGCATCCTGCGGCAGTGCCTCGACAAGCTCGAGCCGGGAGAAATCCGCGGGAAGGTCCCGCGCGTCATCAAGCCGCCGGCCGAGGAGGTCTACGCCTCCGTCGAGTCGCCCAAGGGGGAGCTCGGCTTCTACTGCGTCTCCAACGGCAGCAACCGCCCGTACCGGATGCACTGCCGGCCGCCCTCCTTCATCAACCTTCAGGCGCTTCCGCGGCTGGCGAAGGGGCACCTCGTCTCCGACCTCGTCGCCCTGATCGGCACCGTGGACATCGTGTTGGGGGAGGTCGACCGATGAACGTCCTGACGCCCACCGTGCTGACCTACATCAAAGTCGTGCTGCTCGTGGCGCTGGTACCGGCCGTCATCGGATTCGTGGTCGTGCTTGCGGAGCGCCGGTTCATGGGCTTCATGCAAGTGCGCCTGGGCCCCAATCGCGTGGGACCAAAGGGCACTCTGCAGGGTCTGGCGGATCTCGTCAAGCTCGTGGCCAAGGAGGACGTGACGCCCGCGCGCGCCGAGGGCGCCGTCCACTTCCTCGCCCCCGTGCTCGCCGTGATCCCGGCGCTGACCGCGCTGGCGCTCATCCCGTTCGGCCCGTCGCTTCGCCTTTCGCGGAACGTCTCGACGCCGCTCTATGTGACCGACATCAACATCGGCCTGCTCTTCCTGCTCGCGATCACTTCGATCGGCGTGTACGGGATCATCCTCGGAGGCTGGGCCTCCAACAGCAAGTACTCGCTTCTGGGGGGGCTGCGCTCGGCCGCGCAGCTGGTGTCCTACGAAGTCCCGATGGGGCTGGCGCTCGTCGCGGTTCTCCTGATGACGCGGTCCCTCTCGCTCGTCGAGATCGTCGAGCGGCAGGACAGGATCCAGCTCTGGTTCGTCTTCCCCGGGTTGCTGGCATTCTTCCTCTACTTCGTCGCGGGCGTGGCGGAGACCAACCGCAACCCCTTCGACCTGCCCGAGGCGGAGTCGGAGCTCGTCTCCGGATTCAACACCGAGTACTCGGGCGTGAAGTTCGCCTTTTTCTTCCTGGGCGAGTACACGGCGATGATCATCATCTCCTGCATCGCCGTCACGGTCTTCTTCGGCGGATGGCTCGCGCCTTTCCCGCACGTGAAGGCCCTGGCGTTCCTGCAGGTGATCCCGCCCTTCCTCTGGTTCGTGATCAAGACCAGCGTCTTTCTCTTCCTCTACATCTGGTTCCGCTCGACCTTCCCGCGTTACCGTTTCGACCAGCTGATGGCGCTCGGCTGGAAGTGGATGATCCCCGCCGCCCTGGTCAACATCGTGATCGTGGCGGCGGCGATCCTGGCGACTCCGGGCCGCACCGACGGTCTCGTGACCCTCTCCTGGATCTTCGGCGTCCTCTTCGTGGTCCTGTTCCTGCTCGCACGGGCGCGCCAGGCTCTGGCGCGCCGCGACCGGCTCGCAGCGGAGCCCGCGAGCGCCCGGCGGTCGGCTTGAAAGGACACCCGCGATGGCACTGAAGAAATGGTTGGACCGCTTGACCCTGCTCGACCTCTTCGACGGACTCTCCGTGACCGGACGCCATTTCCTGAAGAAGAAGTTGACGATCCAGTACCCGGAGCAGAAGAAGATCCCCTCCGACCGGTTCCGCGGGATGTTCCGGCTGGACGAGGAGCGTTGCATCAAGTGCACGCTCTGCGCGATCGAGTGCCCGATCAACATCATCTACATCGACTGGCACAACGAGAGGAACGCGGAAGGGAAGTCCGTCAAGGTGCTCGACCGCTTCGACGTGGACCTGAAGCGCTGCATGTTCTGCCAGCTCTGCGAGGAGGCGTGCCCGACCGTGCCCAAGTCGATCTGGTTGACGACGAAGACCTAC
>JAWOLE010000193.1:0-7436 GCA_033853815.1 Thermoanaerobaculia bacterium
GAGCGGCTGACCTTTCGCCGCGGATCGATCCTGGACGCGCGGTTTGCGCCGGACGGCCAGACGGTCGTCTATGGAGCGGCGTGGGAAGGGAACCCTCCCGAGATCTTTGCGGCGCAGCGCGGAAGTCCCGAATCCCGCTCCCTCGGGCTTCCTCCGGCCGACGTTCTGGCCGTCTCCTCGTCGGGCGAGCTCGCGATCCTCCTGAATCATCACTATGTGCTCGGCTGGGAGTCGCGTGGGACGCTGGCAAGGGTCCCGCTGGCGGGTGGCTCGCCTCGTCAGGTTCTCGAAGACGTGCAGGATGCCGACTGGTCTCCCGACGGTAAAGAGCTCGCCGTGGTCCGTGAAGCCGGCGACCGGCGCAGGCTCGAGTATCCAATCGGCAAGGTCCTTTACGAGACGTCGGGATGGGTGAGTCAACCACGGATTTCGCCCGACGGACGTTGGATCGCGTTTCTCGACCACCCGCAACGGGGAGACAGCCTCGCCTCCCTCGCCGTCGTCGATTCGAACGGCCGAAAGAAAACGCTCACGAAGTTTTTTGCCCCGATCGCGCTCGCCTGGTCTCCGAGAGGCGACGAGATTTGGATGACCTGGGGCGCGGATCTGCGCTCGGTCACGCTCTCAGGCAAGACGCGGCACATCATGTCCTCTCCCGGCGGATGGACGCTCGCCGACGTCTCACGCGACGGCCGGGTGCTGTTCGATCGCAGGGCCCAACGCCGGGAGATCGTGGTCGGCCTCGCGGGAGCGCCCCGCGAACGCAACCTGACCTGGCTCGACTGGTCCTTTCCGACGGCCCTCTCGCCGGATGGCAAGGTCCTTCTTTTCGACGAGCAGGCCAGGGGCGCGGGAGGAAACTATCCGATCTATCTGCGGCAGACCGATGGGTCGCCCGCCACCCTCCTGGGACAGGGCGGTTCTTTCGATCTCTCTCCGGACGGCCGCTCGGTCCTGACGTCAGCCTTTCCCGGAAGAGACGAGCTCGTCCTTCTTCCGACGGGCCCCGGCCAACCCCGGCCGCTCGCAAGATCAGGTCTGAACTATCAGTGGGCGATCTTCTTTCCCGACGGCCGGCGCATTCTGGCCACCGCGAACGAGCCCGGGCGCGGCCCGCGTCTCGTTGTCCAGGAGGTTTCCGGCGGCAAGCCCCGCGCGATCTCCGCGGAGGGCGTGACCGCCCTGGGCTGGAAGGCGGTTTCCCCCGATGGGCGGTTGATTGCCGCGGTGGGACCCGACCGGCGCATCGCCATCTACTCGGTCGAGTCCGCCGAGCCAAGGGCGATCCCGGGAATCGATCCGACCGAGCTGCCGATCCGATGGACAGCCGACGGACGCGGTCTCTATGTCTGGAAGCCTTCCGAGATGCCGGCCCGCGTCTCCGTTCTCGACGTCGCGACGGGCCGGCGGACGCTCTGGAAGGAAATCCTGCCCCCCGATCCCGCGGGGATTCTCGGACTCTGGCCGATCCTGATCACCCCTGACGGGAAGTCCTACGCCTACTCCTACCGGCGGGTCCTCGGAGAGCTCTACCTGGCCGAGGGGATCAGATGAATCGACGGTTGATGATTGCTGATTGGTGATTTGAGATGAGCCTCGCGGCGGGTTCACGCCTTGGTCCCTATGAAGTCGTCTCGCCTCTCGGCGCGGGAGGAATGGGAGAGGTGTACCGGGCGAAGGACCCGCGACTGGGGCGGGAGGTCGCGATCAAGGTCCTGCCGGCCTCGTTCTCGGCCGACGCCGAGCGGCTGCGGCGGTTCGAACAGGAGGCGCGCGCTGCGGGCCTGCTCAACCATCCCAACATCACCGCGGTCTACGACATCGGGACTCACGAGGGCGCGCCTTACGTCGTCTCGGAGCTGCTCGAGGGAGAGACGCTGCGCGCGGCGCTGGCCGGCGGGAGGCTCTCGCCGCGAAAGGCGATCGACTACGCGACCCAGATCGCCCACGGCCTGGCCGCCGCGCACGAGAAGGGGATCGTCCACCGGGACCTGAAGCCCGAGAACCTCTTCGTCACGAGGGACGGCCGGATCAAGATCCTCGACTTCGGCCTCGCCAAGCTCACCCACGCCGAGGAGAAGGCCGGGCCGCAGACCAACCTGCCGACGGCCACGGAGGGGACCGAGCCGGGGGTCGTGCTGGGGACTCTGGGCTACATGTCGCCCGAGCAGGTGCGGGGAAGGCCGGCCGATGTCAGATCTGACATATTCGCTTTCGGCGCGATCCTCTACGAGATGCTCGCCGGGAAGCGCGCCTTCCACGGGGACTCGGCGGCGGACACCATGTCGGCGATCCTGCGGGAGGACCCGCCCGAGCTGTCGCTGACGAACCAGAACCTGCCCGCCGGTCTCGAACGCATCGTCCGCCACTGCCTCGAGAAGAACCCCGAGCAGCGTTTTCACTCTGCCCACGATCTCGCGTTCGATCTCGAGTCGCTTTCGACGGCCTCTTCGCCCGCCGTCCCGACTGCGGCCGCGCCACGGGCGAACATAAGGCGAGGGCTCCTTCCGCTCGCCGCGGGCCTCGCCGCCCTGCTTGCGATCGCGGGGGCCTATCTCGTCGGACGCCGGGCCGTGGCCGCCCCGGCCACGAGCGGCCGCTCTTTCTCGCAGTTGACCTTCCGACAGCAGCCGATCTTCAACGCCCGCTTCGCACCCGACGGCAAGACGATCGTTTTTTCGGCGGCCGCGCAGGGAAACACGCCGGAGATCTTCTCGATCCGTCCGGACTACCCGGGCGCGAACCCCCGCGGTCTCTCCGGCGTCCATCTCCTCGCCATCTCCTCGCGAGGCGAGCTGGCCGTTCTGACGAGGGCCCGCTACCTCGCTCACAGCCTCTTCGAGGGCACACTCGCGCGGATGCCGCTCGAAGGCGGAGCCCCGCGCGAGATCCTGGACGGGGTCCGCGAAGCCGACTGGTCTCCGAACGGAGAGAGTCTGGCCGTCATCCGCGACGTCAACGGGAAGGACCGCCTCGAGTTTCCGGTCGGCAAGGTCCTCTGCGAGGCTGGCGGTTACCTGAGCGATCCACGCTTTTCACCGAAGGGAGATCGGATCGCCTTCTTCGAGCATCCCATCAAGTACGACGACCGGGGCCTCGTTGCGGTCGTGGATCTGGCCGGCAAGAAGACGGTCCTGTCGGAAGGTTATTGGGGCGAGGAGGGGCTGACGTGGTCGCCGGGCGGCGACGAGGTGATGTTCTCCGCCGGCACCGCCTACAACAATTTCAAGGTTTACGCCGTCACGCTGTCGGGGCGCCGGAGGGTCGTGCTGGAAAGCGCCGGCGGTCTGACGATTCACGACGCCCTGGCCGACGGAAGGTGGCTCGCCACGCGGGACGAACTCTTCCGCAAGATGTCGTTCCTCGGCCCCGGGGCGACCGCCGAGCGAGACCTCTCCTGGCTCGACCTGTCGAACCCGATCGCCCTCTCTCCGGACGGGAAGACGCTCCTCTTCACGGAGGAGAGCGGAAGCGTCGGCGTCAACTACGCCGTCTGCCTTCGCGGCACGGACGGCTCGCCCGTCGTGCGCCTGGGTGAGGGAACGGCACAGGACCTTTCGCCGGACGGAAAGTGGGCGCTTGCCGTCGTGCCGACCTCGCCGCAGCAGCTTGTCCTCTATCCCACCGGCGCCGGGGAGGGGCGGCGTCTCGAGGGCGGCGGCCTCGTCAGCTACGAGACAGCGCGGTTCTTTCCGGATGGCCGCCGGATGCTCGTCTGCGGGAGCGAGGCGGGGCACGCCACGCGGTGTTATGTCCAGGAGATCGCCGGGGGCAAGCCCCGCCCGGTGACGCCCGAAGGCACGAGTCAGGGGTTCCTCTCGCCCGACGGGGCGACGATCATCGTCCAGGGCAGCGATGGGAGCCAGCTACTCTACCCCGCCACGGGTGGCGAACCGAGAAAGGTGCCCGGCACGACGGCCGACGACACCGTCATACGGTGGGGAGCCGACGGCCGCTCCCTGGTCGTGTACAGCGGACCGCGAGTTCCGGTGCGCGCGGAGCGCCTCGATCTTTTGACGGGCAAGAGGGAGCCGTTGCGGACCGTCGGCACGGCGGACATGCCCGGGGCCCTGCACATCGGCACCCTCGTCCTGACCGACGACGGCAAGAGCTACGCCTACTCGTACGAATCGATGCTCTCCCAGCTCTTCGTCGTCGAGGGAGCGAAACCATGACGGCTTGTGGATTGTGATCGGGGATCTGTGATCCGGACGAGAAAGGGAAGGAGGTCATCGTTGGGGAAACTGTCTCGGACCGTCTTTCCGTTGGTCCTGGCGGCCGCCTTCGCGGCGGCAGCCGCTGGCGCGCAGCCAAAGCGAAAGCCCTCTCCGAAGACGGGGCAGGCGGACTCGAAGCCTCCGGATCCGTATGCCGGCCTGACCTACCGATTCATCGGGCCTCCTGGAAACCGGGTCTCCGCCGTCGTCGGCGTGCCGGGGGATCTCAACATCTACTACGCCGGAGGGGCGTCGGGAGGGGTCTGGAAGTCCACCGACGGCGGCATCGATTGGTCGCCGGTCTTCGACGATGAGCCCGCGCAGTCCATCGGCTCGATCGCCATCGCGCCCTCCGATCCCAACATCGTGTGGGTCGGCACGGGGGAGCCCTTCATCCGCAGCAACGTCTCGCTCGGCAACGGCATCTACAAGTCCACCGACGCCGGCAAGACCTGGACGCACATGGGGCTGGAGAAGACCGGCCGGATCGGGCGCATCGCGATCGACCCGCGAAACCCCGACGTCGTCTTCGCCGCGGCCCTCGGGACCTGCTACGGGCCGCAGCAGGAGCGGGGCGTCTATCGTACGACGGACGGCGGAAAGAGCTGGGAGCGGGTCCTGTTCGTGGACGAGAACACGGGAGCCTCGGACCTCGCCATGGACCCCGTCAACCCGCGCGTCCTCTTCGCCGGCACGTGGCCGATCGACATCAAGACCTGGGGGAGGAAGAGCGGCGGTCCGGGCGGCGGCGTCTTCGTCTCCCGCGACGAAGGCACGACCTGGAAGCGGATCACCGGCCACGGTCTGCCCGAGCCGCCGCTGGGGAAGATCGCCGTGGCCGTCGCGCCCTCGGATCCCCGCCGCGTGTACGCCCTGATCGAGACCGGGCAGCGCGGGTCGTTGTGGCGCTCCGACGACGGCGGCGAGAAATGGAAGATGGTCAACGCGAGCCGCCTCCTGAACGAGAGGCCTCACTACTACACGCGGATGCTCGTCATGCCGGACAACGCCAACGAGGTCTATTTCCCCTCCAACGGAATGGGAGTCACCTACGACGGCGGCGAGACCTCCGAGCAGATCCGCTGGGGCGGAGACAACCACGACATGTGGACCGATCCGAAGATCCCCTCGCGGATGATGATCGGCAGCGACGGCGGAGTCTCGATCTCAACGACCCGCGGCCGGCAATGGAACCGCATTCGCCTTCCGATCGGCCAGATGTACCACGTGGCGACGGACAACCGCGTCCCCTACTTCGTCTACGGCCAGATGCAGGACGATGGCTCGATGCGCGGCCCGAGCCAGAATCCGGGCGGCCTGGGCATCCCGCCGGCCAAGTGGACGACCACCGCCGGCTGCGAGACCGGCTGGTCCACTCCCGACCCCGTGGACCCGAACATCGTCTGGGGAGGCTGCTACGCCGGAGTCGTCGAGCGCTTCGACGCGCGCACCGGGATGTCTCGGAGCGTCAGCGTCTGGCCCGAGCGCACGATGGGGGCCAACGCCGGGCAGATCAAACTCCGCATGAACTGGACCTTCCCGATCGCGATCTCGCCCCACGACCACAACACGGTCTACGTCGGAAGCCAGTACGTCCACGCGACCTCCGACGGCGGGCAGACCTGGCGCACGATCTCCCCCGACCTGACCCTGAACGACAAGAGCATGATGGGTGATTCCGGCGGCCTGACGGTGGACAACCTCTCGGTCGAGTACGCGGGGGTCGTCTATTCGATCGCCGAGTCCCCCCGGGAGAAGGGCGTGATCTGGGCCGGCACGAACGACGGCGTCGTCTCGGTCACGCGCGACGGCGGCGCGCACTGGTCCAACGTCACCGCGAGCATCCCGCATCTGCCGCCCAAGGGCACGGTTACATGCGTCGAGCCTTCGCCGCACGAGGACGGCGTCGCCTACATCGCGGTGGACTTGCACCAGGTGGACGACCGCGATCCCTTTCTCTACAAGACCTCGGATTACGGAAAGACGTGGAAGGCGATCTCCTCGAACATCCCGAAGAGCCCTCTCTCCTACGCTCACGTCATCCGCGAAGACCCTTTCCGCAGGGGTCTTCTCTACGCCGGCACGGAGAACGCGCTCTACGTCTCCTTCGACGACGGCGGGCACTGGGAGCCCCTGCAGTCGAAGCTTCCGCACGCCCCGGTGTACTGGCTGACCGTCCAGCCGACGTTCCACGACCTCGTCGTCGGGACTTACGGGCGCGGCTTCTACATCCTGGACGACGTCACGCCGCTCGAGCAGCTGACCGACGCCGTGCGCGGCGAGGCGGCGCATTTCTTCGAGCCGCGGCCGGCCTGGCGCCTGCGCTCCGTCTCGCAGGCGGCCCTGGCGCCGGTCGGGACCTCCATGGGGAAGAACCCGCCCTACGGAGCGTCGCTCGACTACTGGCTGAAAGAGCCCGTCAAGGAGCCGGAGAAGAAGGAAGCGGGCGCCGAGCCGGCGGCCGCGACGGCCGATGAAAAGCCGAAGAAGAGTCCAATCGAGATCACGATCTTCGACGCCTCCGGCGCAAAGATCCGCACGCTCAAGGGCACGAACGTCAAGGGACTGAACCGGGTCACCTGGGACCTGCGCTACGAGCCCACGCAGCCCGTTCGGCTCCGGACGACGCCTCCCGGCAACCCGCACGTCTGGGAGGAAAAGCGCTTCCGCGGAAAGGACAGCCGCGGCGTCTTCTACTACGGCATCAACGCGATCCGGAGCGGCCCCCTGGTCGCGCCCGGCACCTACACGGTCAAGCTAGCCGTCGAGGGCAAGGAATTCTCCCGGCCGCTCGTCGTCAAGAAGGACCCCAGCTCGGCCGGTAGCGATACCGACGTCGAGGCTTCGACGAAACTCTCGCTCGCGATCTACCGCGACACCAACGCGGTTGCGCGGATGATCAATCAGCTCGAGTGGTCGCGCAAGCAGATCGAGGACTTCAAGAAGATGCTTTCGGCCGGCAAGGCGCCGCAGGCGGACACCGCCGCGGCCGGCGATCTCGACAAGAAGTTCCATTCCGTCGAGGACACGCTCCTCCAGCCCACCCTCGCCGAGGAGGACCAGAAGTCGTTCCGGGGCCCGCTCGAGCTGTACCTGAAGCTCCTCTGGCTGCAGGCCGAGGTCGGCTCGGGCGCGGCCGACGTCTCCGGAAACGCGGACTTCCCGCCCACGCAGCCCGAGTTCGAGGTCTACGACCTTCTCTCGAAGACCCTCGCGGAG
>JAWOLE010000194.1:0-5864 GCA_033853815.1 Thermoanaerobaculia bacterium
GCCGACGCTTTGAGGCGCGAGACCTCGGCATCGAGGCTGCGGATGCGCTGGGACATCTCCTCGAGCATCCGGTGGGCGAGCGAAGGATCCTCGTTCACGCGGCTCAAGAAGGCGCGCTTGTCGAGCGTCAGCACGCGGGCTTTCCCGTTCGCTCGCACCGAAGCCGACCGGGGCTGCCGGTCGAAGATGGCCATTTCACCGAAGATGTCTCCGGCGGAAAGCTCTCCCACGACGGCTTCGAAACCCGCTTCCTCGTGGACGACCGAGACCCGCCCCCCCTGGACCACGAACATTCGATCGCCCCGCTCCCCCTGGCGGCAGATCACGTCCCCGTCGGAGTACTCTTTGCCCAACGTGCCTTCCTCCATGACCAACCTCCTCTCCGCCGCGCGGAGCGCGTCGGTCGCGGCACGCGCGCTCTCGCGGAGGAAGCGCCCCAGGAACCGGGGATCGAGTGTCCGGACGAAGATCTCCCGGTAGGAGGCGCTTCCGGTAAACATGTCCCAGAGCACGATGCTCATGCGCCGGCTCGGGCCTGTGTCGAATTGCTCTTTAGCGGCCATTGCCATGACTCCCCGGAGCAGGGGACCGAACGACTTGATGGCGTCCACGACCGCGAAGATGAGCCGGCCAAAGCGGTTGTCGTGGGCGATGTCCATGTACGCTGGCAGGAAATGAGCGCGAAAATCTCCGGCCGAAACGCCGCTGAAGATCGCCGTCCTCGCGGCGGCCTTGGCGGTCCGGTAGGCGGCGCCGATCCCGTCCTTGTACAGGCGCGTCGCGCCGCAGTCGCCGACGAGCACCACGCGATCCATGAAAGGAGTCTTGACCTCGCGGATGTTGATCTTCGGCGAGCAGCGGCAAGGCCCTTCGGCGGGCTCCCAACCCGTGGGAAAGCATCGCCTGACCGCCCCGCTCGCGAGAAAGGTCCTGACCAGCTCCGCGTCGATGTCGCGCCCGAGCAGGCAGACAGTCAGGTAGTTTCCCTTGGGAATGATCGCGGCGCAGTCGAGTCGGGGGATGTTGAGCAGGAACATGTGCATCGCGCTTCCGAACTGGTGGGTGATCGCATCGCCGCCCAGGTCGAGCTCCGTGATATAGGCCCTGGTCGTCTCGCAGCCGCGGGAAGGAATCCCGAGCTGCTCGAAGATCTGCCAGCCGGAGGAGTTGACGCCGGTCGCTCCGACCAGAAGATCGTACGTCTCGGTCCTGTCCTTAAACCGCACGAACGGCCTTCTCCCGTCCCATCCCGCTTCGCCGACCCGGATCGGAACGACCCTCGCGCCTAGATCCCTGGCCAGGTTCAACAGGTATCCGTCAAGGCCTCCCCACCGGACTTGCTGGGCGCCACGCGGGCCGCCTCCGCGATGCAGGGCGGCGATCCTCTTCTCGTTCAACGGCGTGCCGATTCGGACCGTCTCCGTGTCCGTGTGCAGAACGTAAGAGTCGATCCCCCTCTGGACGACCGACTGAGGAAGACTGATGCCCTCCGCGGCGAGGGCCTGAACCAGGGACTCCGAGACGATTCCCCCGCACATGTTGCAGCCCGCGGGCCCGGTCTTGGTGAAATCTCGCGGTTCGTAGATGTCCACGCCGATGTCAAGATCCATTCGCCGGGCGAAGGTCAGGAGGAAGTAAGCCGAGAAAGACCCCGCAGGCCCACCGCCCAGGACGGCGACCCGGGAACCGTTCTCAAGCCGCGTGGCCATGGGCAAATCCGAAAGACCGCGCTCTGTCACGCCGGCCGGTTTGAGCGAATGATTCAATTGATTCATGCGGACGATGCCCCGGCGCGACACCATGAAGCTCTGCGCGCCGTTTGATCTCTATGAGCCTTCTGGCGGTATGGCGATACAGAGCGGGACCTGTCGCCTTCGGGTGACCCCGGGAAAGACCAGAGGATCGTCATGCGGTCTCCCGTTTGTGAACGCGGAAAAACGGACTCAGAGAGGCTCATCCGAGGGGAAGCGGCAGGCACGGAATAGGCCAGGTACGCGGGGAGGGGACGAGCGATGGCGGCCGAAACGCCTGGGGACGTCACGGAGATCCTGCTTGCATGGAACCGCGGCGAGCCCGGCGCTCTCGAACGTCTCCTTCCGGCCGTGCAGAAGGAGCTCCACCGAGTCGCGCGCGGCTACATGAGGCAGGAGCGGCCCGACCACACTCTCCAGGCGACCGCGCTCGTCAACGAGGCGTACTTGAAGTTGGTCGATCAGACCCGCGTGACGTGGCAGAACCGGGCTCACTTCATTGGAGTCGCCGCTCAGCTCATGCGGCGGATCCTCGTGGATCATGCCCGGCAGCGCGCGGCCAAGAAGCGGGCCGGGACGGAATTGAAGCTGACCTTGGCCGAGGACATCGCGGTGACCGAGGAGAAGAGCCTCGACCTGGTCGCCCTCGATCTAGCGCTGGAGAAGCTGGCGGCGCTCGAGCCGCGTCAAGCCCGCGTCGTCGAACTGCGCTTCTTCGGAGGCCTGACACGCGAGGAGGCGGCCGAGGCGCTGGGCGTGTCCCTGATGACGATCAAGCGCGACTGGATCTCCGCCAAGGCCTTCCTGTTCCGAGAGCTGAAGGGAGCTTCGGCATGACGCCCGAGCGCTGGCAAGAGGTCCAGGGGCTTCTTCACCACGCCCTGGAGAAGCCGTCGTCCGAGCGGTCCGCATTCCTGGAGCAGGCCTGCGCCGATGACGCCGCATTGAGAGCGGAAGTCTCTTCGCTTGTCTCCTCGGCCGAGGAATCCGGCGATTTCCTCGAGACCCCGGCGGCGCCTGTCGCCGAGGCTCACGCGGTCGAGGAGCCCGAGCGCCGGCGCATCGGACCCTACCTCGTGGACCGCCTGCTCGGGAGTGGTGGGATGGGTTCCGTCTATCTCGCCGTTCGCGCCGACGAGCAGTACGAGAAGCGTGTCGCGATCAAGGTCGTCATGCGCGGCACCGACTTCGTTCTACGCAGGTTCCGCCAGGAGCGTCAGATCCTCGCCGGCCTGGAACACCCCAACATCGCGCGCCTCTTAGATGGCGGTACCACCGACGACGGTCTCCCCTACTTCGTCATGGAGTACGTCGAGGGAGAGCCGATCACGACCTTCTGCGACCATCGCTGGTTGGACGTGGAGGAGCGCCTGCTTCTCTTCCGCGTCGTCTGCGGAGCGGTCCACTTCGCCCACCAGAATCTGATCGTCCATCGCGACGTCAAACCCGGCAACATCCTGGTCACGGCCGACGGAGTCCCCAAGCTCCTCGACTTCGGAATCGCCAAGCTTCTCCATCCTGAGCCCGCCTCTGAAGCGAGCGACAGGACTCTGACCAGTATTCGCCTATTCACTCCCGAATACGCCAGTCCCGAGCAGATCCGCGGCGAGCGGGTCACGACGTCAAGCGACGTGTATTCGCTGGGCACGCTTCTCTACGAGCTGCTCACCGGCCGGCGCCCCTATCGGGTGAAGGGCCGGACGACCGAAGAGATTACGAAGGCGGTCCTCGAGGAGGAGCCCGAGAAGCCGAGCACGGCCGTCATTCGTCCTCGCGAGGGGCAGACCGAGGCCGCGTCTCCTGCGCACGGCGAGCCGCGGAAGTTGAAACGCCTCCTCTCGGGCGACTTGGACACGATCGTCCTGAAGGCGATGCGCAAGGAGCCCGATCGCCGCTACGCCTCGGCCGAGCAGCTCTCCGAGGACATCCGCCGCCACTTAGAGGAGCTTCCGGTCGCCGCGCGCAGGGACACCGTCCGCTATCGGACAGAGAAGTTTCTGCGCCGAAACAAGGCCGGAGTCGCGGCCGCGGTCCTCGTATTGCTCGCGCTCGTTGGGGGTTTGGTGGCGACCTCCTGGGAGGCCCGAGTCGCGCGCCGCGAGCACGAGCGCGCCGAACAACGCCTGAAGGATGTACGCCAGATCGCCAACTCTTTTCTCTTCGAGTTTCATGATGCGATCCTGAGCCTCCCGGGCTCGACTGCGGCACGCGAACTCCTCGTCAGGCGAGCTCTCGAATACCTTGGGACGCTGGCCAGAGAGGCCGCGGGTGACCGCGCGCTCCAGCGAGAGCTGGCCGAGTCCTACGAGAAGCTCGGCGAGATCCAGGGGGGAGGGAACGCGAACCTTGGCGATACCGTGGGAGCCGTCGCTAGTTATCGCGCCGCTCTCGCCATCCGCGAGGCGCTTCTCGCAGCGGAACCCGCAAATACGGCGGACGCACAAGCTCTCGCCAACTGTATCGAAAGACTGGTTGGAATCCTTGGCCGCACCGGAAACACTGACGAGTCGTTTCGGCTGGCAAAGCGTGCGCTCGCCGTGCGGGAGGGGCTCATGAAGACTGACCCCAGCAACCCGGCCTTCCGTAGCGGGCTCGCGCGGGCACATTTCTTTCTGAGCAATCAGCTCAATAGACTAGACCGGCCGCGGGATGAGATCGCCGAGATGGAGAAGGCGCGCGAAATCTTCGAGTCGCTCGCCGCCGAGGATCCGAAGAACTTGAATGCCAGACGTTCGGTCGCCCTCACGCATAAGTACCTTGCCTCGGCCCATTTTGTTCTGGGGGAAAAGGAAATCGCGCTCGAGGGCTACCTGAAATCCGAAGCCATCGAGAGATACCTCGTTGCCGCGGACCCGACCAACGCCATTTACAAGAGGGACCTCTCGCACAGCTACGGCGGCATCGGTGAGGCGCTCTTCGCGCTCGGTCGCGTCGCGGAAGGCGCTGAGAGCTATCGAAAGGCGATCGCCATTCGCAAGGGGCTCGCGGATGCGGACCCGAAGGACGCCGGGGTCCGCCTCGCGCTTGCGCGCGGGTACTTCCAGCTGGGAAGACAGCACGCCCATTTTGGCCATCCGCAAGCCGCCCTAGAGAGCCTCGGGCATGCGATCCCGATCTTCGGAGCTCTAGCCGCCTCTGATCCCGGAGACGCTGACGCAATCGGCGCTCTCGCAGATTGCTATGACGAGATGGGAGTCGCCCACGAGCGGATCGCGAAGCAAGCCCCGGAAAGATCGGATGCTGCGGCCCTTGAAAGGCAGCGCGCGCAGGAGAGCTACCTAAAGGCTCGCGAGGTTTACGACGAACTCGAAAGGCAAGGCAGGCTCGCGCCGTCCGGGAAAGCCGGTCTCAACGAAGTCAACAGCAACCTCATGCGGTTAAGCACGGCGCCAGATCCGAAGTTGCGTCCCAGCAGCACCATGAAATGAGCGCCATCCTTCAGGGCAGGTCTTCGAATGGCAAAGTGCCGGTGCGCGCGCCGCATGCCGCCTGCTGGCTCTAGGGGCTGTGGCGGTTCGTCCTAACGGTCAAGTGCGTACTGCGCGCGATGGAGGCGATCGACGACCGGCGGGGCTAGAAGCCGACGCGATCCGAGGCGGCGCACCTAAATCGGCTATGCGCGTAACCAATTCCTAGGGCTTCGACGGATCGGTTGGCTTTTTCGGGCCGGTGGCGTCCTGCAAAGTCTTCGTCTCTGGGGGCTTTGCCGGCGGGGTCGCCTCACCCGCTTTGAATGCATCCCTGAAGCCCCGGATTGCCTCACCGAGGCCCTTCCCAAGTTCGGGAAGTTTCTTCGGGCCGAAGACAAGCAAGGCGATTGCAAAGATCACCAGAAGGTGCATCGGCTGGAAAAGGCCCTCGCCCATTCGGATCACTCCTCTCGGCTTCACTTTACAGGGGAAACGAGTCCGGGAACCGAGCTGTTTCAGGAACCGGACGGAGCGGCCAACCTATGAGTCCGTTTCGCTCGATTTGACGTTGCGGCTCCGAGCCTTCCGCTAATCGGAAGCTTCAAGAGCGCGTAACTCACTCTCGGGTGATTACTTAGTTCGGAGGCGTCGCAAGGACCCTTTCGCGTCAATCCAGCAATGAGGTCGCAAGTCTCGTCTTCGC
>JAWOLE010000195.1:0-8177 GCA_033853815.1 Thermoanaerobaculia bacterium
CACTTCGTTCGCGGCGCGCGTAGTCTCCCGACGGAGGAGGGAGGAGGCGCGCGCCGCGGGAGCGTAGCGGTTGCGCGGAATCAGGCGAGCGGTCGAGCCCGCATCCGGGTGAGCCGCTCGCCGGTGCGCCGTGAGGCGCAGATTCCGCGCAAGCGCGAAGCGACGTTAGCCGACCAGCTGTTCGTGCTCCGAGCGGATGAGCCGGTAGCACTCGCAGGCCGCCTTCTCGAGACCCTTGCGGTCCACGATGCGAATGCGTCCCCGCCGGTAATCGATGAGACCCGGCCGCTTCAACAGGCCCGCCGCTACGGTGACCGAGGCGCGGCGCACGCCGAGCATTTCCGCCAGGAACTCCTGCGTGAGGGAGAACTCGTCGCCGGGAACGCGATCGACCAGCATGAGAAGCCACCGCGCGCAGCGCTTGGCGACGGGGTGAGCGCGATTGCAGGCGGCGGTCTGCCCGATCTGCGTCACGAAGGCCTGCGAGTAGCGCCGGATGAGACTGCCGAGCGCGGTTCCCGTCTGGATCTCCTGCCGGAACGCTCCGCTCGTCATCCGGACCGCGTCGCCGGAAACCTGGACGAAGGCCTCCATCGAGGAGCGGCCGTTGCCCAGATACGCCGACAGGCCGACGATGCCTTCGTTGCCGATCGTGGCGACTTCGATGGTCCCCCCTTCGGTCATCCGCGTCACGATCGAGGCGATTCCGGTCCGCGGGAAGTACACGTGCGCGATCGGCACGTCCGGCTCGTGGAGAGGTTGTCCCTTGTGAAAGGGAGCGTCCTCGAGTCTCGACGCGACGCGCCGATATTCACCCGGCGGAAGGGCGGCGAGGATGTGGTTGAGGTCTTTGCTCCTGGATCGAGGCTTCCCCACGTCCTTCTCCGGCATTCGACTCTGCAGTTTTCGCGCCGATTCTGGCGTCTGCGGCGGGCCCCGTCTGTACCCGACCGTACTGACGGAAACAGTGTCCCGGACGTCCCGGGAAGGGTCCCGATCAATCGTCGATCAGCTGATAGGCCGACGTCCAGAAGTCGCGAGTGAGGGCGGGAATGTCCAGAACGTCCGGCCGGCGCTGCGTCATCAGAATGCCGACCATCTCTTCTTTCGGATCGACGAACCAGGACGTGCCGAAGGCGCCGTCCCAGCCGAACCGCCCGGGCGCGCCGGAGAGATCGTCGCGCCGGGTCGTGACCCCCAGGCCGAAGCCCCAGCCGCGGGCGTTCCAGAAATTCGGGAAGAACGGCGACGACGCCTTCTGCTCGGGCGTTAAGTGATCCATGGTCATCAGCTCGACCGACGGCCGCGAGAGGATCCGCTCGGGGCCGAAGGCGCCCTTGTTCAGCATCATCTGACCAAAGGTGGCCATGTCGTCGATCGTCGAGACGAGTCCGCCGGCGCCGGCTTCGAAGGCGGGCGCCCGCGCGACCTGGCCGCCCCGCGCCTCGTCCAGAACGCCGAGCTTGCCCGTGGAGAGATCGGTGCCGTAGCAGGTCGGGAGCCGGTCGAGCTTGGCCTCCGGCACGAAGAAACCCGTCTCCCTCATGCCAAGCGGCTCGAAGATCCTCTCGCGAAGGAACGAGGCGAGCGACCGGCCCGAGACGCGGGCGACCAGCACGCCCAGGATCTCGGAACACATGTGGTACAGCCATCGTTCCCCGGGCTGAAAGGCGAGTGGCAGGCCTCCCAGGCGCTTCAGGAACTCGTCGGGCGTGCCGGGGAAAATCCATTCGGTCAGAGGAAGCCGCGCCTCTGCCATAGCCTTCTGGAGCGGACACGTCGGCGAGAGAAAGAGCACTTCGCCGTAGCCCGCTCGAAAGGTGAAGAGATCGCGCAAGGTGATCGGGCGCTTCGCGGGCACCGTGTCGTCGAGCGGGCTCTCGATCGTCTTCAGGACCCTGCGGTCCCTCAGTTCCGGCAGCCACTCGTCAACCGGATCGTCGAGCCGGAGCTTGCATTCCTCCACGAGGATCATGGCGCCGACTGCCGTGACCGGCTTGGTCATGGAGGCGAGACGGAAGATCGTGCCCCGCCGCATCGGCACGGCGCTTCCGAAAGCCATCGTGCCGATCGCGTCCACGTGCTCCCGCCCGCCCCGCCGGACGTATGCGACGAGGCCGGGCGTGTAGCCGTTCTCGACGTAGCGTCGCATGGCCGCCCGCATTCGGTCCAGCCGCGGCTGAGAGAAGCCGCCGACCGCGCGTGGAAGCTCGACTATCTTCTCGGAAACTTCCATAACTTCCCCCGTTTGCCTCTGGAAGAGTTCCACCGCGAGGGCCCAGGCACCAGATGCAGATACATCGCGAGCGCCGAAGCTTCCGGGAGGCCCCCGTTCGTCAGGCGAGCCGGGAGTTCAGGCGAAAAGATCGCCGCGCAGGACGGTGACCGCCTGTCCGGCGATGAGGACGCGGTCTCCCGCGAGGCGGACCTTCAATACGCCGCCGCGCGCTGAGATCTGGCGGGCGAGAAAACTCTCCTTGCCGAGGCGGCGGCTCCAGAACGGCCCGAGGCAGCAGTGCGCCGAGCCGGTGACGGGGTCCTCGGCGATCCCGACGGCCGGCGCGAAGAAGCGGGACACGAAGTCGAAGTCCGGCCGCGCCGATCGCGCGGTCGCGATCACGCCGCGCGCGGGAACCGCGGCCAGGCGCCCAAAGTCCGGCCGCAGGCGGGCGACGGCGTCTTCGGAATCGAGCTCCACCAGGTAGTCGAATTTGCTGCGCCCGACGTACAGGGGCTCGGCGCCCAGGGCCCCGGCGAGGCCCGGCGGCGTTTCTGCCGCTTCCTCCGGCGTCGCGGGAAAGTCGAGCTCGATCCAGTCTCCGCGGCGATGAGCGGTCAAAAGCCCGCTCTTCGTGTGGAACCGGGCGGACTCGGACGGAGGCAGCCGTCCGCTCTCCCAGAGGACGTGCGCCGAAGCCAGGGTCGCGTGCCCGCAAAGGTCCACTTCGACGGCCGGCGTGAACCAGCGCAGGCCGAAACCGTCCCCGCGAGGCTGAAGGAACGCCGTCTCGGCCAGGTTCATCTCGGCGGCGACCCTCTGCATCCAGCCCGCGTCTCGCGCTTCTTCGAGCAGGCACACCCCCGCCGGGTTTCCGCGGAACGCCTCCGACGTAAATGCGTCCACCTGAACGATTCGCGTCATCTTCTTCCGCGCAAACGGGGAATCCCCCGTCCCAACTCGGCTGATCCCAGTCCTCCCCGTCGAATTCTTGTGACGCCGATTCTACCGGGCATTGGTTTGACATGCCCTCCAGCCGAGAGTAGGGTCTTTCCCGAGCTTCATTTTCGGGTTCCAGTCTTGGGAAACTTCTGGCGACTATTCTGGCAAACAGGCGCGCTCGCTCTCTGGCTCGCGGTCGCGTTTCCCATCCAAGGCGGCGACGCGTCGGCTTCGCAACCTGGCATCACATGGGAGCGAACGTTCTCCAGCGGTGACGAGAGCCGGGATTACTTTTACCTGCTCGCGGCTCAACGGCTGATCGATGACTCCTTGCTCGTCGTCGTGCAGCAAGGCTTTGGAGCAGGCGCTATCCGGTTGGGAGCCGGAGGGACCGTGCTCTCCACCCTGGCCTTTCCCTCGTCAGGGATTGTTTACTCCGCCGCGACCGATCCCTTCGGCTCCGTCTTTCTGGTCTCGGAGGACGACGTCGCGACCATCACGAACGGTCAGACCGTCACCAGGTATGACCTCGTCGTCATGAAGTACGACGGCCTGACCGGGAAAAGGGTCTGGCCCGCCCCGGCTCGCATCCAGGGATTCTCCCCCAGGAGTCCGTTCGCCGCGGCGGTCGGGCCTTCCGGAGACGTCTTCGTCGCGTCCGGCGTGACATCCGGTTGGGCGACACTCTGTTACGACGGGCGAACCGGCGCCGTTCTCTGGGGACCGCAGCTTTACGGAGGCGGGGTCCCTGTCGACCTTGCGATCGACCGGGCGGGAGACCTCGTCGTCACGGGATTCGCGGCGTCCTCGGACGAGTCCCTCTGGGCCGCCATCAAATACCGGGGGGCGACGGGAGAACAGGTCTGGGGACCTCTGCGGATCGGGACGCCCTCGACAGCGCCCCCTCCGACCGTCTGCCCGGGTTCCTGCCTTCCGCCTCCCACGTTCGCGAAGTGCGCCTTTGACCGGAAGGGGGACATGTTCCTGACGGTCTCCTCCTTCACGGCTCCCTATGCCCAGGCCTGGCTGACGGCGAAATACGACGGCGCCACGGGAAGCCTTCTCTGGGGGCCGGTGTCGCACAAGACCGGCTCGCAGACGGACTACGACGTCCCCTCGGCGATCGCGGTCGATGGAAACGGAGACGTCGTCGTGGGCGGGTCGGGCCACATTTCGTACTCCGACGGCTCGCGGTCGGTCAACGAGCTGATCAAGTACAGAGGCGATACCGGGGCTTCCGTCTGGGGCCCGGTGACGGCGCCGGAAACCGTGTCCGCGCTCGCCTTGGACGGAGGCGGTCACGTCATCGTGGGCGGAACGACCAGCGGCGCGAACCCGGCCGGCGGCGGGAACCCGATCACCACCACCAAGTTCGATGGAAGGTCCGGAGCAACGCTCTGGTCGAATCCGATGGGTGAGCCCGCGGCGATCGAAACGTCTTCGCCGAGCTTAATGGCGACAGATCTCGCGTCGAGACAGTCCTATCCAACCGCCTTCGTCGTGGTCGGTTCCGACGGAAACGTCACGACCCTGGTGAGCGCCTACGTCGCTTCCCCAACCGATCAACACACGGAGCTTCGGGCGGTCCGCTACGCGGGCTCCAACGGATCGAACCTATGGGGGCCCGTCGCGGCGCGGCATCAGGGCGCCTGGACCTGGCCGATCGCCCTGCTGCCGGATCGCGGCGGGGACACCGTGGTCGTGACGACCTCCGGTTGGGGGCCGGGTTCGATTCTCAAGTATGCCAGCGACGGGCGCGGCCTCTGGGGGCCGATCCGGTTCTCGGGCGCCAGCTCCCCGGTGGGTTGGCCTGCAACGGCGACGCTCGACTCGAATGGAGACCTGGTGATCGCCCGATGGAATCTGGTTTCGAAGTACTCGGGATCGAGCGGGCAGCTGCTATGGGATTCGGCCCCGATCGAAGGCCTCGACTCGAGGTTCACGGGCGTCAGGACCGATGCCGCAGGGGATGTCCTGATGGTCGCGATTTACCAGGCCGGCTGGGCCGTCATGAAATTCCGAGGTTCGACCGGAGAGCTCGCCTGGACTTCCCAGTACCAGCCGCCCTCCAGCAGCGCACAGCCAGCGGACTTAGGCGTGGATTTCAATGGAGACATCCTCGTCACGGGGTCCTTGTACGAAAACAGCTCTCAGGGTTGGGTGACGCTCAAGTATTCGGGGGCCACGGGGAATCCTGTCTGGGGTCCCGTTCTTTTTTCGGGGACCTACAGATCGGATGCTCCGAAGAAGCTGGCGGTGGACGCCGCCGGGGACGTGATCGTGACAGGACTCGGCGAGTCACCGCGCGGCCTCACTCGCAGGACTGTCAGGTATTCCGGAAAGGACGGCGCGGTCCTCTGGGGACCCTCCGAGACTCTGGCCGGCCTCATAGCGGACGCGGGCGCGACAGCAATCTCGTTGGGCGCCGGCGGCGACGTCTTCATTGTGGGAGGCCGAGCGCCCGACGCTAAAGCGCCCTTCCCGTGGGTCTGGAGTCTCGTGAAGCTCGGCGGCCGGACCGGCGAACTGATCTGGGGACCGAAAGACCTCCCGGCTCCAACCCGTTCATTGGCCGCCGCGATGGCGATTGACCCGCAGGGCAATCCGACCGTTGCCGGGACGGTCTGGAACGGTAACCATGACGAGTGGATGCTCGTTGGCTACGATTCCGCGACGGGCGACATCAACTTCGGTCCGGAGACCTACGACACCGGGAGCAACGAATCGGTCTCGCAGATCGCGTTTACCGGACCGGATTTCCTCGCCGCGGGAACCTCCGAAGGGCTCGCCCGGACGGTCCGCTACGGGACCTCGCTCGCTATCACGACGTTCCAGCGGGACCTGGCGCCAGTGCCGCTTCTCTGCGGTATTCCTTTTTCCGGATCCCTGTCCGCCTCCAACGGCAAAGCTCCCGTGGTCTGGGAAATTCTCAGCGGCGGTCTCCCGACCGGTCTCGACCTGGATGCGTTCAGCGGCCAACTTTCGGGAACTCCCTCTCAGTCCGGCAGTTTCTCGTTCCGCGTCCGGGCGCAGGACGCCGCCGGAGCGACCGCGGACCGCGACTTCACGATCGATGTCGCGGACGGGCAACCTTATGTGGCCCTGACAGATACCGAGCAGGATGGCTGCCTGCCGGGCCGGTACACCCTTTCCGTTCCAGGGGCGTACGCGTCCTATGACTGGCTGCCGGGCGGAGAGACAACGCCCGAAATCTCCGTCTGTCCCTTCGAGCCCACAATCTATTCCGTGACGGTCATCGATTCAAACGGGTGCGAGCGGCGAGGCTTCATCGAGTTGCAGCCATTCAAGATCGCCCTGGTGCCGCGAGCACCGCTCGCGATCCCACCTCACAAGAGGCCAACAGCTCGTCAACTTCGTTAGGCGGCGAACGCCGCCGGCGGCTTGGCCTTCTAGGGATCACTCCACTTTGATGACGGTCAGCCCGGATGCCATCAGGGACTCGTTCAACCGGGGGAGGTCTTCGCGCAGGAGGGCTTCCCAGCGCGGAAGGGTCTGGGAGAGGGTCTGGTGGCGCTGGCGGTAGCCGGAGAGAAGGTCGGGCGTGGGAGCCGCGTCGGCGCTCTCGACGGCGCGGGCGAGCTGCTGGAACGAGGTCGCCAGGCGGCGGAGGGTTTCCTGGGCGATGGGAGGCTCGGCGAAGAAGTCCTCCTCGGGGGAAGCGGGGGGAGGGCCGGCGATGGCGTCGAGCTTCTTCGTGAAGGATTCGACTTCGGCGGAGGCGTTGCCGGTCGCCTTGCCTTTCAAGGCCGCGAGCTGCTTGCGAATCGAGTCGGCCTGGGCGCGGGCGGCGGAGACCCGGACGCGGTCGTCCTGGATCTGCCTGGCGAGGTCGAACTCCGCGGCGAGGTCCGCGTCGGTGGCCTTGATGCGGGGGTCTCTGCGGACGACGAGAGGCTGCGTCAGCATCGTGCCGGCGGCAGTCAGGCGGACGGTGTAGCGGCCGGGAGGGGCCAGCAGGCCGGCGGCGCCGAGGAAAGGGGAAACGGGGATTCCTTTCGCGGGTGCGTAGCGAAGGTCCCATACGACGCGGTGCATGCCGGCGGTGGCGGCGGGAGGCTGCGCGGGGGAGACCCAGTCCGGCGTGACGACGATTCGCGAGACGTCGGGAGGGCGCGGCTTGTCGTCGGAGGCGTAGCGGCGGACCGTCTCCCCTTTTCCATCCACGATCTCGATCGCTACAGATACCGTAGAGCTTGTTTTCAGGAAGTAGTCGAGGATCGCGCCGTTCGGCGGGTTCTCCCCGGCCGGCTCGTCCTTGGGGAAGGGGGTGCCCTGAAAGGCCCCCGGATGAAACCGGATCGCTTCGCGCGGCGCGAAGAGCCAGGCCGGCGCGGCGGCGATCTTCGGCGCCAGCTCGCGCAGGGGCGCCAGGTCGTCGAGCACCCAGAAGGAGCGGCCGTGGGTCGCGACGACGAGGTCCCCGCCGTGGACCGCGATGTCGCGGACGGAGCAGTTGGGCAGGTTCAACTGGAGCGGCTGCCAGTGGTCTCCGTCGTCGAAGGAAACAAAGACGCCGGTCTCGGTCCCGGCGTAAAGAAGCCCGCGGCGCTCGGGGTCATCCCGGACGACGTTGACATAGCTGCCGGCCGGGATGCCCGAGACGATCGCCTTCCAGGACTTCCCGCCGTCCTTCGTGCGGTAGATGTGGGGGCGAATGTCGTCGAGCCGATGGCGGTCCACCGCGGCGTAGGCGGTGTCCGCGTCGAAGTGCGAGGCTTCGAGCATGTCGATCATCGACCAGGGGGAAAGCTCACGGGGCGTGACGTCGTCCCAGTGCCTGCCGTCGTCGACGCTCTTCCAGATCAGTCCGTCGTTGGTCCCGCACCAGAGAAGAGCGTCGCGCACGGGCGAGGGTGCGATGGTGTAAACGACACCGCGCCGGGGGCCTGCGACCGGACTGTCCTTCGCGGTCAAGGCGTCGAGAGTCGGCGGCACAGCCGGGTTCTCGCGCGTCAGGTCGGGGCTCACCTTCTCCCAGTGCCGCCCCGCGTCGGTC
>JAWOLE010000196.1:0-12190 GCA_033853815.1 Thermoanaerobaculia bacterium
GGCACGCTTCCCGAGGACGCCTTCCTCCAGGACGTCGCCTGGACCGCGGCGCAGGAGCGGCGGATGCTCGCGGCGCTCCTTCGCGAGCGGCGGCGGCTCCTCGTTCACTACTTCGAGTTCCCCGACCGCGTCGCCCACGTCTTCTGGAGGTTCCGCGATCCGTTGCACCCCGCCTACGACGCGAAGCTGGCGGCGCGCTACGGAGACGTCGTGGAGAGGTCCTACCAGACGATGGACACGATCGTGGGCGAGACGATGCGCGTGCTCGCTCCCGAGGACGTCTTGATCGTTCTCTCCGACCACGGATTCGCGACCTGGCGCCGGTCGGTCAACTACGACTCCTGGCTCGTCGAGAACGGATACCTCGTGCTCTCCGGAGGCGCGCGGCGAAAGAACCTGGAGGCGCTCTTCTCCCGGGGCCAGTTCTGGGAGGCCGTCGATTGGAGCCGCTCGCGAGCCTACGCCATGGGTCTTGGAGACGTCTACGTGAACCTGAAGGGACGCGAGAAGAACGGCATCGTCGAGCCGGGAGCCCAGTACGAGGCCCTCCGCGACGAGCTGGTCCGGCGGTTGACCGCGCTCACCGACCCGAAGAACGGCGAGCGCGCGGTCTCCCGCGTCTTCAAACGGGAGCAGATCTACCGCCGCTTCGACCCGCGTCTGATCCCCGACCTGATCGTCACCAACCGCCCCGCCTACCGGGTCTCCTGGCAGGCCTCGCTCGGCGTTCCCACCGACACCGTCTTCGAGGACAATCGGGAGGTGTGGAGCGGGGACCACTGCTCGCTCGACCCGGAGTTCGTCAAGGGAATCTTCTTCGCTTCGCGACCCTTTCGGGCCGGGCCGACTCCGACGATCGCCGACGCCACGGCGTCGGTGAGGGCGTTGATCGGCGCTCCCGCGCCGCCCGACGCCGCCGGCAAATCCCTCTGGTAGGAAAATTGTGAATTGAGAATTGAGAGTTGTGAATTGAGCAGGAAGGACATGTTTCAGCGCATTCTGAATTCTCAATTCTCAACTCTCAATTTGCTGATGGTCACTGGATTACTCCTCTGCGCCAACCTCCTCGCTCAAACGCCCTCGGCGGACCAGCAGCGGCAAGCGGATCTGGCGAAAATGCGTTCGCGGATCTCAGCGCTCCAGACCAGGCTCGCGGAGAGCGAAAAGAAGGTGGCGACATTGTCGGAGGAAGTCCGGCGCCTGGACCTGAAGCTCGAGATCGCCCAGAGGGAGGCGGAGCTGGTGGCGGCCACCCGCGAGGACCTGTCGCGGCAACTGGCGGCCACCGCTGCCGAGCGCGCGGCCTCCGCGGACGCGTCCAGGGCCCTGACGCGCTCCCTGCTGGCGCGGGCGCGGGTGCTTCACCGCTTTGGACGGTTCGGCTATTTCCGTGTGCTTCTCGAGTCCAATGACGTGAGCGAGTTCCTGCAGGGCGTCGAGCGGCTGGACGCGCTGGCCCGGCGCGACGGAAGGCTTCTCGCGCGGTACCGGGAGGTCGAGGCGCGAAAGCAGGCGGACCTCGTCAGGGAGCAGGCGTTGAAAGCCGAGCTCGACCGGCTCTACACGCAGGGCGAGCGCGAGGTCTCGCGGATGGCCTCGCTCAGGCAAGAACGGGAGTCTCTCCTCGCGCGCGAGAAGAGCGCCTCGATGTCGCGGCGCGACGAGGTCCTGGCGCTTTCGGACAAGGCGGAACGGCTCGAGCGCCTCCTTCAGAGGCTGGCGCAGGCTTCGACCGGCCAGGCCCCCGATCCCTCCGGCGGAATCCGCCCCTGGAAGGGGGTCCTCGACTGGCCGGCCCGGGGGACCCTCATCGAGACGTTCGGGCGGCACCGGCATCCCCGCTTCAATGTCTGGACCTTCTCCAACGGCATCGCGCTGTCGATGCCCGCCGGGACGCCGGTGCGGGCGGTGTACAGCGGCCGGGCCGTCTACGCGCAGTGGCTGGCAGATTACGGAAACCTCGTCATTCTCGATCACGGCGACGGGGTCTTCACTCTCTACGCTTGGCTCCAGTCCGTCGGGGTCCAGGCCGGCGCTTACGTTCCCGCGGGTAGCACAATCGGAACGGCCGGGTGGGGCCCGGGGCGCGACGAGCCCGGCCTGTACTTCGAGGTCCGCGACCACCAGAAGGCGAACGATCCCGTAGCCTGGCTCCGCTGAGGGTACAGGTGTCAGGTTTCAGGTGTCAGGTGAAATGCAGGTGTCGGGTTCCAAGTGTCAGGTTTCAGGGACGGTAGCTTGGACTCAACCTGACACCTGACACCCGACACCTGAAACCTGCGTTTACCCTGAAACCTGTTCCCTGACACCTTTTCCCCGGAAGAACCGCCAAGCCCCTTCTGTTACCATGAACCTCATGAGGTCAAACCGGGCTCGCCTGCTCTTCGTCGTCGGCTCCGTGGCGGCGCTCGTCTCTCTGCGAGCCGTCTCGAGTCCGAGCGGGTCCGGCAAGGACCCGGCGACCCGGGCGCTCTCGATCTTCTCGGACGTCTTCACGCTGACGCGGCAGAACTACGTCGAGCCGACGGACCCGAAGAAGCTGATCGAGGGGGCTTACGACGGGATGTCCGACGCCCTCGACCCCTTCTCCTATTACGTTCCCGCATCGGATCGCGCCGCCTATCGCACCGTGGAATCCGCGGGGGCCGTCGGTCCGGGTATCGTCCTGGCTCGGCGCGGGGGCTTTCCCTACGTGGTCGCTCCCTTGCCGGGGTCTCCGGCCGAGAAGGCGGGAATCGAGGCCGGTGATCTGATCGACACCGTGGACGGAAAACCGGTGCGAAACTCGTCGATCTGGAAGATCGAGTCGGCCCTGGAGGGTCCCGAAGGCACCCACGTCGACGTGATCCTCTTCCGTGGGGGGGATGAGAAGCGGGTCTTGCTCTCGATTCCGCGCGCCCGGTTTTCCGCTCCCGCGCTCTCGACGCGCTGGGAGCGCGACGTCGCGATCGTGCGCATGCCGTCCCTGAACGCGACGACGGCCGAAGGCCTCCGCCAGGCGATTGAGGAAGCTGAGCGCCGCGGCGTCACGCGTATGGTGCTCGACGTGCGTGGAGCGATCGGAGGAGAGATTCCGCAGGTCGCGCCCTCGGTCGCGCTGTTCACGGGCAAGGGCCTGGTGGCGCGCGTCGTCGCGCGAAAGGTGTCGCTTCCCCCAATCGAGACCGCCGGAGAGCGTCTCTGGAGGGGACGCACCGTCGTCCTGACCGATGACGCAACCGGCGGGGCCTCGGAGGTCTTCGCGGCCGCGCTCCACGACCGGGCGGGCGCCGTCACGGTCGGCGAGACAACAGTCGGAATGGCCATCGTCCAGCGCCTGGTGCCCACCCAGTCGGGCGGGACTCTCTACATGACGGTCGGGCGCTACGTCTCACCGTCGGGGACTACCCTGGGGGGCAAGGGCCTATCGCCGGATGAGCGTGTGGTGGTATTTCCGGGCGAGCCGGGAGCCAAAGACACGATCCTCGAGCGCGGCCTGGAAGTGGTGCGGGGAGCGACCCCGGCGCACCGCGCCGCTTGAAGAGGTCGCGCCCCCGGATTTCGCGGGCGACCCTCTTCTTCCTCCTCCTTTCCATCGTCCTCGGCATCGCCCTCTACATCAAGACCCGTCCCGCGCCGGTCGAACGAGCGCCCGCCCCGCGCCTTCTGCCTTCTCCCCGTCCGCCCGTCGCCGCCTCCCCCCGTCCCAGCCTCCTCCCGTCCCCCCGCGCAACCGTTCCGGCCGCCGAGCCGGGCGCTCCCCGCGTCTCGATCGTCATCGACGATCTGGGCAACGACATGGTCGCGGCCTCGCGTATCGCGGGATGGCCGTATCCAGTTTGCGGGGCCGTCCTTCCCTCTCTGCCGGGCAGCGAGCGGACCGCCCGCGAGCTGGAAGAGTCCGGCAAGCAGGTGCTGCTTCACCTGCCGATGGAGCCCCGGCGCTATCCCCAGATGCGGCCGGGGCCCGGTGTCGTGCTTCTCTCTCAGAGCGAGGAGGAGATCGCTCGAACCGTCGAAGGGGACCTCGAAACGGTCCCGGGAGTCGCCGGCGTCAGCAACCACATGGGTTCCGCGGCGACGGCCGACGCGCGCGTCATGCGCGCCGTCGCGCGGGTGCTGGCGCGCCGCAGGCTCTTCTTCCTGGACAGCCGCACGACCGGCCTGACGGTCGCGCGCGAAGCCGCCCGGGAGGAGCACGTGCCCGCTGTCTCGCGCCGGGTCTTCCTCGACGACGTGGCGACGGAGGAAGCCGTTCGACGCTGCCTCGACGAATTGCTTGCGCACGCCCGTTCCGAAGGTTCGGCGGTGGGCCTGGGCCACCCCTACGCGGCGACCCTGGCGGTCCTGGAGCGGGAACTCCCGAGGCTGGGAGAGAGGGGAGTGAAGTTGGTTCCGGTGGGGGACCTCGCCAAATAGGTTTCAGGGAAAAGGTGTCAGGGGAAATGCACGTGCCAGGTTTCAGGTGTCGGGTGTCAGGTTAAGAAAGCCGGTGACGACGCCCTCGTCCCTGACACCTGACACCTGGCACCTGACACCTGCATTTGACCTGAAACCTTCACCCTGACGCCTACTCTTCTCTCTTCGCTTCCTCCCAAAACCGATCGAGCTCATCCAGCGGGATCTCGTTGATCGCCCGTCCAGAGGCCGCCGCGCGGCTGGCGACGCCAGCGAACCTCTTGCGAAATCGCGCGTTCGTCCGCCGCAGCGCGGCTTCCGGATCGATTGAGCGGCGCCGGGCGAGATTGACTACCGACAGGAGCAGATCTCCGATCTCCTTCGCCTCGGCGTCCGCGTCGCCCCGCTCGAACGAGGCGCGCCACTCCTCGATCTCCTCCTCGATCTTCTTCGCGACGTCCGCGTCGCGCTCCCAGTCGAAACCGAGATCCGCGGCGCGGGAGGTCATGCGGTAGGCGGCGGCGACGGCCGGAAGAGAGGAAGGAATGCTGCGCAGGGGGTCCGCGCCGGCGCCGGCTTCCTCGCGCTTTCGCGTCTCCCACCCCTTCTTGACTTCCCGGGCGCTCGTGGCCTTCTTGTCGCCGAAGACATGCGGGTGCCGATCGATCATCTTCGCCGCGACCGAGCGCGCGACGGCATCCACGTCGAACCATCCTCGTTCCGCGGCCAGAGTCGCCAGGAAGAAGACCTGGAACAGCAAGTCGCCGAGCTCGTCCTTCAGCGCCGCCGGATCCCCCGAGTCGAGCGCCTCGAGCGTCTCGTAACACTCCTCGAGGAGATAGGTCTGGATCGTCTCGGGTGTCTGCTCCCGATCCCAGGGGCATTCTCGCCGAAGCCTCCGAACGAGGAGAGCCAGCTCCTCGAGCGCTCCCGCTGAAGACATGCGGGAATCATAACTTTCGGCCGCAGGCATTCGCTTCGCGAACGGCGGCCGAGAGTTTCTAAACCCGAGCCTTGCCGCAGGCATTCGCTTCGCGAATGGCGGCCGAGAGTTCCTAAGCCCGGGCCTTGCCGCAGGCATTCGCTTCGCGAACGGCGGCCGAGAGTTTCTAAGCCAGAGCCTTGATCCGAGTTAAGATTTTCCCGTGGCGGAGGGGGACGAGAAACCTATCCGGATCGTGGACCGGCGGATGTTCACGCCCGAGGGAGAACTGCGCCCCGAGTTCCAGGCGGAAGAGGTGCCGCCGGAGCCCGCGCCGGCGCCGCCGCCGCGGCCGCCGGCCGGGGGCCCCCCGCCCCGCGAGGAGGCGGAGGAGACGCTTCCTCCGCAGCCGGAGGAGCCGAGGAGCGACTTTGCTTCTCTCGTCCGTTCGCTCGCGACGACCGCCTACTCGGCGCTCGGGCTCCTGCAGGACGCCGCGGGAAGCCGGCGCCGGGACCTCGGCGTCGCCCGCCAGATGATCGACTGGCTGGCGGTGCTCGAGCAGAAGACTCGCGGAAACATTTCTTTCGAAGAGTCGGATTTCCTCTCCAAGGTCCTGTACGAGCTGCGGTTGGCTTTCGTCGAGATGAGCCGGCCCCCCAAGTGAACCGGGGCCGGGAAACGGGAAACGGGAATCGGGAATCGGACGACTCGGAGCCATGAGGCGATCCGAGAGTTCTTGATGCGCCCCCGACGATTTCCGATTTCCGATTTCCGATTTCCGATCCTGTTTCTTCTCGCCTCGACCATCCTCTTGCCGGCGCTGGCCCGGGCGCAGGAGAGGGTGTCGCCGCTGCCTCCGCCGGTGACACGCGGCTTCTACCGCTCACACTGGTTCGAGTTCTTGAACGCCCACCTGGAGGATGACGCGCAAGGAGCCGCTGCCGCGCTCGCCGAGCTCCAGAGGACAGCCCAGGCGGTCGGGATTCGTTACCTTTCCGACTTCGCGCGCACGGCGGCGTATTTGGGACGCGAGGCCGAAGCCCAGGGCCGGGTCGAGCGTGCTCTTCGGGCCTACGATGCCGCGGTCCTGCTCGATTCCGCCAACTGCGATGCCCAGCTGGCGAGGATCCGTTTCCTTCTGCGCCAGCGGTCCTTCGAGAAGGCCGCAGCGGCTCTGCCGGGCGCGATCCGGTCCCTCTGGGCCACGGGGGAATCCCGGCTCGCGGCGCTTTCCGCGATCGCCTTCTGGCTCGCCGCGGCGCTGGCGGCCGCGACGCTCGCCTCGATCCTCGTCCTGCTCGCCCGCCACGGCCGGTTCCCCGCCCACGACGTCGGGGAGATCGCCCGGCACTTCTTCGGGAGGGGAGCCGCCGTGCCTCTCGCGATTCTCCTTCTCGTTCTTCCCCTGGCCTTCGGCCTGGGCCCGGTCTGGCTGGTTCTCTTCTGGGGGGTCCTCGTCTATCCATCCTGCGAGAAGCGGGAGAGGGCCGTCCTGGCGCTGGCGCTCGTGGTGCTCGGCCTGGTGCCGGCGCTTGCCGCCGCCGTCTCGCGCGAGAACATCCTGGAGCGGTCGCCGCTCTACGTCGCTGCCGTGGACTTGAAAGAGCGCCGGGAAGACGTGAGCGCCGAGGACGGACTGCGGCAGGCCTCCGCCGTGTTCGGCGAAGACGAGGACGTCTGGCTGCTCCTGGGCATCTACGCCGAGCGCTCCGCGGATCTGAACCACGCCCTGGCCGCCTACGACCGCGCCGTCCGGGCCGCGCCCGACGACTACCGGCCTCTCTTGAACCGGGGCAACGTCCGTTTCCAGGAGGGGGACTTCGCTCAGGCAGTCCGCGACTACGAGGCCGCGGCCGAGAAGGCGCCGGAAGGGGCGGAGGCCTACTACAACCTGGCGCTCGCGCGCGCGGAGCTCTACGACTTCAACGGCCAGACCCAGGCGCTCGAGAGGGCCCGCCAGGTCTCCGCGCGCGACGTGGCTTACTGGACCGGACACCCGACGTTCGCGCGCGTTGTCCCGGCCGGATATCCGCTCTCCCGAGCCCGGCGAAGGGTCGAGGAATGGAGCTCCCAGCCGAGGGGAGAGCGCCTGCCCGGCTACGCCCCGGCCTCGCGCGTCCTGGCGGCGCTGACGTCCCCCTTTGCGATCGGGCCGTGGGCGGCGCTCGCTCTCGCGTTCGCCTTGACGCTGCTGCGGACCTGGCGCGGGATGGCCGTCGAGTGTCTGGGGTGCGCCAGGCCTTACTGCAAGTACTGCCGCCGCTACGGCGATCCACCGGGATCCTGTGCCCGATGCGCCGAGCTGCGCAGGCGGTCCCGGGGGATCGACGTCCAGATCCAGCGGGCGGAGGAGGCGCGGCGACAGACCCGGCAGAGGGACCGCCTCTGCCGCCTCGTCTCGCTTTTCCTTCCAGGTGCCCACCGCTACTTCTCGCGCAAGCCCGCGTCCGGCTTCGCCACCCTGCTTCTCTTCTTCTTTCTCCTCGCCGCTGCGGCCATCGACGGCCGTCTCTTCTCCCTGCGGCCGCTGACGCCGGCGACCGCGGCGTCCGGGTTTACCGTCGCGGCCCTGGCGGGAGCCGCGGCTGTCTGGATCACGTCGCTCTGGGCGGCCTTCCGGGAGTCGCATGGGACTTGAGGGAACGCTGCGCGATTTCTCGGTGACCGACCTCTTCCGGGTGCTCGGCCCGCAGAAGAAGACGGGCACCCTGACAATCGAGGGCAAGGAAGACCGCATCGTCATCTCGTTCTTCGGCGGCCAGATCGTTTCCGCCGACTCGGCGGCGCGAGGCCTGGAAGACCGTGTCGGAAATCTCCTCGTGCGCGCGGGGAAGCTCGCCCCCGAAATGCTGGTGCGGGCGCTCGAGACCCAGAAGCAGACGCAGGCTCGCCTGGGAGCGCTGCTCGTACGGGAGCGCCTGGTATCTCCCGAAGACCTGGGAGAAGCCCTGCGCCTCCAGATCACCCGGATCGTCCTCGCGGCGTTCCAATGGACGGAGGGGCGCTTCCGATTCACTCCGCAAGCCGTCATCGACTACGACGCGCCGCACGTCTCGCCAGTTTCGACAGACGCCATACTGGCGGAGGCCCTCCAGTTTCTCGAGGAATGGCCGCGGCTCGGCAGGAGTGTGCCTTCCCGGGACATGGTGTATCGCCGCGTGGCGGGAGTCGAGAACCTGCGGCTGGTGTCCACACCCGAGAAGGGGGCCGAGTCCGCGCTGCAGGTCTCTCGCCGGGAAGCGGAGACCTGGAAATGGATCGACGGCAGGCGGCGCGTGGCCGAGATCCTGGAGCGCGCCTTCCTTTCGGATCTCGACGTCTACCGCGGTCTCGCGGACCTGCTCGATCGCAACCTGATCGCGGAGGGCAGGCTGGCGCCGGAGGCTGGCCCGACGCCGGCCGCGAAGGCCGCGTGGATCTCCCCGGGGGCAGTCGCGCTGTGGATTCTGGTCGTTCTGGTCGGAATGCTGGCCGTGCGGCGGGTTCCCGCGAATCCTTTGAATCTCTTTTTTCGCCCGAGAGGGGAGAGGTGGGAGGTTGCCGACGTCTTGAAATCGGTTTCCCTGGCGCGGCTGGCCTCCGTCGAACGCGCCACGAGGGTCTACTACGACGTCTCGGGCCAGTATCCGAGGAGCCTCGACGACCTGCTGTCGGCGCGAGTTCTGAGCCGGGAGGACGCGGTCGATCCCTACGGGAGGCAGTATCGCTACATCCTGCGGTCCGAGGACGGAAAGTTCAGCCTCTACGGCCGCAACGCGAGGGGAGGCATAGACTTCGACCTTTCCTTCGAGCGAGCGCTCGCGCCCGTTTCCGAGTCGCGGCCGGCTCGCCGGGTCCAGCAACCGACAAGGCAGCCCGGCGTCCAGGTGATCCAGTAGAATCTTAGTTAGAGTCGCTCAGGTCACGACAGATAACACTTGACAACGCGAGACTAAGGTTTTACTATGCTGCTTCCCGGGGGTGGGTTTGGAACCCGGGAAATAGAAGCAGTAAAGGGAAATCATGAGCAAGATCATCGGCATCGACCTCGGTACCACCAACTCCTGCGTGGCTGTCATGGAAGGGGGCGATCCGGTCGTCATCCCCAACGCCGAAGGGAACCGGACGACGCCTTCCGTCGTCGCGTTCTCCAAGACAGGGGAGCGGCTGGTAGGCCAGGTGGCCAAGCGCCAGGCCATCACGAATCCGTCGAACACCGTCTTTTCGATCAAGCGCTTCATGGGACGCAAGTACTCGGAGGTCACCGAGGAGATGAAGATGGTGCCCTTCACGGTCGTGCAGGCGTCCAACGGCGACGCGCGCGTCTCCGCCGGAGGCAAGGAGTACTCGCCTCCCGAGATCTCCGCCATGATCCTCGGCAAGCTGAAGGAAGCGGCCGAAGCCTATCTCGGCGAGAAGGTCACGCGCGCCGTCATCACGGTGCCGGCCTATTTCAACGACTCCCAGCGGCAGGCGACCAAAGACGCCGGGCAGATCGCCGGCCTGACCGTCGAGCGCCTCGTCAACGAGCCGACCGCGGCGGCCCTGGCGTACGGCCTGGACAAGAAGAAGGACGAGACGATCGCCGTCTACGACTTCGGCGGCGGCACTTTCGACATCTCGATCCTGGAAGTGGGCGAAGGAGTCGTCGAGGTCAAGTCCACCAACGGCGACACGCACCTGGGCGGCGACAACATCGACCAGCGCATCATCGACTGGATCCTGGCGGAGTTCAAGAAAGACCAGGGAGTCGATCTCTCCAAGGACGCCATGGCCATGCAGAGGCTGAAGGAGGCGGCGGAGAAGGCGAAGATCGAGCTTTCGAACGTCGTCGAGACCGACGTCAACCTGCCCTTCATCACGGCCGACGCCTCGGGGCCGAAGCATCTGCAGTTGAGGCTGACGCGCTCCAAGCTCGAGCAGCTGGTCGAAGACATCATCAATCGCTCGATCGCCCCGTGCAAACAGGCCTTGAAGGACGCCGGACTCGAGGCCAAGGACATCGACGAAGTGGTGCTGGTCGGCGGCCAGACCCGCATGCCGCGGATCCAGCAGCTCGTCAAGGAGCTGTTCGGCAAGGAGCCCCACCAGGGCGTCAACCCCGACGAGGTCGTGGCGGTCGGCGCCGCGATCCAGGGCGGCGTGCTCGCCGGCGACGTCAAGGACCTGCTGCTCCTGGATGTCACTCCGCTGTCTCTCGGCATCGAGACCCTGGGAGGCGTCACGACCCGCCTGATCGAGCGCAACACGACGATCCCGACCAAGAAGAGCGAGACTTTCTCGACGGCTTCGGACAACCAGACCTCCGTCGAGATTCGCGTCCTCCAGGGCGAGCGCGAGATGGCCCGCGACAACAAGCCGATCGGGGTCTTCCACCTCGTCGGGATTCCTCCGGCTCCCCGCGGCGTGCCACAGATCGAGGTCGCGTTCGACATCGACGCCAACGGCATCCTGAACGTCTCGGCCAAGGACCTGGGCACCGGCAAGGAGCAGAAGATCACGATCACGGCGTCCTCGGGCCTGAACAAGGACGAGATCGACCGGATGGTCAAGGACGCGCAGGCGCACTCGGACGAGGACAAGAAGCGCCGGGAGGAGATCGAGTCCAAGAACCGGCTCGACAGCCTGATCTACTCGACGGAGAAATCCTTCGCCGAGAACAAGGGCAAGCTCGATCCGGGCGAGATCTCCAACTTCGAATCGGCCCTGGCCGACGCCAGGAAGGTGCTGGAGGCCGGCGGGACGGACAACATGAACCGGGCGGCCGAGCGTCTCCAGCAGGCCTCGCACAAGCTCGCGGAGGCCATGTACCGCGGCGCGGCATCGCAGCAGGCACCGGGGGCAGGGGCTTCCCCGGGAGCCGGAGCCGGCCAGCCGTCCGGCAAGGAAGACGAGGTCATCGACACGGAGTACGTGGATACGGAGAAGAAATGATCGTCAGCCGTTGAGCCGTCAGCCGTGAGCCGGGGGAAACGCCCCGCTCCCGGCTGCGGCCTACGGTTTACGGCTTACGGTTTTACGGCTTACGGTTTACGGCCTACACTACGTTGATATGAGCGCCTTTCAGTGGAATTCGCTTCAGGACCTCGTGGCGATCCAGGAGAAAATGAATCGCCTCTTCGAGGACACGATCCACCGCACCGAGTTCCCCGACGAAGGCGTGGAAACCGCGTTCTGGTCGCCGGCCGCCGACGTCTACGAGACGCCCGAGGAGATCATCCTGCAGGTCGAGTTGCCCGGCGTGCGTCTGGACGATGTCCGCCTCGAGGCCCTCGACGGGAGGCTGCGCGTGTCGGGCCACCGCCGGACGGATCCGGACGTCCAACCCCGCCATTTCGTCCGCATGGAGCGGATCTACGGGAACTTCTCTCGGGAGTTCGTGATCCCCGGCTCGATCGATCCCTCGCGGATCAAGGCGACGCTGCGCGCAGGGATCCTGAGGATCGCGGCCCCCAAGGACCGCGGGCGGTCCGCCGCCGCGGGTTCTCCTCCGGCGAGGGCGCGGTGACCAGCAAGCGGCGTCCCGGCGTCTTCCGCATCGGCGCGATCTCCGAGCGCTTCGGGATCCATCCCCAGACGCTGCGCCTCTACGAGCGCGAGGGCCTCCTGCGCCCCGTACGCACCGAGGGAAACACCCGCCTCTACGACGCCGACACGATCGAAAGGCTGGAGATCATCCTGACGCTGACCCGAGATCTCGGAGTCAACCTCGCCGGGGTGGAAGTCATCCTGCACATGAAGGAGAAGATCGAGAAGATGCAGGGGGACGTGCACCAGCTCCTCTCGGTCGTGCGCGAAGAGGTGGAGCTGCGGCGGCAGGAGGCCGACCACCGCTATGCGCTGACGACGGTTTCCAAGAGTCTCGCCCTCGCCCGCGTCGACAAGCGCTGAAGCGCGGCCGGGCCGGGG
>JAWOLE010000197.1:0-3373 GCA_033853815.1 Thermoanaerobaculia bacterium
CGGTCCTCGTAGGGGTTCGAAAGCGTGAAGAGCGTCTCGCTCATGCCGTAGCGCTCGAGAATCCGGTGCCCGGTGAACTCCTCGAAGCGGCGGAAGTCGTCGGCCGGGAGGGCCGCGCTGCCGGAAGTGAAGAGGCGCGCCCGCGCCAGAGCCGGGGCGGCTTCCGGAGCGCGGTCGAGCAACTCCAGGAGCCGGACGTACATTGTCGGCACTCCCTGAAAGAGCGTCGCTCCGCCCTGTGCGAAGGCCTCCACGACCCGCTCCGCCTCGAAGCGCGCGAAAAGGAGGATGGTCATCCCGTTTAAGAGCGCGCCGTGGACTCCCAGTCCCAGCCCGTGCACGTGGAAGAGTGGGAGGGCGAGCGCCATGCGATCCTCAGGAGAGAAGCGCCAGAGGCGCGTGACCGCCTCGGTGTTGGCGACGAGCGCGCGGAAGGAGAGCTCGACGCCCTTGCTCTTCCCCGTAGTCCCCGAGGTGTAGAGGAGGACGGCCGGGTCCTCGTCGGCCGGAGCTGCTAGCCCTGCCGGTCTTCCCGCGTTTCCCTTGCTTTCGACGAGCCGCTCGAACGCCAGGTCTCCCGGGCGCGCCGCCGGATCCGCTTCGCCCGTCCAGATCCGGAACCGAAGCGCCGGCGGCGGGTTGAGCTCCTCGAGGACGCGAGCCGCCGGCGAGCGCCCTTCCACGAGCACCGCCTTCGCGCCCGAGTCCGTGAGGATGTGGGAGACCTCCGGGCCGCGATAGCGCGTGTTGATCGGCACGTGGACCGCGCCCAGACGGTAGTGGCCGAGCAGCGCGACGATCACCTCCGGCGAGGTCTCGGCGAGGACCGCGACGGGGTCTCCCGCCTCGATCCCGGCAGCCGAAAGCCCGCGCGCGTAGCGGGCGGAGAGACGGTCCAGGTCCCGGAAGCTCCAGGTTCTCCCCGCGAAGACGACGGCCGGCTTGTCCGCGCCCGTCTCGAGTGCGGAAAACAGGCGTTCGGCGTGGGACCGGCTCATACCGAAGCGGCGCCCAGGAACTTCTCCGCCAGGCGCGGGTCCCGGGAAAGCTCGTGGCAGGGTCCGGCGAGCGTCACGCGGCCCGTCTCCAGGACGCAGACGCGGTCGGCGAGCTTCAGGGCGTGGAGCACGTTCTGCTCGACCAGGAGGATCGTGACGCCCTGCTCCCGGATCCGTCTCAAGGCGTCGAAGACCTCGCTCACGAGCAGCGGGGCCAGTCCCAGGGTCGGCTCGTCTAAGAGCAGGAGGCGGGGGCGTGCCATGAGGCCCCGCCCGATGGCGCACATCTGCTGCTCTCCCCCCGAAAGGGTGCCGGCTTTCTGCCCCGACCTCTTCTCGAGCTGCGGGAACATCGCGAAGACCACCTCCAGGGTCCGCCTTCTCTCTCTTCTTGCGGCGCGGGAATACGCCCCCATGTCCAGGTTCTCGCGCACCGTCATTCCGGGCCAGAGCTGACGAGACTCGGGGATCAGGACCAGGCCGCGCCCGGCGAGCTCGTACGGCGGCCGGCCGCCGATGTCCCGGCCTTCGAAGAGGATCTGGCCGCGGCGGGGCGCGAGCAGCCCGCAGAGCGTCTTCAGGATCGTCGTCTTGCCGGCACCGTTTGCGCCGATCAGCGTGACGACCTCGCCTTGCGCGACGTCGAAGGAGACGTCCCAGGCCGCCTGCACGTCTCCGTAGAAGACGTCGAGGTTCTGCACCGAGAGCAATTGAGAATTCGAATGCAATTCAGAATTAAGAATTGCGACTTGAGAATGCGTGGAAAGGTTATCGTTCGGCTTATTCACAATTCTTAATTCTCAATTCTCAATTTCTTCTTCGGCCGCCTCGTGCCCGAGATACGCCTTGATCACCTCGGGATCGCGGATGACGTCGGAAGGCCGGCCCTCGGCGATCTTCTGGCCGAAGTTCAGGACCAGGATGCGGTCGGAGACGCCGACGACGGCATGGACGTGGTGCTCGATCATGAGCACGGTCACGCCGGAATCCCGGATCGAACGGATCAACTTCATCGCTTCCACGATCTCCGACGGGTTCAGGCCTCCCATCACCTCGTCCAGGCACAGGACTTCGGGCTCCGTCGCGAGCGCCCGCGCGATTTCCAGCCGCTTCAGCTCTCCGATGGTCAGCGTCCCCGCGAGAGCCCTCGCCCTGCGGGCAAGGCCCGTCTTCTCGAGGATCTCGGCGACTCGTGTTCCCGCATCCGACCGGCGCCGTCCGCCAGCGCCGAAGTGGGCGCCGATCGAGACGTTTTCCTGGACGGTCATCTCACGGAACGGGCGGACGATCTGATGAGTCCGGACCAGGCCGAGCGCGACGACCGCGTAGTTCGGGAGGCGATCGATCCTCTCTCCCCGGAAACGGATCGTGCCGGAGGTGGGGGCGACGGCGCCCACGAGACAGGAAAAGAGGGTCGTCTTGCCGGCGCCGTTGGGGCCGATGACGCCGAAGATCTCGCCGCGCGCAACGTCGAAATCGACGCCGGCGAGCGCGAGGAGCCCCTCGTAGCGCTTCCGGAGCCCGCGGACCTCCAGAATCGCGGTGGACGACGCCCCGTTCTCAGCCGGCATCGGGCACCGGCCTCGAGACGGAGCGCGAGGCCGCCCGCCGCAGGCGGCGGGCCAGGCCGAGCAGCCCCTTGGGTTCGAAGAGCATGACCGCTATCAGCATCGCGCCGTAGAGAAAAAGATACGAGTCGCGCAGCGAGGGGCTCGAGAGCAGTTTGATCTGCAGATAGCCGAAGATGAGAGCGCCGAGGACCGGCCCTCCGACCGTCCCGAGGCCCCCCACGATCGGCATCAGGACGATCGACAACGACAGGCGGAAATCGAAGACCGAGCCGGGCGAGATGTACTGGAAGTTGATCGTGAAGAGGCCCCCCGCGACCGCGACGATCGCCGCCGACAGGGCGTGGATGAGCAGCTTGTACCGGGCCGAGTGGACGCCGAGGGCTTCGGCGGCGTCGATGTCCTGCTTTATGGCCGCGAGCGCCCGCCCCAGCGGGCTCGTCTGGATCCAGGCCGACAGCGCCACGACGGCGACCGCCAGGATCATCATCGAGGCGTAGTTGCGGGTGAAGTCGAAGGATTCGGGCGGCATCCGCAGGCCTGAAGAACCGCCCGTAAAGGAGACGCCCGCCGCGAACACGCGCACGGCCTCGGAGACTCCGATGGTGGCGATCGTGAAATAGGGGCCGCGCAGCCGGAACGTCGGGAGGCCGACGACGTACGAAAAGGCAGCGGCGAGCAGGGCCCCGAGCGGCAGGGTGAGGTAGGGGTTGACGCCCTGGAGCGCCAGCAGCCCCGTCGTGTAGGCGCCGATGCCGATGAAGGCGGAATAGCCGATCGAGATCTGTCCCGCGAAACCGCCCAGCA
>JAWOLE010000198.1:0-6548 GCA_033853815.1 Thermoanaerobaculia bacterium
TCGTGGACCTGTCCGACCCGAGCGCCCGCGGCCGCACGGTCGGCCTCTACTACGCGACCCGGGGCTTTGCCGTGGCGGGAGCGGCCGCCGTCGGAGGCGCGCTCTGGACGGTGCGCCCCCAGCTGACTTTTTTCGTAGCAGCGGCACTGGGTTTCGCAGGGACGGCGTGGGCGGCGCTTTTTCTGCAGACGTCCAAGAGCCAGGAATCGGAAATCGGAAGCAGGTAACCGGACCGAAGCCCTCTCCGATTTTCGATTTCCTATTTCCGATTTCCGACGCGCGATTCCCGGCTCGGGCCTTGCATTGCAGGACCCTGGGAGGACTATGGCACAGCCACAGCGTGCCGCGGCGGAGCTCAGCCGGCACGAGGACGTCAAGAAAGCTCTCCAGCAGGCGACGCCGGGAGAGGCCGAACCCAAGCGCGTCTCCAAAGCCAGGCACCGAACCTGGCTGGCCGTCTACGGAGTCCTCCTCGCCGCCCTTGCGGTCTTCTACGCGCTGACGGCGACCGGGCTCGTCCAGCTTCCGGGCTGGGAGGACAACTTCATCCACAAGGTCCCCCTGGCGGCCGTCCTCGTCGTCGCGCTGCTCTTCGCCGAGCGCGTCGCCGAAGCCTTCGGCGTCAAGAGGATCGAGAACCCCGTCACGCGCTACAACCTGCTTCGCGTCGCGCGCCTGGTGGCCGCGGTTCTTCTCCTGGGCGCCGCGGGGTCGATCCTGTTCGGGAACTTCTACACGGGCCTCGTTTCCCTCGGGGTCATCTCGATCATCGTGGGTCTGGCGGTCCAGACCCCCATGACGAGCTTCATCGGCTGGATCTTCATCCTGGTTCGGGTGCCCTACCGCGTCGGAGACCGCATCAAGATCGACGACGCGACCGGAGACGTCATCGAGGTGGGATATCTCGACACGACGCTGTGGGAGTTCGGCGGCCAGTACCTCTCGACCGATCATCCAAGCGGCCGCATCATCAAGTTCCCGAACTCGAAGGTCTTGAGCTCGACCGTCTACAACTACTCCTGGCCACTCTTTCCCTACATCTGGAACGAGATCAAGTTCCACATCGCCTACGAGAGCGACCTCGAGTTCGTCGCGAAGACGATGAAGGAAGTGGTCATGGACCACCGAGGCGAGAAGATGGCCCGGCGGGTCAAGGTCTATCGGGAGCTTCTCGCCAAGACCCCGGTGGACGAGCTTTCCGTCAAGGAGGAGCCGGAGGTCATCTTCCGCGTCAACGACAACACCTGGCTCGAGGCGATCGTTCGCTACCTCGTCGATCCCAAGCACGCGGGCGGAGTCAAGAACGAGCTGATCGTGCACCTGCTCAAGTGCCTGAACGCCGCTCCCGACAAGATCGGCTTCCCCAAGGGCGATTCCCGCTGAGTCTTTCGGCGCGGGCGGTCGCTGCGCGACGGGCGCCGAGAGTTTCTAATACGAGGGCTAAGAGAACCCGCGCCGCGAGCGAAATGGGGACGGCGCTCTTGCAAGAGACCTCGAAGGTCGGGACGTTCTATGATGGAGACCGCGCGATGAGAGCTTGGGCGCCTTTCCTCCTGTTCTCTCTCTGTACGGCGTTCCACGCACCGCTCGTGCTGGCATCACGTGATACGGGGATGGACTGCTGCGCCGGGGGCGGCATGGCAGCTTGCTGCCTGCTTCCCGGGCACTGCTCGCTGCAAAGCCCATCTTCGTCGGACGAAGCGGGGCCGGTTCCCATGACCGCGTTCGCGATTCCCCCCGCGCCCGGCTTCGAGCGGCCCGCGGCGGCCGCGTTTGCCAGGACCGTCGCTCCCGCCACGGTCCGCTCCGGCATCCTCCTTCCCCCCGATCCTCCTCCCCGGGCCTGACGCGCGTCGCTCCCGGGGGACTTGAGCGTCCCTGCTAGTTCGAGAGGAGGGTTCCATGAGAATCGTCTGGCGGTTTGTCCGCCGGCTTCCGATTGGCTTTTTGCTCGCCGGCCTGGCGGCCCATGTCGCGGGGCAGGAAAAGCCGATTAATCCTGATTCTCTCGCCGGCGAGGCTGCCGGAAAATTCGGGTTGACGATCAACGGCTTCGCGGCCGGAACTTTCGACTACAACTTCAACACCGACGAGAACAGCTTCGACGCCTCGGTCCTCGCCGTCTCGCTCTTTCGCGCGCTGTCGGACCGGTTCTCGTTTTTCGGTCAGGCGACCGTGAGCAAAGAGGAGGCAAGCCCCTTTGTGGCACCGTCCGGTTCCGCGAGGATCCGGCCAGCCGCCCGGCTTTCGGCCGGCGGCGATACGAGCTCGTTCCAGGCCGACATCGACAACCTGCAAGTGTCCTGGGCCGCGGACCCCCGCCGCGGCCTCTCCGTCGTCTTCGGGAAGTTCGATTCACCTCTGGCGATCGAGCGGGACGACGCTCCCCTGAACTTCCAGGCGACGCCTTCGTTCGTCTTCCAGTTCGCGCGCCCGGTCAAGTTCACGGGACTGATGGCCCGGGAGACGTTCTCCCCGACGTTCGAGGGCTACGCGATCCTTGCAAATGGCTGGGACGTGACCTCCGACAACAACCGCGCGAAGACGGGCGCCCTCTACGGCGTCTGGAGCCCTCTGGAGATCGCCCACTTCGGCCTCGGCGTCATCCACGGGGCCGAGAAGGACAACCGCACCGGCGACCCGCGCACGACCGGCGTCGCCACCATCCTCGTCCAGCAGACGGATTCCTGGGTGTGGGGCGAGGAGTTCGTCTACGGGAGCGAACCGCATTCCGCCGCGGACGGAGGCACGGCGAGCTGGTTCGGCGACATGTTCTTCACGCATCATCGCCTCGGCCGCCACTGGGCACTGACCCTGCGCACGGATTATCTGGACGACATCGGAGGCTCCCGCACGGGCCGGCGCCAGATCCTGCGCTCGTTCACGCTCTCGCCGCAGTATCTGGTCGGCGGGGGATTCTTCGGTCTCTGGCGGACACTGGACCGCACGTCGCTCCGGATTCCCGAGCTCACCGTCCGGCTCGACCTGCGTCTCGATCATTCGACCGAGCGCGTCTTTGCGTCGAAGACGGACGAACCGCGCCGGGACAATCACTCCGCGACCCTTCAGATCGTCTATATCTTCTAGTTCATCGATCCGACAAGGAGTCCGACATGGGCAGGCTTCCGCAGAGTCCTCCTGAAGTCCGGCTGGGCGCGACGCTCTTCCTCTGTCTGCTGGGCGTCGCCGATTTCTTCGGCGCCTGGCAGGTCAAGGACTTTGCCGCGTTCACGCCCCGCGGCGTGGCCTCGACGGTGGCTCCCGCCGCTTCCCACTCGATGGCGATGGAGTGCTGCAACGTCACCGCGGTCGAGGAGAAACCGGTCGAGCCCTCGAGCCTCAATCGGCCGAGCCACCACATCGAGCGGGACCTTCTCGTCCAGGACACTCACGTCCACGTCCCCATCTACGCGCTGACGGCCGCGTTTCTGGCTCTCATCCTCTTCGGCCTGCGTCTTTCGTCGCGCCTGCGCGTCGGGCTCGTCGTCCTGGCGTTCGCCGCGCCGTTTCTCGATTTTGCCGGCCTCTGGGGAGCGCACCTCGTTCCCGGCCGCGGGACGCTGTTCGCCACGCTCGCCGTGGTCGGCGGGTTCGCCATGGGGCTGTGCTACTGCGTCGTTCTCGTCCTCGCGGTCGTGCAGCTCTGGTTCCCGTCAAAGGAGAAGATCCATGCGTAGAATCGTCCTGACTCTCGCCGTCTTTCTGCTCGCCTGGCCCCTTCGAGCGCACATCACGCCCAACGTGTCTCTCATCGCCCGCGGGGAGTTTCTGCGCCAGAGCCTTCCCGGAACGGCCCACTTCTTCGAGAAGGAAATGATGATCTCCGGCGCCGACGGCGCCGCGATCCGCAGAGCAACCGGCTGGGTCCCCTCGGAAGAAGACACGAAGGTCTATGTCGGCAGGGACGCCCGTGGCGAGCTCGTCGGCACCGTGATCTTCCTGTGGCTTCCCTCGCAGCACGGCCCCGTCGGCCTCGGCGTCGCGTTCGCTCCGGATGGAACGATCCGGCGCGTTGCCGTGACCGACGTGGGAAGCGAACCCTTGGCGTGGGTAAGGCCGCTCATCGACGCGGGAGGCCTCGCCGCCTTCGAGGCTCTCCGGCCCGGCGCCTCGCCCGACGCGGCGCGCGTCGCCCCCGGAGTCTCCGGCGCGATGAGCCGCTACTACGCACGTGTGATCGCCGGCGGAGTCGCGCGCGCGCAGGCTCTCGAGCGGCTGCTCGCGCGCGTGCCGTAGCCCGGATTACTCATGGGCGTCGAGACAAGGAAACGCGGCGGAGCGAACGCCTGCGGCCGAAAGCGGGAATACGCGGAAGGCTGTATCGTTGTCCGCGCAAGATGAGCCGGATCTTTGGAAGAGCTCTCCTCCTGATCCTCGCGGCGGCCGCCTGCGCCGCCATCTCGAACTTCACCGCGTCGCGCGAAAGAAAAATGGCGTGGGTGGGGGCCTATCCTCGCGCCCTCGACGTCTCTCCGGTCTCGGAGTCCGCATCAGGGCCGGCGGCAGAGCCGCCGCCGCCTGCATCGACGGCCCCGGCGGCGTCCGCTGCGGTGGCTTCTCCGGCGCCGTCCGCTTCCGCCTCCGCGTCCGGTAGCCCGCCGGGCGCGACCCCGGCCGGCGCAAAGGCGTTTCCTCCGCACCCCGACCGCGCCTTCGTCGAGATCGGGACGGACGACGCCGAGACCCTCTTCAAACAGGGCCGCCTCTTCCTCGATGCGCGGCGCTCTTCCGTGTACGCCGATGGACACGTCTCCGGAGCGCGGAGCTTCCCGGTCTGGGAGTCGGACATCGCCGACCGGGTCAAGGCCTTCTACGAGGAGGGGCTCGACCAGAACGCTCCGATCGTCGTCTACTGCAGCGGCGGCGACTGCGAGGACTCCCACATGCTGGCCGAGAAGCTCTACATGGTCGGGTTCAACAACCTGCTCGTGGACAGGGACGGCTTCCCGGCGTGGCAGAAGCGCGGCCTTCCGGTGACGAAAGGCGTGAAGCCGTGAGCTGGTTCACCCATCCCTGGCTGACGATCCGCGTCCAGATCGGCCTCGGCGCGATCTTTGCCGTGGCCGCTTTGCCGAAGATCGGCGATCCCCCCTCCTTCGCCCACATGATCTACAACTACCGCGTCGTGCCCGCCTTCGCGGTCAACGCGCTCGCCCTGGTGATGCCGTGGGTCGAACTGCTCGCCGGGCTCGCTTTGATCCTCGGAGTCTGGCGCCGGGAGTCGGCGGCCGTCGTCGGCCTGATGCTCCTCGTTTTCATCGCCGCGATCGGCTTCAACCTCGCGCGCGGCCACGCCGTGGACTGCGGCTGTTTCGACGTCCATTCCGCGGGCAAGACCCGCGAACAGCTCCTGACCGACATGCGCTGGGTCGTCGTCCGCGACCTCGGGATCCTTTTGATGGTCGCCCAGGTCCTCGTCTCCTCGAGAAAGGGAGAGAGGCTATCGGCGCGCTAGGCCGGGGTTTCCGGCTCCTGCTGGCCGGTCTCTTGCCGGCGTGCGCGGTTTTCGCGGCGCAGCCGGAGACCGCGCTGCGATTCGAGGTTTCGTTTCCGGCGAGCGCGAGGAGCGAGCCGGCGGACGGGCGCGTCTTCGTGATCGTGGCGCGGGAGGGAAAGCCCGAGCCCCGCTATCAGTTCGGCAAGGACGGCGAGCAGTACCGCTCGACACCCTTCTTCGGCGAGGACGTCGAGAATCTGGCGCCGGGCAAGTGGGCGGCGGTGGGAGGCGCTTCGCTCGGGTACCCGGTCGCGCGCCTCGCGGATCTTCCTCCGGGCGATTACTTCGTCCAGGGGATGCTCAACATCTACACGACCTTCCACCGTGCCGACGGGCACGTCGTCAAGCTCCACGCCGATCAGTGGGAGGGCCAGGTCTTCCAGATCTCGCCCGGGAACCTCTACAGCGACGTGCGGAGGATGCATCTCGATCCCCGTCGCGGAGAGGTCGTGCGCCTGACGCTCGACAGGAAGATCCCGCCCATCCCGACGCCCTCCGACACCGCCTTCGTCAAGCACGTCAGGTTCCAGAGCCCGCTCCTCTCGAAGTTCTGGGGGCAGCCGATCTGGATCGGGGCGACGGTCCTGCTGCCCCGGGACTACGAGAAGGAGACGAGCGTCTTCTATCCCGTCAACTACGAGCAGGGGCACTTCTCGACCGAGGCGCCCGGGGGCTTCGCTGAAAAGGTGGAGGTGCGTCCGGGCGCGGGCGAGCGGGAGAAGGCAAGGGCGCGCGCCCGGGAGGAGTTCACGAAGGCGTGGCTCTCCGACCGCTTCCCGCGGATGCTCTACGTCACCTTCCAACATCCGACGCCCTACTACGACGACTCCTACGCGGTCGATTCCCCCAACAACGGCCCGTACGGCCAGGCGATCCTGACCGAGCTGATCCCCTACATCGAGACGCATTTCCGCGCGATCCGGCAGCCCTGGGCGCGCACCCTCTCGGGAGGCTCGACAGGCGGCTGGGAGTCGCTCGCGCTCCAGATCTTTCACCCCGACGACTTCGGCGGCACTTTTTCCGCCTGCCCCGATCCCGTGGACTTCCACGC
>JAWOLE010000199.1:0-6610 GCA_033853815.1 Thermoanaerobaculia bacterium
ATTCCCCCCTGAGATATGACCGCAGGACGGAGGCATCCATGACGACAACGGGGATCGTGGCGGCGGCTCTTCCTGTCCTGGCTGCTCTCGCGGACGGTCAGGTCCCAGGGCGGCGGGCGCGCCCCAAGATAGCCGCCGGAGCTTAGTCAGGAATCCAGCCGCGAAACGCTACGGAGCGGGGCAAGGAGCGCCGGCGTCGATCCAGCGCTTGAAATTCGCGACGAATTCCCCGTGCGGGATCGAGACGGGACTGCGGCCCACGCCGGGATTCCATCCCCAGAGCACCAGCCTGTCGCTCGAGACATGGCGCAGCAGGGCCTCGAGGCCCATACCGTGGGTCTCGCGCGGATCCTTCAGGCGCTTGCAGAGCGCGCCGCTCGAAAGATGGATGAAGACCATCTTGTGCTCCGGGGAGGGCAGGCGCCAGTTGGGAGCGCCGGGCGGCATATGTTCTCCGTAGCTCGCCGGGAGATTTGCGGTGCCGTGACACGCCGAGCACGCGAGACCGGGCGCTCCCACGCCCCCCGATCCGCGCACGACGCCCTCCGCGTGGACGAGACCCGCGTCGAATTGCAGCGGCGCGTCCCCCGGAATATGGCAGTTCTGGCAACGGGGATGCTGAAGAACGGCTCGCACGGTCTCAAACGCGGTGAGGCCTTCCTCGCGCGAGATCCGGGGAACTCCTCCGGAGGCCGAGGGGATGAGCGCCGCGCCGGCCGAGATAAGGAGGGTTGCGGCGGCTCCGGCAAACGCTCGATGCCGGGAAGCGGAAGCGAGAACCTTCTTCATCCCATGTTCCTCAGGCGAGCCTGAACGGCAGCCGGCGCAGCCGCTTGCCGGTCGCCGCAAAGACGGCGTTGGCGACCGCCGGGGCGATCGGGGGCACGCCCACCTCTCCGATCCCTCCCGACTTCTCCGAGCTTCCGACGATGTGCACTTCGACCTTCGGCATCTCGTTCATTCGCAGCAGCGGGTAGTCGTGGAAGTTCGACTGCTCGACCCGCCCTTCCTTGAACGTCAGCTCGCCGTGGAGGGCCGCCGTCAGGCCGAAGACGACAGCGCCCTGGAGCTGCGCTTCGACGCCGGCCGGGTTCACGCATATGCCGCAATCCACGGCGCAGACGACGCGGTGAACCCGCACGCGTCCATCCGCAACCGACACCTCGGCAACCTCGGCAACGTAGCTCCCGAAGGACTCGTGCACGGCGAGCCCCCGGAAGCGCCCCTCCGGCGGCGGCTCTGCCCAGCCCGCCTTCTCCGCCGCGAGGTTCAAGGCCGCCAGGTGCCGTGGACTGTTCTTCAGCAGCTTGCGCCGGTACTCGAGAGAGCCCTGCCCGGCGGCCGCCGCGAGCTCGTCCACGAAAGTCTCCATGACGAAGGCCGTGTGCGTGTGTCCGACCGACCGCCACCAGAGTACGGGGATGACCATCCTTACCGAATGGAGGTCCACCAGATGGTTCGGCGTGGCCTTGACGTAAGGCGAGTCCGCGGCGCCCTCGACCGAGGTTTCGTCCACGCCGTTCTTGACCATCATCGCCTCGAAAGGCGTCCCCGCCAGGATCGACTGGCCGACGATCGTCTGCCGCCAGGTCACGGGCATGCCGTCGCCCGCGAGACCGACGCGCAGCCGGTGGAGGAACATCGGCCGGTAGTACCCGCCACGCATGTCGTCCTCGCGCGTCCAAACGACCTTGATCGGCGCGGTGCCGCCGGCGGCCTTCGCCACGTGGACGGTCTCCGAGACGAAGTCACTTGTCGGCGTCGCCCGGCGCCCGAAGCCGCCTCCGAGGAACATCGTGTGGATCTTGACGTCTTCGGGTTTCAGGCCGGCGATTTGCGCGGCGTTCTTCTGGTCCATCGTCTGGAACTGGGTGCCGGTCCAGATCTCGCAGCCGCCGGAGGCGAGGCGGACCGTGCAGTTCATCGGCTCCATCGTCGCGTGCGCAAGGTACGGCAGCTCAAACTCGGCCTCCACGGTCTTGACGGCCCCCTTTGCCGCCGCCTCGACGTCGCCCGCGACGGCCGCTTGGACGCCCGGCGTTTCGGCCAGCCGCCGGAACTCTTCGCGCATACGGCTCGTGTCGAGCTTGCCGCCCGGCCCCGGCTCCCAGTCGATCTCGAGAGCGTTGCGCCCGAGCTTCGCGGCCCAGAAGTTCTCGGCGATGACCGCGACTCCCGATGGGACCTCGACCACCGCTTTGACGCCGGGAACCGCTTTCGTTTTCTCCGGCCTGAGGTTCTTGACCTTTCCTCCGAAGACGGGAGCGCGGGCCACGACCGCGATCAACATCCCGGGCAGCCGGACGTCCATGCCGAACTGTGCCCGGCCGGTCACCTTCTCGGGAGAGTCGAGCCGTTTGGTCGGCCTGCCCAGGATCTTCCATTGCGCGGAGTCCTTCAACCGGACCTCTCGGGGTGGCGGGAGCTTCTGAGCCGCGGCGGCGAGCTTGCCGAAGGAAAGCCGGTCGCCTCCGTGGATGACCGACCCGTTCTCGGCGCGGCAGGAGGAAGGATCGACTTTCCACCGTAGGGCGGCGGCCTCGATCAGCATTTGCCGCGCCATCGCGCCAACCTGCCGGTAACGGTCGAACTCCGACCAGGTCGAGGTCGAGCCGCCGGTCATCTGCATCCCCATGGCCGTGTGCGCGTACGCCGGCGCGGCCGGCGCGTGCTCGACTCGGATCTTCGACCAGTCGCAGCCGAGCTCTTCGGCGATGAGCATCGGCAGCGTCGTCCAGACGCCCTGACCCATCTCGGAGTGAGCCAGAAGCACGGTGACGGTCTCGTCTTCGCCGATGCGCAGGAAGGCGTTGGGATCGGGCAGGAGTTTGGCTGCGGGGGCCGGCCCCTGGAAGGCCGACAGCCGCGCACGCGGCGCCACAGTGAAGCCGATGACGAGAGCGGCCGAAGTCTTCAGGAACCTGCGCCGGTCAACGCCGGACCCGGGTGCGAGAGTCCTCGTTTGGCTGTCGCGCCAGGCGCTCATGCCTTCCTCGCGAGCCTCGCCGCCCGGTGGACGGCGGAACGGATCCTCTGGTACGTCCCGCAGCGGCAGAGGTTGGCTGAAAGAGCGCTGTCGATGTCGTCGTCGGTCGGGTTGGGCAGGGCCGCCAGCAATCCCGCCGCGGCCATGATCTGCCCGGGCTGGCAATAGCCGCACTGGACAACGTCCTCCTCGATCCAGGCCCGCTGCACCGGATGCAGCCCGGAAGCCGAGAGCCCCTCGATCGTCGTCACCGCGCGACCCTTGACGGCGGAGACCGGCGTCACGCACGAGCGCACCGCCCGCCCGTCCAGATGCACGGTGCAGGCGCCGCACTGCGCCATGCCGCATCCGTACTTGGTGCCCGTTAGCCCGAGCAGGTCGCGGATTACCCAGAGGAGAGGCATCTCCTCCGGCGCCGCGATGTCCCGCTCCACCCCGTTGACCTTCAGTTTCACGGCGGCTCTCGCCTCCGCGAATCCTAATCGAACGGGGCCGATGCCGGCAGAGCTTTTTTTCGCCGGTATCGGATCAATCGCCGCGAGAAGTCACCGGCTTTCAGCGGGTCGTCTTCGCGACGGCGATCTTGTTGACGCCGCTGCAGGCGAGATAGAGCCTGCCGTCCGGCGTCGCGACCATGTTGCGGACCACTCCACCGCCCGAGGGAATCGGCCACTTCTGGAAGGACCGCGTCTTCGGGTCGAAGGCCACGAGGGTGTTCGGGTGGACGCCGGACTCGCTGTACCAGACGGTGCCGTCGCTCGTCGAAGCGATGCCGTAGGGATGCGAGCCCGGTCCGCCCGGCGAAGGCCAATCTTCCACCTTGCCGGTCTTCGGATCGAGCCTCCCGAGGAAGCCGCGCGCGAAGTCGCCGTAGTAGAGGAGGTGATCCGGATTGTTCGCGATCCGGCGGGGGCGGGCGCCCTGCGGCAGTGCGTACTCCCGGATGTCGAGAGTCTCGGGATCGATCCTCCCGATCTTGTTCGAACCGAATTCGCAGAAATACGCGGCGCCGTCCGGCCCGACGACGATGCCGTAGGGATTCGCGCGCGGCGTAGGCACCTCTTTGACCGTCACCCTTCCGCTCTTCGGATCGAGCCTGCCGACGAAGTTGCTCTGCTGGGCCGTGAAGAAGATCCTCCCGCCTCCGTCGAAGGCGAGGCTGTGGGGATCGCGGACGCGCGAGTCCGGCATCGGGAACTCGGTGATCTGCCCCGTCGAGGGATCGAGCTTGCCGATGTAGCCCTTGAAGTTCGCCGTGAACCAGATGTTTCCCTCTTTATCCGCCGCGAGGCCGTGGGGTCCGGACCCGGCAGTCTTCAGCGCGTATTCCCTGATCGCGCCGGATTGCGGATCGAGCCGCCCGAGCTTGTTGGCCAGCTGCCCCGTGTACCAGAGGGCTCCGTCCGGAGCGACCTCGGGGTCGTGAGGCCGGGAACCGGGCGTCGGCACTTCCCACTCTCGGATGGAGACCTTCAGCTCCGCTGCAAAGGAGGTCCTGCCGGCGAGGAAGGCGAGAAAGAGAAGAAGGAACCTTCTCATATTTCCCTTGCTCCGGATTCTTTCATACAGGCGCTCTTCCGGTGACAGCCAGGGGCCATGGCGCGTAGACTCAGCCCTCGTATTGGAAACTCTCGGCGTCGGTCGCGCAGCGACCGCCTGCGCCGAAAGCCTAGGGGAGGCGGCCATGACGAAGATTCGGGCCTTGACGGCAGTGATTCTCCTGTCGGCGGGTTTCGCGACAGGTCAGACGGCGAGGCGCCGCGAAGCGCCCCCGCCTCCGGATGCCCAGTCGGTAGATTCCATCGTCGCCGCGCTCTACGCCTCCGTCAGCCACGCCCCCGGCGCCGCCCCTGACTTCGACCGGATGCGCGGCGTCTTCCTCTACGTCGGGATGTTCGTGCCTCCCAAACGCCCGGGACAGCCGGAGATCATGGCCACGGATGTGGACGGACTCGCCAACCGCTACCGCAACGAGACCCCCGGCAAGGCGGAGAAAAGTGAAGCGCAGGGATTCTACGAGCGCGAGGTCGCGCGCCATACCGACTGTTTCGGCAACGTCTGTCAGATCTTCTCGACCTACGAGTCCCGTCACGTTCCCGACGCCAAACCCTTCGAGAGGGGTGTCAATTCGATCCAGCTCGTGCGCGACGGCACGCGGTGGTGGATCGCCTCGGTCGCCTGGGACGCCGAACGCCCCGACAACCCGATCCCCGCGTCCTACCTGCCCTCGCCGAAGAACTGACTCAAGGCTCAGGCGTGCGCCGGCGAAGTGACCTCCTGCCCATCATCAAAAAGAGCAAGGAGCGTGCTGCCTCAGATCTTTAGGATAAAGGATCCCTTCAAAACCGCGACCCGCGGCGGCGGCTGTGGTATCAATGAGAGCGGAGTTCACGTCGTGTTGAGGGCTTGCGCAGTCCGGGGAGCTTCGCTCGTGGTATTGGCGGCTGCCTGCGCCGGGACGGCCTTCGCCGACAATCCACCGCAGACCCGCGTGACGATCCGGGGCAGCGGCAACTCAATCTCCATCGAGCGATCCGAGACGGCGGCCCGGCGGCCTCCCTCGAAGAGAGAGCAACCGAAAGGACCGATCCAGGAGGCGATCCACCTCAAGGCCGGCGGCGCCGACGACGCCTCGCTGCTGGCGTACCTGCGCACGCACCAGGCTGACCTTCCTCCGGTCGTCGAGGCCGAGGACGCGAGGCGGCTGCGGAAGGCGGGAGCCGGGAGGGCCGTCTTCGCGTACCTGGCGACGGTCTCGGCGGTGGAGATCGGCGAGACCGGAGAAGGCCGCGAGCCGGAGGCCTCGCCCGAAGCCGCCGCCTCTTACGATTACGAGACCCCGGCGTATGACGCGAATTACGGTTATCCCTATTACGGATATGCACCCCCTTACGCCGCCGGCCTGCGCCACGGTTTCCAGCCGCGTCGAATGATCGCCCCTCGCCGCCAGCGTGGCTTCCCGGCTCCGCTCGGGCACCGAGGCATGGCGGGGCGACGGCGCCCGTTCGCAGAGTAGCCGGTCAAACTCCGGACCCGGCTCGGACAGCGCGATGGCGGAGGGCAGGCGACTCGACGGACTCGGCATCGGAATCTCGAATCCCATCATCCAGGCTCCGATGGCGGGGGGGCCGACGACCCCGGAACTGGTCGCGGCGGTCTCCAACGCGGGAGGCCTCGGTTCCCTGGGGGCCGCCTACATGACGGCGGAGGAGATCCTCGAAGCCGTCCGCCGCGTTCGCCAGCTCACCGCGCAGCCTTTCAACGTCAACCTGTTCGCCGGCGGCTATGACGCGAATGCGCGCGGCGATCCCGAGGCCATGCTCGCTCTGCTCGCCGAGGTTCACGAGCGGCTGGGGTTGGCCCCGCCGGTCCTGCCCAAGCTGCCTCCCGATCCTTTCCCCGCCCAGCTCGAAGCCGTTCTCGAGGCGCGCCCCGCCGTCTTCAGTTTCACCTTCGGCGTTCCGGATCGCACCTCGATACAGCGAATCGCGCAGCGCGGGATCCGGATCCTCGGAACCGCAACGACGGTGGAAGAAGCGCTTCTGCTCGAGGAAGCCGGAGTCCACGGGATCGTGGCGCAGGGGGCCGAGGCCGGAGCGCACCGCGGAACGTTCGCCGGCCCGT
>JAWOLE010000200.1:0-3362 GCA_033853815.1 Thermoanaerobaculia bacterium
ATCGTTGGCAAATGTTCCGACTGCGCGGCAAAGTCCAGCACCCGGCGGTCGGTTTCGACAACTCAACGGGAACGGAGACAACAACCATGAAGGACCTCAAGGGAACCAAGACGCACCAGAACCTGAAGGATGCTTTCGCAGGCGAGTCGATGGCGAATCGCCGCTACACGTATTTCGCCAAGCGCGCGGACGTGGAAGGCCAGCCGGACATCGCGGGCCTGTTCCGCGACACCGCCGAAGGCGAGACCGGCCACGCCCACGGGCATCTCGACTACCTGAAGCAGGTCGGCGACCCGGCGACGGGCGAACCGATCGGCGACACCGCCACGAATCTGAAGTCCGCCATCGCCGGTGAGACGCACGAATACACCAACATGTACCCGGGGATGGCCAAGGTCGCCCGCGAAGAGGGCTTCGGCGAGATCGCCGACTGGTTCGAGACCCTCGCGCGCGCGGAGAAGTCCCACGCCGGAAGATTCCAGAAGGGCCTCGACACGCTCAAGAAGTAGCGGCCGGGTCTCGGTTGTCGAAAACAGGGTCCGAGATCGCGCGAGCGTGGTCCCGGCAGGAGACGTGTGCCATGGGTGAGCCCATTCGAGCTGGAGAGCTGCTGGATCTCGGCGATTACGAACGCGCCCGGGACGACATCCGCCGGCGGGCCATGGCCGCGCGTGAGTTGCGCCGCGTCCTGGTGGGTCCCGACGCCTCGCTGACGTTCGAGAACCGCGACACCGTCCGATATCAGATTCAGGAGATGCTCAGGAGCGAGCGCATCGTCAAACCGGAAGCGATTGCCGAGGAGGCGGCCACGTACAGCGAGTTGCTCCCAGGACCGCGCGAGCTTTCGGCAACGCTGATGTTCGAGCTCCCCGAGCGCGAGGAGCGCGATCGCCGCCTGAAGGAGCTCGCGGGTGCGGAGAAGCACCTCGCCTTCGAGGTCGCGAACGGGGGACGGGCACGTGCGTCGTTCGACCCGCGCCAATTCGACGAGAGCCGCGTGAGCGCGGTGCAGTTCGTCCGGTTTCCTCTCACCGCGGACATGCTTGGCGCGCTCTCGATGGGGGCGGTAGCGCAGGTGGTCTTCGACCATCCCGCCTACTCCCATCGGGCGACCCTCTCGCCCCAGCTTGTCGCGGCGCTGATCGAGGACCTTCGCGAAGCGGCGGGTTCCGCGAGCGAGGGGTCGGGGACCCATGCCTCCGACTGAGAAGACCGGCTCGCCCGGCGGAACCGGAGCCCTGGATCCCCGGGCTCCGGACTTCTTCGATCTCGACGCCGTCGACAAGGAGATGAGGCGCATCTTCGAGGTCTGTCACGGCTGTCGAATGTGCTTCAACTACTGCCCGTCCTTCCCGTCGCTGTTCAAGGCAATCGACGGACACGAGGAGAAGGGCGACGGAGAGGTCGCGGCGCTCACGAAGGGCGAGGTTCGCGAGGTCGTCGACCTCTGCTACCAGTGCAAGCTCTGCTACGTGAAATGTCCCTACACGCCTCCGCACTCATTCGCGGTCGACTTCCCCCGCGTCATGCTGCGGGCGAAAGCGGCGCGGGCTCGGGCCGAAGGCGTCACGCCCCAGGACAAGTTCCTCGGCGACCCGGACGGAACGGCCCGCCGCTCGACCGGAACGATGGCGCCGCTGGTCAACTGGGCGAACCGGCAGAGGCCGCTCCGTATCGCCCTGGAGAAGACCGTCGGGATCCACCGCGATCGGCACCTTCCGCCCTTTGCGGCCGAGACGTTCGAGGCCTGGTTCGCGAGAACGCGCGGCGCCGCGACATCTCCGGCGGCCGAGAACCGCGTGGCGGTCTTCGAGACCTGCTCCGTCAACTACAACTTCCCGGGAATTGGCATCGCCGCGGTGCAGGTGCTGGAGCGGAACGGCAAGACGGTCGTTCGGCCACGGCAGCGTTGCTGCGGGATGCCCGCGCTCGACGGCGGAGATGTGCCATCGGCGATCGATTGGGCGCGCCGGAATGTCGAGGACCTCGCTCCCCTCGTGACGGAGGGCGTTCCCCTGGTCGTCCTCGGCCCGACCTGCGGGTACACCATCAAGAAAGAGTGGCCCGGCCTCGTCGGCACCAAGGAAGCCCAGTTGGTCGCGGAGAGGGCGATGGACATCGGCGAGTACCTGGGCAGGGAGCACGCCGCAGGGCGAATCGACACCGGGTTCACAAAGCCCCAGGGCAAGCTCGCCTACCACGTTCCGTGCCACCTGCGGGCGCAGAACGTCGGAGTCCCGGCGCAGGCCCTTCTCGCCGCCATTCCTGGCACGCAGGTGGAGACCGTGGAGCGCTGTTCGGCCTTTGACGGCACGTGGGGAATGAAGAAGCAGTACTACGCGCTGTCCAGGGAGTATGCGAAGAAGCTCTGCAACGATCTGGGCGAAGCAAAGGCAGACCGCCTGGTTTCCGATTGTCCGCTCGCCGGAATCAACGTCACCGAGGAGCTTCAGCGCACGCCCGCCCATCCCGTCGAAGTCCTGCGCGATGCCTACGGCTTGACGCTCGAAGACGCGGAGCACCCACGACGCGGGCATCCGAGGAGTTGAAGTCGTTTCAGGCAGCGAGGGCAGCGGTCGCCCGCGTGGTGATCCCGGGGCGAGGCATGCCCCCTGGGTAGACCGGGAACCCGCCGGGGATCTGCTGCGTCCTCAGGTACCGGAGACAACGCTCCCGGAGCGGTGCTGCTTCGGAGATCCCGACCGACACACACCCACGCAGGATGCGTTCGGCGTCGAGCACTTCGTGGAGGCCGACGGTGCGAGCGCCGATCCCTCCCACGTGGCCAATGCCGCCGTCCGGTCTCGCAATGGCGGCGATCCGGCGCACGCGATCGGCCCAGGCCTGGCGGTCCATCGACGTCGACGTTGAGACGGCCTCGATGGCCTCGCGCCAGCGACGAAGGGGCAGCTCGCGGGCATTCCGGGCGAGCCCGATGACGACCATCGATACGAGGCCCGCGATCGCGAGGAGCTCTTCGTACGCCGGTCGAATCGAGCCGAAGGACCGCCAGATCAGCACGACGGGCGGAACAAACAGGAAGAAGCCGCCCACCGTAACCGCGGCGAGAAGGAGCGGTCCGACGAGGGACTCGCCCCGCGAGCGCTGCGCGTCGAACGTGCGCTCCAGCGTGCCCAAGCGGACCCGGTAGGTGCCGTCCACCGCCATGCCCCCGCCGACCGGCCAGATCGCGTTGATTGCGCTGGAGAACGACACGACCGCCACGATTGCGACGGGGCCACCGGCGAGGCGACCGATGATGACGCCGGCCGCCGCGGGCGTCACGGCGCCGATGAAGACCGCGAGCGGAATCACGATGAGCATCCTCGCACATGGCTTGCCTCGTGGCCGGGAACCACGTA
>JAWOLE010000201.1:0-16309 GCA_033853815.1 Thermoanaerobaculia bacterium
TGGAGCGGACGGTCGCGGTCAAGGTCCTTCCGCAGCATCTCTCTTCTTCGCCCGAGGTTCGCCAGCGGTTCGAGCGTGAGGCGAAGACGATTTCGCAGCTCTCGCAGCCGCACATCTGCGCGCTCTACGACGTCGGCAACCAGGAGGGGATCGAGTACCTGGTCATGGAGTATCTCGAGGGGGAGACGCTGGCCGAGCGGCTTGTGCGTGGCGCTCTGCCTCTCGAGCAGACGCTGCGTTACGGGATGGAGATTGCCGATGCTCTGGACAAGGCGCACCGGCAGGGGATCGTGCACCGGGACCTGAAGCCCGGCAACGTGATGCTGACGAAGTCGGGCGTCAAGCTGCTCGACTTCGGCCTGGCCAAGGTGCTCCAGCCTGAGACGACCGTCGAGAGCCTCACGTCCGCCCCGACGGCGGCGAAGGAGGTCACGCGCGAGGGAACGATTCTCGGAACTCTGACCTACATGGCGCCGGAGCAGTTGGAGGGAAAGAGAATCGATGCCCGGGCGGACATCTTCGCGCTCGGCGCGACGCTCTACGAGATGGCGACGGGGAGGAAACCCTTTTCCGGAGAGAGCCAGGCGAGCGTCATCTCCGCGATCCTGACTTCGGAGCCTCAGCCGATCTCTTCCGTCGTCTCCCTGGCGCCGCCGGCGCTCGACCGCATCGTGAAGACGTGCCTCGCCAAGGATCCCGAGGATCGCTGGCAGAGCGCGGGCGATCTCGCGAGGGAGCTGAAATGGGTCGCGGAGGGATCGGCGGCCGGCGCCGCTTCCCAAGCCGCCAGTCGTGGCAAGGCAAGCGTGCGTTTGCCGTGGATCCTTGCGGCTGCGCTCGCGGCCCTCTTCGCTGCCGCCGTGGCGCTCCTCTTGCGCGGGTCCGCGCCGCCTGAGGAGACGATGCGCTTCACGATCGTGCCTCCGGCCGGCCAGGACTTCCTCCCGATCGTCAAGCTCTCGCCGGATGGACGTCGCCTCGCGTTCCTGCTCCAGGACGAGGGAGGAAAGATGTCGATCGCGGTGCGGTCGCTCGACAGCCTGGAGATGCGGCGGCTCAAAGGGACCGAAGACGCGCGCGGCATGTTCTGGTCTCCCGACGGCCGCGAGATCGCGTTCTTCTCGGAGGAGAGGCTGAAGCGCATCGGCGCGGACGGAGGACCCGTCCAGACGATCTGCGAAAGCGGGGGCGCGTTCTCCGGCGCGTGGAGCCGCCAGGGCACGATCCTCTTCACGAAGGACTTCGGCGAACCCATCGTGGCCGTGGCTGCGTCGGGAGGCACGCCTGTTCCGGTCACGGCGCCGGATTCGGCGCGGGGAGAGGCCCATTTCCACCCGGCGTTCCTTCCCGACGGCCGGCACTTCGTTTTCGTGTCGCGCGATATCGACCCGGAGAAGACCTCGATCATGCTCGCCTCGCTCGACTCGAAGGACGTCCGCCCCCTGTTCCACGCGGACTCGTCCGCGGTCTTTGCCGAACCCGGTTACCTCCTCTTCGCGCGCGACAACGCCCTGTTCGCCTGGAAGTTCAGCGCCCGGCGTTTGAAGCTCGTCGGGGAGCCGGTTCCCGTGCTGGAGCAGGTCCGCTACGCCACGGAGGACAACCTCCTGGCGCTCTCGGCGGCCGGCGACCGCATGGCCTACCTGCCCTGGCTCCTGCGGCGAAGACTCGTCTGGGTAGATCGGAAGGGGCGCGAGCTCGGCACTCTCGGCGAGGTCGGGGGGTACGAAGACGTCCGCATCTCGCCGGATGGCGGCAGGGTGGCTGTGTCGCTTCGCGACTCCTCGCGCGGACAGAACCTGGATGTCTGGGTTCTGGACGCCTCTCGCGGGACGAGCGCCCGGGTCACGGCCGAGCGCACCGACGAGTTCGACCCGGCTTGGTTTCCGGACGGGGAACGCCTGGCCTATGTGTCCGATCACGCAGGCTTTTACGATCTCTACGAGCGGCCGGCGAGCGGCGGCACCGAGAAGGTCCTGGTCCGAAGCAAGCACGACAAGATCCTGCCCACCGTGTCACCGGATGGCCGGCGCCTGCTCATGGACGTCAGTGAGGGCGGCAATTACGCGCGTTTTCTCCTGCCTCTCGCCGAGCCGGGCAAGGCAATACGGTTGAGCGCGAATCCCCGGTTTTCCGAGGAGCATCCGGAGATCTCGCCGGACGGCCGCTGGGCCGCTTTTGATTCGAGCGAGTCGGGACAGAGAGAGGTCTACGTGCAGCCTCTCGACGGCGGTCCCAAGCGCCAGGTCTCGATCGGCGGCGGGCAGATGCCGATCTGGAATCGAAGCGGCTCGGAGATCTTCTACGCCGCAAGAGACGGAATGCTGATGTCCGTTGCCATGCGGCTTGCGGCCGGCCAGCTGGAGAACTCGGAACCGCAGCCTCTCTTCCCCCTGAACCTCGGTGTGAGCGGAGAGATCCAGTTCCCCCGCCACGCGTATGACGTGTCTCCCGACGGCCAGCGATTCCTCGTCATCCGCCGCGCGCCGGACTCGCCGGCCGACGGCGCAATCGTGATCACGAACTGGACCGCGCTGCTCAAGCAGTCGCGATGACGCGCCCGCCGCGCGAGATCGTGTAGTCTTTCCCGACTTGACGATCGCATCCGGGAGCCGCCTCGGTCCCTACGAGGTCCTTGCGCCCATCGGCGCCGGAGGGATGGGGGAGGTCTACAAGGCGAAGGATACGCGGCTTGACCGGATCGTGGCGGCCAAGGTTCTTCCGCCGCATCTTTCGGCGTCGGCGGAGGTTCGCCAGCGATTCGAGCGAGAGGCGAAGACGATCTCGCAGCTCTCGCACCCCCACATCTGCGCGCTCTACGACGTCGGCAACCAGGACGGGCTTGAGTACCTGGTCATGGAGTACCTGGAGGGGGAGACGCTGGCGGAGCGGCTGCTCAAGGGTTCCCTTCCGACCGAGCAGACGCTCCGATTCGGGATCGAGATCGCCGACGCTCTGGACAAGGCGCACCGCCAGGGGATCGTCCACCGGGACTTGAAGCCCGGCAACGTGATGCTGACGAAGTCGGGGGTGAAGCTGCTCGACTTCGGCCTGGCCAAGGCGGTGCAGCCGCCGGCGCAGGCGCCCGGAGCGACCGCGCTCCCCACGATGGCGTCGAGCCCCCTGACGCAGGAAGGCTCGATTCTGGGGACCTTTCAATACATGGCGCCCGAGCAGCTCGAGGGACGCGAGGCTGATGTCAGAACCGACATATTTGCCTTCGGAGCGGTGCTCTACGAGATGGCGACAGGGCAGAAGGCCTTCTCCGGCACGAGCCAAGCCTCGCTCATCTCCGCGATCATGTCGGGTGAGCCGGCCCCGATCTCGACGCTCGCGCCGATGGCGCCGCCGGCCCTCGACCGCGTGGTGAAGACCTGCCTCGCCAAGGACCCCGAGGATCGCTTCCAGACGGCGCATGACGTCCGGCTCCAGCTCCGATGGCTCGCGGAGGCCGGATCCGCGGCCGGGGTACCGGCGCCCGTGGTCGCCCGGCGAAAGAACCGCGAGCGCCTCGCCTGGGCGAGCTTCGCGGTCGCGGCCGTCGCTGCGGGCCTGTTCGCAGTCGGCTATCTGCGGCGGGCGCCGCGACCCGAAAACGGCATCCGGGCGACCCTGGCATTTCCTCAGAACCTGGTGTTGGGCGAAATGGCGATTTCGCCCGATGGAAACCGTCTCGCCTTCACGGCCGGTAAGGTCGGCATGGAACCGTCCCTCTGGGTGCGGGACCTCGACGGACCGTCGGCGCAGCCCGTGACCGGCGCCGACAATGCCTACTTTCCGTTCTGGTCTCCCGACAGCCGTTCGATCGGCTTCTTCGCGGACGGGAAGCTGAGACGCGTGGACGCTTCCGGGGGCGCGATCCTCGCCGTCTGCGACGCACAGAGAGGGGTCGGAGGGACTTGGAACCGCGACGGGACGATCGTCTTCGCTCCGCTCCCAACGTCGGCTCTCTATCGGGTCGCCGCCGGGGGCGGAAAGCCCGTTCCCGTCACGAAGCTCGACGCGGCACGGCACGAGACCGCCCACCGGTATCCCCACTTTCTCCCGGATGGCCGACACTTCCTCTACATGGCCGCGAATCTTGCAAGCGCTCCGGACGATCCCGCCAACGCCATCCGGGTCGGCTCCCTGGACGGCGGTTCGGACAAAGCCATCCTCAGGACGGTGTCGAACGTTTCCTACGCTTCGGGCTACCTGCTCTACGGCCGCGACGACACCCTGCTTGCCCAGCCCTTCGATGTCTCGAAGCTCGAGGTCCGGGGTGAACCGGTTCCCGTCGTTCCCAAAATGACGTTATCGACCTGGCACAGCTTCTGGCAGTTCTCGGCGTCGGAGAACGGCAGGCTCGTCACCGCGCCCGTCTTCGCTCCACCCTCGCGTCTGGTCTGGCTCGATCGGGACGGCCACGAGAGCGGTTCGATCGGGGAGGCGGCTCCGTACGGCAAGATCCGGCTTTCTCCTGACGGCAAGCGTGTGGCCGTGGACGTGTACGACCCGGTCCGCGACACCGCCGACATCTGGATCGACGACGCTTCCTCCGGGACCGGCTCGAAATTCGTCTTCGGCCAGGCGCATGAGACCGATCCCGTCTGGTCGCCGGACGGCTCCCGGATCGTCTTCGCCTCCGACAGGAAGGCCAAATCGATAAGCAGCGCTCTCTGGATGAAGCCTCTCGACGGCGGCAAGGAGGAGCTTTTCAGCGAGTCCGAAGATGTTCCCACTCCAGAGGATTGGTCCAGGGACGGGCGTTTCATCTCCTGCAGTGTCATCCCGGCGCGCGGCAAGAGAAGCTACGAGCTCTGGGTTCTCGATACGGTCGAGCACAAGAATATCCATTTCGCCGCGACGAACGACAACTCGGTGGTTTCGAGCCGTTTTTCTCCCGACGGGCACTGGATCGCCTACTCGGCCAGCGACTCCGGAAGGCTCGACGTCTACGTGCGCCCGTTTCCGCCGGGAGCGGGGGCCTGGCAGGTCTCGACGGCCGGCGGCGGCCTGCCGACTTGGAGGCGGGATGGGAAGGAGCTCTACTACATCAGCCTCGATTACAAGATGATGGCTGTCCCCATCGTTACCGTTCCGAAGTTTCACGCCGGCGCTCCGACCGTTCTCTTCCCGGTTCGCGCCTCGGCGGCCGGCGTCAACTACGATGTTTCAGCCGACGGGCAGCGCTTTCTCGTGCGCCTCCCGGCCTCCGACGTCGTCACGCCGCCTCTCGATCTCTTTGTAAACTGGACCGCGCTTCTCAAAGGAAGGTGATTTCGTGATCGCCGCGGGCAGCCGGCTGGGGCCGTATGAGGTCCTCTCGCCTCTGGGAGCCGGAGGGATGGGGGAGGTGTACCGGGCGCGGGACACGCGGCTCGAGCGAACGGTGGCGGTCAAGGTGCTGCCGCAGCATCTCTCGGCCTCGCCCGAAGTCCGGCAGCGGTTCGAGCGGGAGGCGAAGACGATCTCGCAGCTCTCGCACCCGCACATCTGCGCGCTCTACGACGTTGGGAACCAGGACGGGGTCGAGTACCTCGTCATGGAGTACCTGGAGGGGGAGACGTTGGCGGAGCGGCTGCTGAAGGGGCCGCTCGCGACGGAGCAGACGCTGCGTTTTGGAATAGAGATCGCGGACGCTCTGGACAAGGCGCACCGGCAGGGCATCGTGCACCGGGACCTGAAGCCGGGCAACGTGATGCTGACGAAGTCGGGGGTGAAGCTCCTCGACTTCGGCCTGGCCAAGGCGGTGCAGCCGGCGGCCTCGCCGGTGGCCGGGCTCTCGGTCCTTCCGACCCAGGCGGGCGCGAACCTGACGCAGGAGGGAACGATCCTGGGGACCTTCCAGTACATGGCGCCCGAGCAACTCGAGGGGCGCGAGGCCGATGTCCGGACGGACATATTCGCGTTCGGCGCCGTGCTTTACGAGATGGCGACCGGGAAGAAGGCCTTCTCGGGCGGCTCGCAGGCCTCGCTCATCTCGGCCATCATGTCGAGCGAGCCGGCGCCGATCTCCACCGTCGCTCCGATGACGCCGCCGGCGCTCGACCGCGTGGTCCGGACCTGCCTCGCCAAGGACCCCGAGGACCGGTTCCAGACCGCGCACGACGTCCGCCTCCAGCTCCAGTGGATCGCCGAGGGAGGCTCGCTTGCGGGCGCGCCTGCGGTCGTGACCTCGCGCCGCCGGAACCGGGAGAGGATTGCCTGGGGCATCGCGGCGGCCGCGCTCCTCGCGGCGGCGCTCGCGGTCTTGGGTTATGTCCGCCGGGCCCCGGCCGCGGCGCCCACGCTGCGACTCTCGATCCTTCCGCCGGAGAAGGCGGCCTTCGACTTCGACAACAACGTGGGGGGCCTCTCCGTCTCCCCCGACGGACGGCTTGTCACGTTCGCCGCGAAGGGTGCGGGAGGCAAGAGCAGCCTGTGGGTGAGGTCTGTGGACGATGCCGCGGCAAGGCCGCTGCCGGAGACGGAAGGCGCCATGTGGCCGTTTTGGTCGCCGGACAGCCGCTTCATCGCGTTCTTCGCCGACGGGAAGCTCCAGAAGGTGGACGTGTCCGGGGCGCCGCCGCTGACGATCTGCGACGCTCCCAACGGCCGGAGCGGTTCCTGGAACAGGGACGGCGTGATCCTCTTCTCGCCGGACACGACGGCCGGCATCCATCGCGTCGCGGCGGGGGGCGGCGCCGCGACTCCTATTACCAAGCTGGATGAATCGCGGTCGGAGACGACCCACCGCTGGGCCGAGTTCCTGCCGGACGGCCGCCATTTCCTCTACATGGCAGGCTCTCACGCGACCGGCACAAAGAGCGCGGCCAACGCCATCTACGTCGGCGCGCTCGACTCGAAGGAGAAGACGCTTCTCCTCCAGGCCCGCTCGAACGTCGTCTACGCCTCCGGGCAACTCCTCTACATGCGCGAGCGTGTGCTCCTCGCCCAGCCCTTCGACGCCGCGCGCCTGCGCCTCGCGGGAGACCCCGTTCCCATCGCCGACGGAGTCGTCTACGACACGAGCTACTTCCGCGGCGCCTTCGCCGCGTCGCAGAACGGAGTCCTCGTCTACGCGACCGGAGGCTCCGGAACGAAGAAGCGCCTGGCCTGGTACGACCGCGGCGGGAAGGCCGGTGCCTCCGTCGGAGACGACGCGCAGTACGAAGGGATCGCGCTCTCACCCGACGGGAAACGCCTCGTCGCTACGATCACGGATGCGGTCACGGGAATCTCGGACGTGTGGGTGGGCGACGCAGCCCGCGGGGCGCTGACACGCTTCACGTTCGGGCAGTCGCCCGCGGGCGGGGGGGTCTGGTCCCCGGACGGCAATCGCCTCGCCTATGCGCGCCTCGAGAGGCAGCTTCAGACCGGCATCTTCGCGAAGGCGGCGAGCGGCGCCGGCCAGGAGGAGGCGCTCCTCCATTCCGATGCGAGAGCGTTTCCGAACAGCTGGTCTCCCGACGGCCGTTTTCTCGCGCTCGACGTGGTCAAATCCGGCTCCCGGACGAAGGAGGACATCTGGATCCTCCCGCTCACCGGCGACCGCAAGCCCTATCCCTTCCTCGCGACGGACTTCAAGGAGAGCCTTCCCCGATTTTCGCCGGACGGCAAATGGATGCTCTACATCTCGGACGAGAGCGGGAAGGACGAGGCGTATGTCGTTCCGTTCCCCGGCTCCGGAGGGAAATGGCAGGTCTCGTCGGGAGGCGCGGCCGTCGCTCTCTGGAATCCCGCGGGAGGCGAGATCTTCTATCTGGCGCCCGATCTGACGGTGATGAGCGTGGGGGTCAAGGCCGGAACGGCTGGCTTCGAGGCCGGCGTTCCGAGGCCGCTCTTCAAGGCCGAGGGGTCCGAGGGCGGCGACGTGAGCCCTGACGGGCAGCACTTTCTCCTGATCGTGCGCCCCGAAGGGACGAAGACGCCCTCCGTCATGTACGTCTCCAACTGGGCCGGCGGATTGAAGAAATGAAGCGCGGAGCCGTTTCGTGATCGAGGCCGGTCGGCGGCTCGGCCCCTACGAGATCGTCTCGGCTGTGGGCGCGGGCGGCATGGGGGAAGTCTACCGGGCGCGGGACACGAGGCTCGAGAGGACGGTCGCTGTCAAGGTCCTGCCGCAGCACCTCTCGGTCTCTGCGGAGGTCCGGCAGCGGTTCGAGCGGGAGGCGAAGACGATCTCGCAGCTCTCGCACCCGCACGTCTGTGCGCTCTACGACGTCGGGAACCAGGACGGCGTCGAGTATCTGGTCATGGAGTACCTGGAGGGGGAGACGCTGGCGGACCGGCTGGGTCGCGGCGCACTTCCCACCGAGCAGACACTGCGTTACGGGATCGAGATCGCCGACGCCCTGGACAAGGCGCACCGGCAGGGGATCGTGCACCGGGACCTGAAGCCGGGCAACGTGATGCTGACGAAGTCGGGCGTGAAGCTGCTCGACTTCGGCCTGGCCAAGGCGATGGCGCCGGCCGCGCCGGGCTCGGGACTGACGACGCTGCCGACGGTCGCTGGAAGCTCTCCGTTGACGCAGGAAGGGACGATCCTGGGGACCTTCCAGTACATGGCGCCGGAGCAGCTCGAGGGCCGGGACGCCGATGTCCGGACTGACATATTCGCGTTCGGGGCGGTGCTCTACGAGATGGCGACTGGCCGGAAGGCCTTCTCCGGCAAGAGCCAGGCCTCGCTTATCTCCTCGATCATGTCGTCTGAGCCTCCGGCCCTGGCGACGCTCGCTCCCATGGCGCCCCCGGCCCTGGAGCGGGTGGTGCGGACCTGTCTCGCCAAGGACCCTGAGGATCGCTGGCAGAGCGCGCACGATTTGAAGAGCGAGCTCGCGTGGATCTCCCAGGCCGGCTCGCAGGCGGGCGTTGCGGCTCCCGTGGCCGCTTCCCGCCGCAGGAGAGACCGCGTGAGCTGGGGTGTCGCGGGCGCGATCGCGGGCGGCGTCCTTGCCGCTCTAGGAACCTGGGCGGTCCTGCGGGCGCGCCCTGCGGCTCCGCAGCCCGTCACGCGCGCCGCGATAGCGATTCCGGCCGCCGAGCCGTTCGTCGCCGACAGCTTCTCGACCCTGGCGATCTCTCCCGACGGGCGCCGCGTCGTCTACGTCGCCCGGAAAGAGGACAAGAGGCAGCTCGTTCAGAGAGCGCTCGACGCCGCCGAGGGCACCGCGATCCCCGGCACTGAGGACGCGGACACACCGTTCTTTTCGCCCGATGGCCAATGGATCGGCTTCTGGGCCGAGGGGAAGATGAAGAAGGTCTCGCTCGCCGGAGGCATGCCCATCACCGTCTGCGAGTGCGGCCTCCTGACCCAGATGCTCGGGGCCTCCTGGGGACCCGACGATACGATCCTCTTCCCCGAGAAGTGGGCCGGTCGCCTTCTGCGCGTTTCCTCGACGGGGGGTTCGCCCTCGGCAGTGACGAAGCTCGCCTCGAGGGTCGACGACCGAGGGCACCTCTGGCCGGAGTTCCTTCCGGGCGGAAAGGCTCTTCTCTTCACGGTCTTCACCGGCGGAAGCCTCGAAGACTACGCGGTCGACGTGCAGTCGCTTGAGACCGGCGAGAGAAAGACCCTGGTCAAGGGAGGAACCTTCGGCCGCTATGCCGCGACCGGACACGTCCTGTACTTGCGCGGCGGAACTCTCTTCGCCGTTCCGTTCGACGCCAGGCGTCTGACGGTGACCGGCGCCGCTTTCCCGGTTGCCCAGGGGATCTACGAGAACAGCAATGGAGGCGCCGGCTACGCCGTCTCGGGCAACGGCACGCTTCTCTATGCCGCCGGCGGCATGCACATGCCGGAACGTTCTCTCGTGTGGGTGGACCGCCACGGCGCGGCGAGCCCGGTCACCGGGATCAAGCGTCCCTTCGCCAGCCCGCAGCTCTCTCCCGATGGCAAGAGGATCGCCCTGGTGGTGGAGGCCGAGACCTACGACATCTGGGTCCTCGACACCGAGCGCGACAGCCTGACGCGACTCTCCTTCGGCAAGGATGACGGCGCCCCCCTCTGGTCGCCTGACGGAAAGCGTATCGTCTTCAACTCCAGCCAGGCGGGCGCCTACAACATGTATGTCCGGCAGTCCGACGGCGGTGGAAGCGAAGAGCGTCTGACATCCGATCAGGACGCTTCCTACCCCGCGTCTTTCACTCCGGACCAGAAGATGCTCCTTTTCGGGAAAGTCAGAGGCGGCCTGGCGGAGCTCTGGATCTATCCTTTCGAGAAGGGGGCCTCGCCGCGCCCGTTTCTCCAGGGTCCCTTCCAGCACCGGGGTGCCTTGCTCTCGCCGGATGGCCGCTGGCTGGCCTACGGGTCCGACGAGTCCGGAAGATTCGAGATCTACGTCACGGCATTTCCCGGGCCGGGCGGCAAGTGGCAGATCTCGACGGAGGGAGGAGACTCGGCCCGCTGGGCGCGCGACGGCCGCGAGATTTTCTACCGGAAGGGCAAGAAGCTCTTCCGCGTTGCCGTTTCGACATCGCCCGCTTTCTCGGCATCCCGGCCGGAGCTCCTCTTCGAGGGAGAGTACGGAGAGGGGTGGGACGTCGCGCCCGACGAGAAGCGCTTTCTCATGATCAAGGACGAGACGGCGGAGAACGCCCCGAAGAACCTGGACCTCGTTCTCAACTGGTTCGCGGACCTGAGGTCGCGCGGCCCGAGCCGAGAGAAGTAAGCTCCTCTTCGTGATCTCTTCCGGAACCCGGCTCGGGCCCTACGCAATCCTCGCGCCGCTCGGCGCGGGCGGAATGGGAGAGGTTTACCGGGCCCGCGATGAGCGCTTGAAGCGCGAGGTTGCGATCAAGGTGCTGCCGGCTTCCTTCTCGAAGGACCCGGAGCGGCTGCGCCGTTTCGAACAGGAGGCGCAGGCCGCGGGAAGCCTCAATCACCCCGGCATCACCGCGGTCTACGACCTGGGAACGCACGAGGGAGCTCCCTACATCGTGACGGAGCTCCTGGAAGGCGAGACGCTGCGGTCCCGGCTGGCGGCCGGCGCCCTGCCGCCCCGCAAGGCTCTCGACTACGCGGTGCAGCTGGCGAAAGGCCTGGCCGCGGCGCACGAGAAGAAGATCGTCCACCGGGACCTGAAGCCGGAGAACGTCTTCGTCACGCGCGACGGACGGGTCAAGATCCTCGACTTCGGCCTCGCGAAATTGAAGGAGAGCGAGCTTCCGGAAGCCGGCCAGACGCAACTGCCCACGGAGGCGGCCGGGACGGAGCCGGGCGTCGTGCTCGGGACCATGGGTTACATGTCCCCCGAACAGGTTCGGGGCAGGCTGGCCGACCGCCGATCGGACATCTTTTCCTTCGGCGCGATCCTCTACGAGATGCTCTCGGGGCAGCGCGCCTTCCGCGCAGAGACGGCGGCGGACACGATAACGGCGATCCTGACGAAGGAGCCTGCGGATCTCTCGCAGACCAACCGCGATGTCCCTCCGGGCCTCGAGCGGATCGTACGGCACTGCCTGGAGAAGAATCCCGAGGAGCGTTTCGAGTCGGCGCGCGATCTCGCCTTCGACCTGGAGGCTCTGTCCGGAATCAGCGGGTCCGCGCCGGCGGAGCTGCCCCGGCGACCGGCCTCTCGCGTGACGCGCCGGATCGCGCTGCCGCTTGCGGCGCTGATTGCCGTCGCCGGAATCGTGGCGTCCTACTTCGCGGGAAAGAAGGCCGGGTACGTCCGGCCGCCCTCCTTCCGGCAGCTCACGTTCCGCCGGGGCCAGATCAATTCGGCGAGGTTCGCGCCCGACGGCCAGACGGTTCTCTACTCCGCGGCCTGGGACGGGAGGCCTCTCGAGGTCTTCGTCGGCCGCCTCGACAGCCCGGAATCGCGCCCGTTCGGCCTCTCCGGCGCCGAGGTGCTTTCCGTCTCTCCCTCCAGCGAGATGGCGGTCTCCCTCGGCCGCCACGTGGCGTTCGCCTTTGCCTTTACCGGAACCCTCGCTCGGATCGGGATCACCGGAGGAGGCTCGCCCAAGGAAGTCCTCGAGGACGTCCAGGCGGCCGACTGGGCCCCGGACGGCCAGAATCTGGCGGTCGTGCGGGACTCCGGTGGAAAAGCCCGGCTGGAGTTCCCCCCGGACCGAGTGCTCTACGAGACGGCCGGATGGATCAGTCATCCCCGTGTCTCGCCGCGCGGCAACGAGGTCGCGTTCATCGATCACCCGGTGCGAAACGACGACAGCGGCTTCGTCGCGGTCGTGGATCGTTCGGGCAAGAAGCGTGTTCTCACGCGACTCTTCGCGAGCGCGATGGGTGCGGCCTGGACGCCTCGCGGAGATGAAGTCTGGTTCACGGCGGCGCCCACGGGATTCAACCGCGGCCTCTACGCGGTCTCCCCGGCGGGCCGGGTGAGACTCCTCGCGCAGGCCACCGGAGGACTCACCATCCAGGACGTCTCCGCGTCCGGGCGTGTCCTGGTCGTTCAGGACAAGGCGCGGCAGGGCATCTCTGCTCTCCTGCCGGGTGCGGAGAAGGAGCGCGATTTCTCCTGGCTCGACTGGTCCCTCGTTCGAGACATCTCCCCCGACGGTCAGACGCTGCTCTTCGACGAGAGCGGCGAGGGCGGAGGCGCGGGCTACTCGGTCCAGGTGCGGCGATCCGACGGTTCGCCTGCCATCCGGCTCGGAGAGGGATCGGCCATGGGTCTCTCGCCGGACGGGCGAATGGCTCTTGCGATCGCGGGAGAAGTCCCGAACCAGAGGTTCGTCCTGTATCCGATCGGCGCGGGTGAACCCCGATCCATCCCGCTCAACGGACTCCGGGTCCAGATGGGCGCCTGGTTTCCCGACGGGCGTCGGATCATCTTCGCGGCCAACGAGCCGGACCGTGGAGCGCGCCTCTGGGTCCAGGGAATCGACGAGCCCAAACCGAAGGCCATCTCGCCCGAGGGTTACCGGATGTTTGGCAATGCCGTATCGCCGGACGGCAGGTTCGTCATCGCCCAGGGGCCCGACCAGCGCTATTACATCTATCCGGTCGAGGGGGGAGAGCCGAAGCCGATCCCGGGGCTGGCCCCCGGCGATATCCCGGAGGGCTGGTCCGGCGGTGACGACACCGTGTACCTGCGGCGGCGAGGAGAGGTGCCCAACAAGGTTCTCATGCTCGATCTTCGGACGGGGCGCAAAGAGCTGTGGAAGGAACTCGTGCCCCAGGATGCCGCCGGAGTCTCGGGCATCGGCCCGGTCTGGGTGACTCGCGACCGCCGATGGTACGCGTATTCGTACATCCGAAGCCTGGCGGACCTCTACGTCATGGAAGACTTGAAGTAGAAGTCTCCGCTCGCGATCGTTACACTCTCCAGCTCGCGGAGGATCACGAATGACAGCGCGCACGACGCTCCTGGAGGAAGCCCTGGAGGCCTGGACCTTCGCGCGGGACGGCGTGGTGGACGAGCTGCGCAACATCCCCGACAAGGACCTCTCGTTCCGGCCGGCGGAAGGTGGCCGCTCGGTCCTCGAGCTCGTCCAGCACATCATCGAATCCGGCCTCATGATGTCGGGAGAGCTTTCGCGCCCGGACGGGGACTTCCGGCGCAAGTCCTACGAGGGGTTTCTGCACGAGTACGGCCGCGGAGTTTCGAGCTGGCGGTCGAAGGCGACGCTGCTCGCCGGCTTGAAGAAGTCCCACGCGGACGGGGAGAGGAAGATCCGGCAGGCAGGGGAGCTCCACATGCTGCAGCACATCCGACGCTTCGACGGCGAGATGGGCACACGCCTCGCCTGGATGCACCACGGCATCTCCCACGAGGAGTACCACCGCGGCCAGCTCGCGATCTTTGCGCGGCTGATGGGCCGCGTCCCGGCGCTGACGAAGAGGATCCACGGGAGCTGAGATGGCCGGAAGCAACCATTTCACACGCGAGCTCTTCCGCTTTCTCCGGGAGCTCGCGGGCAACAACACCCGCGACTGGTTCGCGGCGAACCGCGAGCGCTACGAGTCGGCCGTCCGGGAGCCGTGCCTGCGGTTCATCTCCGATTTCGGCCCGCCCCTGCGTGGGATCAGCCGCGAACTGGTCGCAGACCCGCGGCCGAGCGGCGGGTCTCTTTTCCGCATTCACCGCGATACCCGGTTCTCCCGCGACAAGAGTCCCTACAAGACCCACGCGGGCATGTATTTCCCGCTGCGCGGCGGCAAGAACGTTCAGACCCCCGGCTTCTACCTCCACCTCGAGCCGAGCTCGTCCTTCGCGGCCGCGGGGCTGTGGCATCCGGAGGCGGCCCCTCTGGCGAAGGTCCGCGAGGCGATCGCCGCGCGCCCCGGCCGCTGGAAGAGCGCGAAGTCCGGTCTCGCCCTCGAGGGAGAGAGCCTCAGCCGCCCGCCCCGCGGCTACGACCCGAACCATCCCGCGATCGAGGACCTGAAGCGCAAGGACTTCATCACCTCGACGCGGCTCTCGGACACGGAGGTGACGAGCCCGCGGTTCCTCGCCGCCTTCGCCGCGGCTTGCCGGAAGATGAGCCCCCTTCCGCGATTCCTGGCCGGGGCCCTGGAGCTGTCGTGGTGAGGAACGCCGCCGGCCGCCCTTCGAAGACCGAGCGCCGTCTCCGGGTTCTTGGGGCGGGAGCGCTGTCGAGCTTCCTGCTCGCCGCCGCCCTCGCCGGGCAGCCGGCCGATCTTGGGAAGATCGATTTCCCGACGTCGGGCCCGTCGCAGGCGCAGGGACACTTCCTGCGCGGTGCCCTCCTGCTCCACAGCTTCGAGTACGACGACGCGGCTGAGGAATTCCGGGAGGCCCAGAAGATCGCGCCCGGCTTCGCGATGGCGTACTGGGGCGAGGCCATGACCTACAACCATCCGCTCTGGATGGAGCAGGATGCCGGGGCGGCACGCAAGGTCCTCGGTCGCCTCGCGCCGACGAAGGAAGCACGCCTGGCGAAAGCCCCGACCGAGCGGGAGAAGATGTACCTGGAGGCCGTCGAGATCCTCTACGGACCGGGGGACAAGGCGTCCAACGACCGGGCCTATGCCGAGGCGATGCGCCGCATCCACGAGAAGTTCCCCGAGGACGAGAATGCCGCGGCCTTCTATGCCCTGGCCCTCCTGGGGACCTGCGAGGGTGTGCGGGACACCGCGACCTACATGAAGGCCGCCGCGGTAGCCGAGGAGGTCTTCGCGAAGAACCCGCTCCATCCGGGCGCGGTCCATTACCTGATCCATTGTTACGACGACCCGGTCCACGCGCCACTCGGGATGCGGGCGGCGCGCGTCTACGCGAAAATCGCCCCCGCAGCGGGGCACGCGCTCCACATGCCGTCCCACATCTTCTTCGCCTCCGGGATGTGGGAAGAGGCCGCGGCCTCCAACGAAGCGGCCTGGAAGGCCTCTCTCGACCGCGCGGAGAGAAAGAAGCTTGGGGCCGACGCCCACAGCTACCACGCCCTCTTCTGGCTCGAGTATTCCTACCTCCAGCTCGGCCGCTACGCCGACGCGCGCCGCGCCCTCCGGCACATGGAAGAGGACGCGGCAAAGAGCGGCTCCGGCAAGGCGAAGACGCACCTGGCCATGATGCGGGCCGCGTGGGTCGTCGAGACGCGTCGCTTCGACGACGACGTGGCGCGGGCGCTCGCGGGAGAACAGAGGGGGGTCACGCTCTTCGCGGAGGGGCTCGCGGCATCCGCGAAAAAGGATCGGCAACGGCTGGCCAAGGCCGCCGCCGCGATCGCCGGGGAGCCTTCCGGCGGCCACGGCGGAGGCTCGATGTACGGGATGGGGCGCCCCTCCGGCGTCTCGGCGGACGCGGTCCTGAAGAAGGAGCTCGAAGCTCTGGTGGCCTCGGCGAACGGGGATGGACCGCGCGCCCTCGCTCTGGCGAAGGAGGCGGCCGACGCGGAAGACGGCATGAGCTTCGAGTTCGGCCCGCCGGCTGTCGCCAAGCCGGCTCACGAGCTGTACGGCGAGCTCCTCCTCGCGGCCGGGAAACCGGCCGAGGCTCGCGCGGAGTTCGAGCGCTGCCTCGTCCGCGCCCCCAACCGCGCCCTGTCGCTTCTCGGGCTCGCCCGCGCCTGCACGAAATCCGGCGACCGGGCCGCCGCGCGCGACGCTTACCAGCGGCTGGCGGCCGTCTGGAGCCACGCCGATCCCGACCTTCCCGACCTAGCCGAGGTGCTTTCGGCCGCGGGCAAGACTTCCGGTCAGGCTTCGAAGTAGCGCGGCGAAGCCCTGGTCAGGGCTCGGCGGAGGGGATCGCCATCGGAGCCGACACGGCCGGAGAGTCCGGGGCGTGGCGGGGTTCCTCGAGCCGGGACATGATCATGGCCGCGCCGGCGCCGAGCAGGAACATAGCCGCCCAGAGCGCCACGCCCCCGAAGCGCGCCAGGATCAGCATCCCTCCCCACGGCCCGATCATGAAGGCGA
>JAWOLE010000202.1:0-22263 GCA_033853815.1 Thermoanaerobaculia bacterium
TTCCCCAGTAGCGCTGGCGCGAGATCAGCCAGTCGCGGAGCCGGTAACCGACCATCCCCTTTCCGACGCCCTTCGCCTCGACCCAGGCGACCGCCTTGCGGACGGCCTCGGGCCCGTTGGGCGTTCCATTCCAGTCTCCCGAACGATAGAGGTAGCCGACGTCGGGGATGGCCTGCGTCATCGCCGCGGGATCCATCTCTCCCTCTTCGGTCCGATAGACCGGCCGGACTTCCAGGCCGAACCTTCTCGCGAACTCGAAATCCCGCTGGTCGTGCGCCGGAACCCCCATGATGGCGCCCGTCCCGTACTCGGGCAGGACGAAATTCGCGAGCCAGACCGGGACCCTTTCGCCGGTCGCCGGATTGATCGCGGCAAACCCGGTGTCCAGGCCTTCCTTCCCCCCTCCTTCGGCTTCGCGCTCCAGGCGGGACTCCCGCCGCACGCGCTCGATGAAGGCGAGGATCTCCCCCTTCTTCGGGGACTTCTCGGCGAGGGCGGCGGCGGCCGGATGCTCGGGCGCCAGGGCGAGGAAGGTCGCCCCGTAGAGGGTGTCAGGGCGGGTCGTGAAGACCGGAACGGGCTCGGAGAGCCCCTCGACGCGGAAGTGGATCTCGGCTCCCTCGGAACGGCCGATCCAGTTTCGCTGCATGGTCTTGACCCGGTCGGCCCAGTCGAGGCCGTCGAGGCCGTCCAGGAGCCTCTCGGCGTACTGCGTGATCCGGAAGAACCATTGCGTCAGATCGCGGATCTCAACCGGATCGTCGGAACGCTCACAGCGTCCGTCAATCACCTGCTCGTTGGCGAGGACCGTCCGGCAGCCGGGGCACCAGTTGACCGGGGCCGTCTTGCGATAGGCGAGCCCCTTCTCCCACATCCGCAGGAAGAGCCACTGGTTCCAGCGGTAATAGCGCGGGTCGCACGAGGCCAGCTCTTTGGACCAGTCGTAGAGCAGGCCGAGGCTCCTCAGCTGCTCCTTCATGCGGGCGATGTTTGCGAGCGTGTACTCCCGCGGATGGACGCCGCTCGCGATCGCGGCGTTCTCGGCGGGCAGGCCGAAGGCGTCCCACCCCATCGGGTTGAAGGCGGCGCGCCCGGACATCCGCTCCCTCCTGTAGAGGGCGTCGCCCAGGACGTAGTTGCGGCCGTGCCCGACGTGGAGACGGCTCGCGGAAGGATATGGGAACATGTTGAGCGTGTAGAACTTGTCGCCGGGAGCAGCGGTGTCGACGTAGGCCACGCGCTTTTCTTCCCAGCGGCGCTGCCACCTGGCCTCGATCTCGGCGTGGGGGTACTTCTCGCTCATCGAGCCCGGCAATATACCCGATCGCTAGCCCGGATTATTCACGGTCACCCGGCCGAAACACGGGCAGCCGCCTGTGCCAGAGAGGATTACGACAGAAAAACGGTGACTGAGATCAGGAACACCGTGTCCGCGACTGAGATTTTCGTCGAGACAAGGAAGCGCGACGACGGTGATGCTCCGAGTGCGACACGACGGAAAGCTCTGGTTTTGAAACTCTCGGCCGTTGTTCGCGAAGCGAACGCCTCCGGCCGAAAGCCGCGGGAGTCGATCGTGAATAATGCGGGCTAGTCCCTGTCCGCCGATTCGCGGTCACCGGGCGGAGGGACGGAGGCGAACGGTGTTTCCGCCGACGGAGACGGGCTCGTAGCCGAGGGACCCCTCGATCGACACCGCCGTCAGCTTCAGGTCGCGCGGTCGCGCGAGCGCCCGCCTCGAGAAGGGGACGTAACGCGCGTCCACGCCATTGATCGAGCGCATGGGGTCCGAGAAGACGTAGCCGCGGTCCGGGTAGTACACCTCGATCCATCGGTGATAGGCGCCGCCGATGGCGGGCTCGTAGCCGTCGCTGCCCGGCTCCGTCCGGAGGATTCCCTGGACGGTGCGCGCGGAGATTCCCGCGCGGCGCAGCAGATCCACCGCCAGCTCCGAAAACCCGACGCAGTAAGCCCGCCCTGATGCGAAGACGGCGGAGGGGTCCTGCCGTCGCAGCCGGTCCGGATCGTAGGAGACCCTCGACAGCAGGCCTACGAGGACTGCCCGGACGGCATCCGCCTGGGTGCCGGCGCGCGCCGTGAGCGAGCGCACGAAGGCGTCGCGGTCGCGCGCGGAGGGGGGCTCGGGCCGGGCGCGGCTGGCCGTCGGAAAGCCCGCGGAGCTCGAGAGCGGGGCGTCGGACACCCGCACTCTCAGCTCGGCCGTTCCGTCCGCCGCCGGGGAGACCTGCAGCGAGTAACCGTCGTTGTCGTACTGGTCGAAGAGTGTGACGTCCTGTCCCGAGGCGCGATAGACGGCGGACTCGTCCGCGGCCGCCGGGCCGGCCGCTGCAAGGCCAGTCAGGCCCGCCAGGAGGACACAGAACGCCCGCTTCACCCGCTGGGCCTTTCGCCTTTCCTCGACTTCAGGACCCCGTCCAGAATCCCGTTGATGAACTGAGAGGAGCGGGGTGTCGAGAATCGCTTGGCGATCTCGAGGGCCTCGTCGATGACCACCGGGCGAGGCGTCGCGGGCTCGTGAAGGAGTTCGAAGAGAGCCAGGCGCAGGATGTTGCGGTCCACGATCGGCATCCGGGAAAGCCGCCAGTTGTCGGCCTGGTTCGAGATCAGCACGTCCAGATCGTCGCGGTGCGCCAGCGTTCCGGAGACGAGCCGTTGGGTGAAGTCGCGCACGGCCGCCGGGGCCTTTTGCAGATCTCCCGACCGCCGGAACATCTCCTCCGGCTTCGTGCCGGCGACGTCGTTCTCGAAGAGCATCTGGAGGGCGAGCTCCCGGGCCTTGCGCCGGGCGCCCATCAGGGCCTCCGCAGGCGGCGTTTCAGGTTCGCCATCTCGATCGCGGCCTCCGCGGCCTCGGCCCCCTTGCCGGCGCGCGCCCGCGCCTGATCCATGGTGTCGCAGGTCAGCAGGCCAAACCCGATCGGGAGCCCGCTCTGTGCCGACAGAGACGCGAGCGCGGCGGCCACGGCATGACCCAGGACCTCGTGGTGGGAGGTCTCGCCCTTGACGATCGCGCCGATAGCGATCACGGCGTCCGTCCGGCCGGCTGAGAGCGCGGCGCGGGCCGCGGCGGGAAGCTCGAAGGCGCCTGGAACGCGGACGACGCGGACGTTGGAGGCCCGGGCGCCGTGCTGTTCGAGGGTCGCCAGCGCGCTGCGGAGGAGCGCGCTCGTGACCGTCGGGTTCCACCGCGCGCACAGAACCGTGATGCGCAGGCCGGAGGCGTCTGAACCGCCTTCGACCTCCTTCGGCTGGAAGGCCGGGGCAATGCGGCGAGGGACACGACGGCTGCTCAAGGAACCTCTCGATTTGAGACCGGGGATCTTAACATTGACGATTGAAAGATTGTCGATTGCAGGATCGGGAATGCGACACAATCCTCAATCGTCAATCTTCAATCTTTCAATCACTCAATCACTCAATCGTTCCAGGACCGGCTCCTCACCGAAGTTGCGGGCATAACGCTCGCGATACGCCTCGATCGAATAGCGGGGCGGCTGCGGCCCGAGGGCCTCCAGGGTGAAGGCGGCCGCCACGCTTCCCATGCGGCCCGCAGTCTCCCAGGACGCGCCGATCCGCATTCCCCGGATCAGGCCGGCGCGGAAGGCGTCGCCGACGCCCGTTGGATCCACGGCCTCCGTCTCCAGGCGTGCGGCCGGGACCTCGTGCCGGCGGGCCCGGCCATCCTTCCCCGCGGCCCAGATCGTGGATCCGTCGGCCCCGTGAGTCACGATGACGACCGGAACCCGCTCCTCGAGATCCTCCCGCGAGAGCCCGGTCTTGTGGGTGAGGATCCCGAACTCGTAGTCGTTGACGATGAGGAGAAAGGCTCCGGCAAGGCCCTCCCGCAGCTCTTCGCCGGTCAGTCGCGCGACCTGCTGGCTCGGGTCGTACAGGAACGGGACCTCCCCTCTCCGGCACTGGGCGGCGTAACGGGCCATGGCCGCGGGGTCGTTCGGGGACAGGATCACGAGGGCGACGTCTGCGAGATCGAGCGACTCGAGGGACAGGTCCCGGGCGCGCGCCATGGCGCCCGTGTAGAAGGACGCGATCTGATTCTGCTCGCTGTCGGTCGAGACGAAGAAAGAGGCGGTGAAGACGTCCTCGTGCAGGAGGAGGCCCGAGACGTCCACGCCCTCGCGCTCCAGCCGGTCGCGGTAGTCCCCGGCGTCTCTCCCGGCCGTTGCGAAGAGCAGCGGCGTCTCTCCCAGGAGAGCCAGGTTGTAGGCGATGTTGGGGCCGCAGCCGCCGGGAACCCGTCGCATCTCGTCGACGAGGAAGGAGACCGACAGCCGGGACAGCCGGTCCGGGATCAGGTGATCGACGAACCGGCCGGGAAACGTCATCAGGTAGTCGAAGGCCACGGACCCGGTGACGACAACGCGCCCCCGGTCAAAAATCGAGAATCGGGAATCGGGAACCGGGAAATTCTTCTCCGGTTTCCTGTTTCCGATTTCCGATTTCCGGCCCCTGCCGGTCACAGGTAGCGCCCCGCGATGGGCCGGAGTCTCTCCCGGGCGGCCTGGGGGATCGCCTTCGGGTCGGTCAGGATCGCGTCCCGCAGGGCGTCGCGGCACCCGCAGTCGCGCCCGGGGTCGACTCGAGTCACGGCGTCTTGCAGCGCGCGCCGAGCGGCGTCGGCGTTCTGTGAGAGGACGGCCAGCAATCCCTCGACCGAGACCGCCTCGGTCGCCTCGCGCCAGCAGTCGTAGTCCGTGACGAGGGCGAGCGACGCGTAGCACATCTCCGCCTCGCGCGCGAGCTTGGCCTCGGTCAGATTGGTCATCCCGATGACGTCCCCTCCCCAGGAGCGGTACAGGACCGACTCCGCCCGGGTCGAGAACTGGGGTCCCTCCATGCAGACGTAGGTTCCTCCGCGGTGAACGGTCAGGCGAGAGTGGCGCGCCCCGGCCTCGAGCGCGTCGCAAAGCGACCGGCAGACGGGGTCCGCGAAAGAGACGTGCGCGACGACCCCGTCCCCGAAGAACGTATCGCGCCGGTGCCGGGTCCTGTCCAGGAACTGGTCCGGCAGGACCGCGTGAAGCGGGGCGTATTGCTCGCGAAGGCTTCCGACGGCGCCGGCCGAGAGGAGCGCGTCGCAGCCGAGCATCTTGAACCCGCAGATGTTGGCGCGATAGTTGAGCTCGTTCGGGGCGTAGCGATGCCCGCGGGCGTGGCGCGCGAAGAAGGCCACGGGCACGCCGGCGAGCCTCCCCGTGAAGTAGGAATCCGAGGGAGCGCCGAAGGGCGTCTCGAGCCTCTCTTCCTTCAGGCCCTCCAGTTCGGCCAGATCGTAGACGCCGCTGCCTCCAATCAGGCCGACGCGCCCCCGCTCCGTCATGCGCGCGCCGCCTCGGCCGCGAGGCGATGCCGCTCGATCGCCTCGAGGACGTCTCTCGCGAGCGCGAGCGCGCCCCGGCCGACCTCCCCGCTGACGACGGGCGGCTCCCGGCGCCGCACGGCGCGGGCAAAGTCGGAGAGCTCCCGCGCCAGCGGCTCCTCGGCGGGGACCGGGACCGCTACCGGGACGATCTCGGGCTCCCTCTCCTCCCGCGACAGCCGGAACGCCCGGACCGTGCGCTCCTGCATGTCCACCGAGACGTAGAGGGCGGGGGCGAAGATGCGGAGCTTGCGCACCTTCCTGGCGGAGACCCGGGACGCGGTCAGGTTCGCGACGCACCCTCCTTCGAAGGCGATCCTCGCGTTGGCGATGTCCAGGAGCGGCGTGAGCACCGGAAGCCCGGCCGCGCGGATCTCCTGCGCGGGCCGTCCCGCCAGCGCCTGCACGATCTGAAGGTCGTGGATCATCAGGTCGAGCACGACGTCGACGTCGAGGCTGCGCCGCGTGAAGATGCCGAGGCGATGCGCTTCGATGAAGAGCGGAGCCGACACCATCGAGAGGGCCGTGTCCACGGCGGGGTTGTAGCGCTCGACGTGCCCCACGGCGAGAATCCGCCCGCGTCTCCGCGCAAGCGCGATGAGGTCGTCCGCCTCCCGAAGGCTCGACGTCATGGGCTTCTCAACCATCACGTCCACGCCCCGCTCGAGGAGGAACCCGGAGACCTCCGCGTGACTGGAAGTCGGGGTGGCGACGACGGCTCCCTGCGCCTCCCCGGCGACGGCCTCGAGGCTCGGCAGCGTCGCCAGGCCGAACTCCCTGGCCACGTCCTCCGCCCGCGCGGCGTTGCGGTCGTGGATCCCGACGACACGGACTCCGGGCAGCGAGGCCGCGACGCGGGCATGGTGACGGCCCAGGTGACCCACGCCCACGACCGCCAGCCGGACGATCGGGTCATCGGGTGATCGGGTGATCGGGTGATCGCTGTCGGAAGGGTCCTGGTCGATCGCTCGATCACCCGATCGCAGATCGCCCGATTTCACCGGTGGAACCCTCGCTTGCTTTCCCGGATGAACTTCACGAGATAGTCGACGTCGGGTTGCCCTCCGAGTTCCTTTTCGATGCGCTCCAGCGCCTGAGTCGTGTTGAGCTTGGACTTGACGAGCAGCCGGTAGGCCCGCTCGAGTCCTTCGAGTCGTTCGGGAGAGAAGCCGAGGCGTTGCAGCCCGATCCGGTTCAACCCGTAAGTCTTCGCGATGATACCGTCGGTCTTGAAGTACGGCAGGACGTCCTGGCGGACCTGCGCGTAGGCTCCGACGAACGCGTAGCTGCCGACCCGCGTGAACTGATGCGCTCCGACGAAGGCCCCGAGCACGACGCGATCGCCGATGTCCACGTGCCCGGCGAGAGACGCGGAATTGGCGAACACGGTGTGGGACCCGATGCGGCAGTCGTGCGCCACGTGGCTGTAGGCCATGAAATAGTTGCCGTCGCCGATGACGGTTTCTCCGTGCCCGGTCACGGTTCCGCGGTGGACCGTGGAGAACTCCCGGAACACGTTGTCGGATCCGATCGTCAACCGCGTTCGTTCCCCGTGGTACTTCAGGTCCTGGGGATCGAAGCCCAGGACCGCGTGGGGAAAGATCCGGTTCTTCTCGCCGAGAGCGGCCGGCCCCTCCAGCGTCGCATGGGCGCCGACCTGCGTGCCGGCGCCGAGCACGACATCGGGACCCACGATGGCGTAGGGTCCGATGACGACCTCTTCGGCGAGCTCGGCTTGCGACGAAACAATCGCTGACGGGTGAACCGTCGCCGTCATGGCCTGTCCACCAGCGTCGAGAGCAGCTCCGCCTCGGCGCAGAGCGCCCCCTCGACCGTGGCGGACGCGCGGCACTTGCAGGCACGCGCTTTGAGGTTGACGATCTCCGCCTCGATACGGAGCTGGTCCCCCGGCAGCACGGGCCGTCGGAACCTGCAGCGATCCAGCCCGGACAGGTAGAGCAGCTTCTTCTCGTGCTCCGGCACCACGCCCAGCAACCCGATTGCGGCGACCTGGGCCATGGCCTCGATGATGAGCACGCCGGGCATTACCGGGTTGCCGGGGAAGTGTCCCTGGAAGAACTCCTCGTTGAAGGTGACGTTCTTGATACCGACGATGCGCTTGCCCTTCTCGACCTCCAGGATCCGATCGACCAGGAGGAAGGGATACCGGTGCGGAAGGATCTTCAGGATTTCGGCGATTCCGATTTCCAAGGTTCTTCTCCTTCCCGGCCGGACGGGCCCTTCTCCAGCCGCTCGACGCGGCGCGCGAGCTCCGGGAGCCGGGCGACCCAGGCGGCGCTGCGCAGGAAGTCGCGGTGCGGAGCCGCCGGCATCCCCGAGATCATCATTCCCGGCTCCACCCTGGCGCCGCGTACGATTCCCGCCTGGCCTGTCGCGATGACGCCGTCTCCGAGCACGACGTGGTCGGAGACTCCGACCTGTCCGGCAAGCGTCACCCGGCGCCCCAGACGCGACGAACCGGCAATCCCCGCCTGGCCGCAGAGGATCGAGTGCTCGCCGACGATGACGTTGTGGCCGACCTGGACCAGGTTGTCGATCTTCGTGCCGCGCCCGATGACGGTCTCGCCCAGGGTGGCCCGATCGATCGTCGCGTTGGCGCCGATCTCGACGTCGTCCTCGATCCGGACGATCCCGAGCTGGGGGATCTTGCGGTGGCGCTCGCCGTCCCACACGTAGCCGAAGCCGTCCGAGCCGACGACCGCCCCGGCGTGGAGCACGCAGCGGTCCCCGACCCGGCACTTCTCGAGGACCGCGGCGTTGACGCCGAGATGGCAATCCTCTCCGATTACGGCCTCGCGGCCGACGAAGGCGCCCGGGCCGAGGATCGTCCGCGCGCCAACGACCGCCCCTTCCTCGACTGTCGCCCCGGCCGCCACGGAGACGCCTCGCCCGAGACGCGCCGTCCGGTGCACGTTGGCCTTCCTGGACACGCCCGGGCGCGGGCGCTCCCGCGGATGAAGGACGTCGAGCCAGGCCGCCAGCGCAAGCGTCGGGGAGGAGACAACCACGGCGGGCTTGCCGGACGCGTCCTCTTCCGCCGCCACCAGCAGCGCGCCGGCATGGCTCTCCGCCGCCTGGCGCGCCCGCACGCTGTCCGCGACCCAGGACAGGTCGGCCGCCGTGGCGCGGTCCAGAACCTGGACGCCGGACAGCCGCGTCGAAGGATCTCCGGCGACGCGGCCCCCGACGGCTCTCGCCACCTGAGCCAGTGTGAACCCGCCGCGGTCAGACCGCCCCTTCGAGCCGAGGCCGGCCCTGGAGTTGCGCTTTCTGCTCGTCGCTGTCACCGGGAGGGATACTACCCGAGGCAGCGCCGATCGTGCGCCCGTGGCTCTACTGGGGTTTCTTCGGCGCGGGCGTGGGCTTGACGCCGGGGCCACCGGGCCTCTGCGCCGGGGCCGACTGGGCTTTCGTCTCGGGCTTGGCCTGGGGCAGGGCCACGGTCGTGTTGATTCGCTTCAGGACGTCGTCGGTGACGTTGACCGCGTCGTCCGCGTACATGATGCCGGCCCGGGAGTCGAGCACGACGATGTAGTGCTTCTCCTTGAAATATTCCTTGACGATGGGACCGATACGGTTCTCCAGGGCTGCCATCTCCTTGCGTTCGGCTTCCTGCAGGTCCTTCTGGGCGTCCTCCTGCATGCGCTTCCAGGTCTTCTGCTTGTCGTCGGCCTGCTTCTGGAGAGCTTCGAGCTTGTCCGCCGGCATGGACGAGCCCTGATCGGAAAGCTTCTGCACGAGATCGCGTGCTTCCTTCTCGACCTTGTCGAGTTCTTCCTTCTTCTGCGCCGACAGCTTCTGCAGGCGGTTGTAGGCCTCCTTGCCGGGGGCCGACTCGAGCGCGAGCTTCTGAGCGTCGATGATGGCGATGCCCGAAGTCGCCGCCGCGGAAGGCGGCGGCGCCGCCGGCGAAGTCGCCGGGGCGGCGGCCTGGGCGGTCGCGGCGGCCGCGACGCAGACGGCCAGAATCGAAAGCACGATGGGTTTCATCCGGAACTCCTTTTGCGAAGCGGCCAATAGTAGCAAAGTTTCCAATCCAGAAGAACTCGGCCGGGGCAGGGGCCATTCCCCTGCCCGGATGGGCGATTGTCGAATGAGGATCGCCGATCAGGCCAGGTCCGCTTCAATCCTCAATCGGCAATCTTCAATCTCCAATCTTCAATCCTCCTTAGAAGGTCCGCCCGATCGAGAAATCGAAGCCCGACCGGCGCTCGCTCAGGCTGCTGATCGGAAAGCCGAACTGGTCGATCGGGGTGATCGGGTGGAGGTTCCACGAGTAGATGAAGCGCAGCGGCGCCTGGAAGATGGGAAGGAAGATGCGCATCTCGAGCCCTACCGAGGAGCGCACGCGAGACAAATCCCAGCTCTGGCTCTCGTGATAGACGTTGCCGATGTCGGAGAACGCGAGAAGCTTGGCCGGGCCGACTGAGAGAAAGATGTATTCGAGGTTGGTGACGAAATACTTGTCGCCGCCGAGAATTCGGCCGAAGGTGTCGGTGAAGACGGTGTTGTTCTTGTCGAGCGGAAGCACCGCCCCGGCGCGGAACCCTCGCAGGCTCTGCTCGCCGCCGATCTGGAACCTCTCGAAGATCGGGATGTCCTTGCCCCCGTACGGGATCACGTAGCCGGCCTCGAGGTGATAGGCGAAGTAGGCGCGCCGCGGGATATGCACCCCGATGTAGCCGGACACGCCGATCATCGGCTTGATGAAGTTGTCGGTTCCCCCCAGCACGCTTCCGGCGAATTGCGTCGTCAGGAAGTAGTTGAACCCCTGGTTGGGGTCGAACGGGTCGTTGCGGCTGTCGTAGCGATATCCGGGGGTAAAGGAGGAGGTCGTGCCCAGCACCTGCGTGAACTTGGTCGGCGGGATCGGCTGGCCGGGCGGGATCTGCGCCCCCTGAACGGGGAAATCGGCCTTGATGTCTTCGTACTGATAGCTGACGGACCAGGCGTCGAAGAGGCCCAACCCCTTCCCGAAGAACGTGCTGCCTCCCTTTCGCTTTTCGTCGATGTTCAGGTAGTTGACCTCGCGCGAATAGAGCGACGCGCCGACGGTCTGATTGCGGTCCATAAACCATGGGATCGTGTAGGACAGGTCGTAGTAGTTCGAAATCTTCCCGATCTGAGCCGAGGCCCCCAGGACCTCGCCGCGCCCCAGGAAGTTTCGCGTCTGGAACGAGAACTGACCGAAGAGGCCGTCCAGGGCCGAGTACCCCGCGCCAAACGTGACTTCGTTGCGCGAGGTCTCTGTCCCCTTCAACGTCAGGTCCACCTTCTTCTCGCTCTGGCGCACTCCGAACTCGGGCTCCTCGTTGACCTTGAAATAGCCGAGCTGCTGGAGCTTCTGGAGGCTCTTCTTGACGGCTTCCATGTTCATGACGTCGCCTTCGTTCAAGGCGAACTCGCGCCGGATGACCTTGTCCCGCGTGGTGGTGTTGCCCGCAACCTCCAGCCGGCCGAGATAGAACTTGTCGCCCTCGAAGAGCTTCACGTCCACGTCCACGCGGTGGTTGCCCACCTCGCGATAGACGGGGTCGGCGAACCAGTAGATGTAGCCGAGGGCCTTGTACTTGGACTCGATCCTCGAGAGCGCCTCGATCAAGAGATCGCGGTTCAGCACAGAGCCGGGCGGCAGCTCCTTGAACTCCTTCAACTGCTTCTCCCGCGGGACGATGAGCGGCGCGCTCGCGTCTTCGGCCTGGCCGCTCTGGTCCACCTTGACGATCTGGATCTTCCCGGTGAAGAACTGGTCCCCCTCGACGATCGGGATCGTGATCCGGACCCGCTTCTTCTGTTTCTTCGCGGGTGCCTTGGGGTTCTTGACGAAGATGTTCAGGGTCGGATCCTTGACGACGACGTCTTTGTATCCCTTCGAGTGGTAAACGGCCTTGATGCTCTCGACGTCCGCGTCGTAGTTGGCCTGGCTGTAGGTCGTGCTCGTCTCCGAGAGGAACCGCCACCACGTCGCGGTCTTGGTCTTGCTCATGGCGTTGCGCAGGCGCTGCTGGCTGAAGACGTGGTTTCCTTCGAACCGGATCGATGCGATCTTGATCTTGTCGCCCTCGTCGATCACGAAGACGAGCTTTTTCTCGGTCTTCGAGACGTCCTCGATGCGGTAGTCCACCGTTGCGCTGCGGTATCCGTTCTCGGCGTAGTAATCCGCGATCGTCGAACGGATCTTCGCGATCTCGCGCAGGGACAGAGGCTCCCCCGGCCGGACCTCGAGCTTGTTTTCCTTCAGGCGGTCCTTGATCTGCGTGTTGGAGAACTTCTTGTTTCCGGTGAACTCGACGTCCTTGACGGTCGGCCGCTCCTCGATCGTGACGACGAGGGTGACTCCTCCCGCCCCGTGCTCCGCCTCGATCGAGACGTTTTCGAGCAGGCCGACGTCCCACAGGGCCTGGAAGTTGCCGCGGATCTTCTCCGGGTCGTAAGGATCCCCGACCTTGACCCCCAGATAGTGGGCGATGGTGTCCGGCGAGACGGTCTGGTAGCCGACGACGCGGATTCCGACGATCTTCTCGGCGGGAGCGGCTGCCGGCGAGGCGGCGGGGGCGGTCGCCGCTGAGGCCGCGGGGGTTGGCGAGGGCACGGGCGCCGCCGTCGGCGGAGGGGGCGCTTGTCCCCGCGCGGCCGTCGCGGCGAGGAGGAGCAGAGCCGAGAGCCCGCCCGCTCGAAGCGAGGGTCTCAGCACGGCCATCCGCAGGCCAGCCTCAGCCCGGGTCCCAGCTCCGCGACGGAGGGCCTCTGGAGCAAGCTCATGCCGTTTTGCTTCCGAACGCAGCGGAAGCCGCGCTTGTTCCCTGCGGCTGACGGCTCAGTGCCCCTGAGCGATCGGCTCGGGTTCCCGCGCCGTGACGGTAAGTCCTTCGGGGCCCACGCGAACCTCGATGACTTCGAGCTTCTCGTCGCGCGCGGCGATCAGGATCTCCGAGACCGGGTCCTCGACGTGCTTCTGGATGGCACGGCGCAACGGCCGGGCGCCCATGTTCGGGTCGTCGCCGCTCTGTTTCAGGAGCCAGTCGACCGCGGCGTCGTCCACGTCCACGACCGCGCCCTTGGGGGCGAGCGTGGCGTTGACGTCGTCGATCAGGAGGCGGCAGATCTTGGCCAGCTCCGCGCGCCCCAGCGGATGGAACACGATCGTCTCGTCGATCCGGTTGATGAACTCCGGCGAGAAGTCCTTCTTCAGCTCCTTGAGGACCATGTCCTCGAGCTCCTGGGTGCTCTGGAACTCCTTGGAGCCGCCGAACCCCACCCGCGTCCGGGTGACCAGGTGTTTCGTGCCGATGTTGGACGTCATGATGATGAGCGTGTTCTTGAAGTCCACCAGGTTTCCGTAGGCGTCCGTCAGGATGCCGTCCTCGAGGATCTGGAGCAGGAGGTTCGCGATGTCCGGGTGCGCCTTCTCGATTTCGTCGAACAGGATCACGCTGTAGGGGTTGCGGCGGATCCGCTCGGTCAGCTGTCCGCCGTCCTCGTGCCCGACGTAGCCGGGAGGCGAGCCGATCAGCTTGGAGACCGCGTGCTTCTCCATGTACTCGGACATGTCGAAGCGCACGAGGGCCTTCTGGCTCTCGAACAGGAACTCGGCCAGCCTCCGCGCGACTTCCGTCTTCCCCACCCCGGAGGGCCCGAGGAAGATGAAGGAGCCCATCGGGCGGTTGGGGTTGTTGACGCCCAGGCGCGAGCGGCGGATGGCCTTGGAGACCCCGATGATGGCCGCTTCCTGTCCGACGATGCGGCGCCGCAGGGCGTCCTCCATGTGGAGGAGTTTCTCGGCTTCCTCCATGGCGAGCGAGGCCACCGGAATTCCCGTCCAGGAGGAGATGATCTCTTCGATGTCCCGCCGCGTCACTTCCTGCGTCGCCTCGCTGCGCTCGGCCGTCTGCGCCTTGGTTCGCTCGATCTCTTCCTTGAGCTCGATCTCGCGCTCGCGCAGGAAGACCGCCTTCTCGAAGTCCTTGTCCGAGATCGCCTTCTTCATCTCCTTGACGATCTGACGCGTCTCGATCTCGAGCTTCCTCAGGTTCTGGGTGTCGGCGACGCGCTTCAACTTCACTTTGGCGCCCGCCTCGTCCAGCAGATCGATCGCCTTGTCCGGGAAGAAGCGGTCGGTGATGTATCGATTGGACTGGTACACGGCGGTGCGGATCGCCTCGGGCAGGTACCGCACCTTGTGGAACTGCTCGTAGCGGTCCTTGACGCCCTCCAGGATCTCGAAGGTCTCCGTTTCGGAGGGAGCGGTGATCTGGATCGCCTGGAAGCGGCGCAGGAGGCTGCGGTCCTTCTCGATGTACTTGCGGTACTCCTTCAGCGTCGTGGCGCCGATGCAGGACACCTCGCCGCGCGAGAGCGCGGGCTTGAGGATGTTGGCCGCGTCGAGCGAGCCCTCGGCCGAACCCGCGCCGATCAGGGAGTGGATCTCGTCGATGAAGATGATCAGGTCCTGGTTCTCGCGCAGCTCCCGGATGATCCCCTTCAACCTCTCCTCGAACTGCCCCCGGTACTTCGTGCCGGCCACGATGAGCGAAAGGTCCAGGGCGAGGATCTTCTTCTGCGCGAGGAATATCGGCACCGCCCCCTCGACGATTCGCGTGGCGAGACCCTCCACGATGGCCGTCTTGCCGACGCCGGGCTCCCCGAGCAGGATCGGGTTGTTCTTGGTCCGCCGCGACAGGATCTGGATGATCCGCTCGACCTCCTTCTCGCGGCCGATCAGCGGATCGAACGCCCCGGAGACGGCAAGCTGCGTCAGATCGCGGCTGTACTCGGCGAGGAACGGCAGTTCCTTCTTCTGCTTGGAGACCTCCCGTTCCTTGATGAGCGAGATCGTCTCCTCGCGCACGCCGTACAGGTTGAATCCCCGGGCCGTCAGCAACCGCCCCGCCAGGCACCCGTCCACCCGCAGGAGCCCGATCAGCAGGTGCTCGGTCCCAACGTAGGGATGCATCATGGATTCGGCCTCGTGCGAGGCGTAGGCGAGGATCTTCTTGGACTCTTCCGAGAGGGGCAGCTCGGCCGTGGAGGAGATGCGCTCGACGAAGATGCGGTCCCCTTCGATCTCCCGGCGGACCTCCTCCGGCTTGACGTTGAAGCGGGAGAAGATCTCCTTGATGATGTCTTCCCCCTCGCGCAGGATGCCGAGCAGGAGGTGCTCGGACTCGATCACCTTCGAGCCGAGCTTGGACGCCTCGTAGCGCGCGAAGAAGAGGGCGCGGCGCGCTTTCTCGTTGTACTTCTCAAACATCGCAGGAATTCCGGGTCCGACGCATGGTTCCGTTCAGTTCCTGCCGGGAGAACCCGGCGCCGGGCCAATTCCTTCCCGCGACATCAAGGAAATGGTATCACAGCGACTCGCGAGTTCGGGGTTGTGCGTGACGAGAACGGTCGTCATCCCGCGCTCCCGATGGAGCTCTTCGAGCAGACCGAAGACGGACGCGGCGGAGTCGGCGTCGAGATTTCCGGTCGGCTCGTCCGCCAGGAGCAGGCTCGGGCCGCGGGCGATCGCTCGGGCGATCGCCACCCTCTGTTGTTCTCCGCCGGAGAGCGCCCGGGGCCTATGGTCGCGGCGGTCCTTGAGCCCGACGCGTTCGAGAAGCTCCGCCGCCCGGCGCCGCGCCTCGACCGCCGGAACGCCCGCGATGCGGTGAGGGAACGCCACGTTCTCTTCCGCCGTGAACTCCGGGAGAAGGTGGTGAAACTGGAAGACGAAGCCGATCCGGTCGTTGCGCAGTCGGGCCCGCTCCCGCGGCGCGAGCTCCTCCAGCGCCTGCCCGAAGATCTCGACACGGCCGGAGTCGGGCGTATCGATCCCGCCGAGCAGGTGCAGGAGGGTGGACTTGCCGACGCCGGAAGGTCCCATGATCGCCGCGAAGGACCTCTCCTCGAGCTCGAAGGAGAGGTCGGTGAACACGGTCACGGGCGCTCCCTCTCCCGCGTACGTCTTCGAGAGGTGCGAGGCCTTGACCGCCAGCATCACAAAGGAAGTTCCAGATTCCAGATTCCAGATTCCAGGAGGCTCACTCTTCGGCTCCTTGGAATCTGGAACTTGGAATCTGGAATGCTCATCGGGAGAGCCTGATCGCTTCGCCCGGCGCCAGCCTTGAGGCGGCCCGCGCCGGGAGGACGGCCGCGCCGACCGCGGTGGCGAGCGCGAAGACGCCGACGAGGACCACCTCCCGCGGGTGGACCGCAAAGGGGACGTGCGTGAGAAGGTAGACGTCGGCCGGCAAGGGCACGGCATGAAAGCGATCGAGCAGCACCGACGCGACGACGCCCACCAGAAGGCCGACACCGGTGCCGATCAATCCCACGAGCGCGCCCAGCGTCAGGTAGATCCTCGACAGCGAGCCCGGCAACGCTCCGAGCGAGACCAGAACCCCGAGATCCCTCTTCTTCTCGAAGACGAGCAGCGCGATGTTCGAGACGATGTTCAGGGCTGCCACGACGATGACCAGCGCCACGGTGGCGAAGATGACGGCCTTCTCCAGACGCAGCGCGAACGAGAGGGGCGCGTTCAACTCCCTCCAGGTCTGAACGCGGTACCCGCCGGGCAGCCGGGAGGAGGCGACACGCGCCACGAGCTCGGCCTTCTGCGGATCGGCCAGCCTCGCCTCGTAGGCCCGGGCGCCCGTAGAGACGCCGGACAGCAGCCGCGCCGTCGCCTCGGGAAACTCGATGTCAGGGGCCTTCTCGAGCGCGCTGCCCCGTCGGATTTCCGCTACGCGCACCAGGACCGCGATCGGGATCGGGCCAATCGGGGAGAGCCGGGTGCGGGCGGACAGCACCCGCAGCAGGCTCCCCGGCTCCGCGCCCAGGCGGACCGCCGCCGGGGCCGAAACGCGCGCCGGGGCGACGCCGTCGCCCGACAGCCGAAGGGGGCCTCGCGAGATATTGCGGTATCGCACCGGCAGGCAGCTGCGTCCCGAAGCGTCGCAGAGCCAGCCTCGTCCCTCCAGCACCGGATCGACCGAGACCGCTCCCGGCAGCGCGGCGAGGACCTCCCGAACCCTCTCTGGATCGGCCAGCCGGTCTCCGCGGACCGGCGAGACCACGAGGTGGGGAGACCGCATCGCCATCTGGGAGCGGATCCGGTCCTGGAATCCCGAGAGAAGGGCGAGCGAGATGACGAGCGCCGCGACGCCGACGGCAAGTCCCAGGACGGAGATCGTGGAGATCAGGGCCACGTGCGCCCGCTTGCGCGAGGCCGCGAGATACCGGAGGGCAATTGAGACTTCGTATCTCATCTGGAGATCGTTAAGCGTCAAACGTAAAACGTGAAACGTGGCACCTCCTTGCGACTCCGCTTTACGTTTTACGTTTTACCTCTTTACGGCTCCTTCCCCTTCGGTCGGAGGAGGGGAAACAGGATGACGTCCCGGATCGAGTGCTTGTTGGTCAGCAGCATCGTCAGGCGGTCGATCCCGAGACCCTCGCCGGCGGTCGGAGGCATTCCGTAGCGCAACGCCTCTACGTAGTCGCTGTCGTACGGGGGGGCCTCGAGGTCCCCGAACTCCCGCATCCGCGCCTGCCGCCGGAATCGCTCCTCCTGCTCGGCCGGATCGTTCAACTCGGAAAAGCCGTTGGCGATCTCCATGCCGGCCACGTAGAGCTCGAACCGGTCGACCCATTCCGGATCGGCAGGATCCTGCTTGGAGAGCGGAGAGATCTCCGTCGGAAACTCGTGCAGGAAGGTCGGCTGGACGAACCGGGATTCGGCGACCGCCTCGAAGAGCTCCGCCAGGAGCTTGCCCTTGTTGCCGGCGAACCGTTCCGGCTTCTCGACGCCGAACCGGCGCGCGGCCTCGAGCAGCCGGACAGGGTCGGCGAGGTCTTCAGGCGCCACGGGACCGCGCGGATCCTCTCGAGTGGCTTCGAGCACCGCCTGCCGCATCGTGACCCGGCGGTAAGGAGGTTCCCACGAGATCTCCTCGTTCCCCCAGGGAGTCCGCGACCCGCCGGCGAGCTCGCGCACGAGCGAAGAGAGCATCTCTTCGGTCAGCCCCATCAGGTCTTCCGCCCGCGCGTAGGCCTGGTAGAACTCGAGCATCGTGAACTCCGGGTTGTGCTGTGTCGAGATCCCTTCGTTTCGGAAGTTCCGGTTGATCTCGTAGACCCGCGGCATCCCGCCGACGACCAGCCGCTTCAAGTACAGCTCGGGCGCGATACGCAGGTACAGCTCGAGGTCGAGCGCATTGTGGTGCGTGACGAAGGGGCGGGCGAGCGCTCCCCCGGGGAGCGGCTGCATCATCGGCGTCTCGACCTCGAGGTAGCCGCGGGCGTCGAGGAAGTCGCGAAGGAACCGGATGACCGCGGCGCGCTTCTCGAAGATCGCCCGGGACTCCGGGTTGACAGCCAGGTCGAGGTGCCTGTCCCGGTAGCGGCGTTCGATGTCCCTCAAGCCGTGCCACTTCTCCGGCAGGGGCCGAAAGCACTTGGCGAGGAAAGTCAGGCCGCGGGCCTTGACCGACAGCTCCCCCGTTCGTGTGCGGAAGATCTCCCCCTCGACTCCGATCCAGTCGCCGAGATCGAGGGCCCGGTAGAGTTCCCATCCCTTCTCGCCGACCGCGTCCTTGCGGACGTAGACCTGGAGGCGGGACGAGCCGTCGGAGAGGTCGAGGAAGCCTGCCTTCCCCTGGTTGCGCTGTGCGAGGATCCGTCCGGCGGTTTTTACTGTGGCGGAAATCTTCTCCAGATCCTGGCCGGAGGTCTCGCGGTAGCGTCCGGAGATCTCGGAAACGGAGTCCGTCAGGGGATAGGCGAAGGGGTAGATGTCCACCAGCTCCCGGATGCGGTCGAGGTTCTTGAGACGGTTCTGAGTGAGATCCTCTTCCGCGGTGGTGTCCCTGTCCGGAGTCGAACCCGGCGATGGCGGCTTCATGTCGCCGCGAAGTATGCCAGAGCGGCGCGGAGACAGGGCCGCAGGCGTTCGCTTCGCGAACGGCGGCCGAAAATCCTCAAAACGAGAGCCTGAATTCCGATCAGGATGTTAAGAACTCTCGGCTGCCGGCCCAACGCGGGCACCGGAGCCAAAAGTCGCTCACTAAGGGCGGTCGAGCGCCAGCCAGAGGCCGGAGGTCACGTGCTGAAGCCGCAGCCGCGTCCGCGTCCGCCGGCGAAAGTCCACGTCTTCGGCTTTCGGTTGCTTTTCGGCGAGCTCTGTGAAGGCCCGGTCGAGCTCTTCGGCGTGCGCCAGGGTGGCTCGCGCCTGGCTCGCCAGTTCGCGCGGAGTCTCCTCCCCCGAGCGGTTGCGGAAGGCTTCGATCTCGTTCTCGGCGCGGACCCGGAGGGCGGCCGCGCGGAGCAAGATGCGGTCGGAGTTGGAGAGGGACGCGCGCACGATCGCCCGCCGGGCCACCTCCCACTCCCAGGGCTCGAGTCTCGAGTCCGCCGGCAGGCCCGATTCATCGACGAACGCGTCCGTCGTGCCCGCCGCCGCGACCGACGACAGGAAGCGGCGCAGGCAGGGTTCCCAGAAGCTGTCCCCCGCGCCTTCCGGCGGCGCGCCCTCCGATACCGCGGGGGCCGCTTCCACCTCGACGGCGCCGAGCTCGAACTCTCCGAGCGTCTTCAAGACCTCGGCCGCGGCGTACTTCAGATCCAGGACCTGACGCCAGCGGACGCTGCCTTCCGAGGTCTGCTGCTCGAGCTCGTTGCGCGACTCCCGGTAGCGGTCGAGCGTCGCGGAAACCGTGACGTCTCCCGCCGACAATCTGTGCTCGATCTCCGCGATGCGGGCGGCGGTCTCTCGCAGGGCGCGCGCCTCCTTCTCGTAGAGACGCTGGAACACCGAGCGGGCGGTGAGGTTGCAGGAGACGGCGGCCGCGAGGATGTCGGGGTGCGCCAGCCCTCGGGCGACACGGTGCTTGAGATTCCGCAGGCCTTCGATGCCGTCCTCCCGCACCAGCTCCACGAACTCCCCCGTCAGCGCGATGCGCGACGCGAGCTCATCGAACGCCCTGACGATTTCCGGGGCAAGGTCATCGTCGATGCGGGGCCAGGCGGCGCCGGCGAGAACCTGTTCGAACAGCCGCCGAATCTCCTCGCGAGGCTTTGCGGGCTCGGTGGCGCGGTTCGGGCTCCCCGAGGCCAGGACCGTCGCGAGATAGTCCACTTTGTCCACCAGGTCCTCGTCCGTCTCCGCTGGGGCGAGGTCTTCGGTTTCCGGGTGCGACAGGTAGAAGCGAAGTAGATAAAACGGGATGCGTTCGTCGTCGGGGCTGACCCTTTCGAAGTATCGTCTCACCAGGGATGGCGAGGTCGGGGCTTCGACCTGACGCAATCTGTGGGACGCGTCGTCGAGTCTGGCCTGAAGGTCCCGCATCGAAGCTTCGACGGTTTCCGCGGGGCCCGCGTTCCAGCGAGAGGGAAGGTCCTTCAGTTCTTCATAGAGCGGCGCGAGATCCACGGGATGTCCGCCCTGTGTCGAAAGGAAGGCCCGCTGGAGTCCGCGCAGAAACTGATCGAAGACCGAGAGCGCCTTGAAGGTCTCGGTCAACCGTATATAGTCTTGCTCGAAGGATCGAGACTTTTCGGCCGGCATGAAATGATCGGACGCCTCGCATTGTACCGCCGCTTCGCCATGGCCTCGAGCGTCGCGCCGCGGGCGCGCGCGTGAAGCTCGGCCGCACTCTCATCGACGCTGCGACGCTCGAACAGGGCGTGCATCGCCTCGCTTCCGAGGTGGACTGCGACCAGAACGGCAGGCCGGTCCTTCTCGTCGGGATCCTCAAGGGCTCGGTGTTCTTCCTCTGCGATCTGGCCAAACACCTCAAGACGACTCCAGTCTCGCTCGATTTCCTGCAGGTTTCCTCCTACGGGTCGGGCACGCGGTCCTCGGGCAACGTCCAGCTCGTGAGGGACCTCTCGACCGACGTGGCGGGCCGGGAGGTGATCATCGTCGAGGACATCGTGGACACGGGGCGGACGTTGCGCAAGATCATCGAGATCCTGGGCACCCGGCACCCCAAGTCGGTCAAGATCTGCGCCCTGCTCCGGAAGCGGATCCCCGGACAGGAGGACGTTCCGGTCGATTACCTCGGCTTCACGATCGACGACCATTTCGTCGTCGGATACGGCCTGGACTTTGCCGAGTCCTACCGCAACCTCCCCTTCATCGGGATCCTCGAGCCGGACGGAGACCCGGAGGCCGTGAAACGTCAAACGTAAAACGTCAAACGAGGGCCCCCGGGCATCTCCACGTTTTACCTTTTGCGTTTTGCGTTTTACGATTCCCGCCATGAAGTTCGTGGCCACGGACGGCGCCCCGAAAGCGATTGGCCCGTATTCACAGGCCGTGCTGGATGGAGGATTTCTCTTCTGCTCGGGGCAGATCCCGCTCGATCCCCGGACCGGCGAGCTCATCACCGGAGGCATCGAGCCTGCGACGGAGCGCATCCTCGACAACCTGGAGGCCGTCCTGAAGTCGGCCGGCCTCTCCTTCGCCGACGTCGTCAAGACGACGGTCTTCCTCGTCCGCTCCGAGGACTTCCCCGCCATGAACGCGATCTACGCGCGCCGCTTCGGCGACCACCGCCCGGCCAGATCCACCGTGATCGTCGCCGCCCTCCCCAAGGGAGCGACGGTCGAAATGGATCTGATCGCCCGAACCAAGTCGTAAAACGTAAAAGCCTAAAACGTTAAGCGTGGTTTCAGGTTTCGTTCTACGTTTTACGCTTTACGTTTAACGTTTTACGGCCCGAAGGCCAGGGCTACGGCCGCCGCGATCCATCCCAGCGTCAGCACCCACGTCGATCGCCGGTGCAGGCGATCGAACCGCTTCCTCCACGGGTCGTCCGGCGAAGCCGCGTCGAAGGACCCGACCTTCATCCGGAAGTAGCCCATGCGCGGCCGCACGACCATCGCGAGGTAGACGTTCGTCGCGATCGCGATGAAGATCGCGATGCCTGCGACGACGGACGGCCCGGCGAACCCTCCGGTCCGCTCGAGCTGGAAGAACACCGCGATCACGAGGAGGAGCGACAGGATCTGCTTGACCGCCTCGAACCGGCGCAGGATCTCCCCGAAGACTTCTCCGGCGAGGTCGCGTGACGCGATCTTGCGAAAGACGACGGGAGCCGCGAGTACGACGAGCAGCGTCCCTCCGACCCACAGGGCGAGGCAGAAACGGATGACGAGGGAAGATACGTACAACACGAACAGGGAGTCTAAGGCGTCGCCTGGAGGACGAATCCGCTTGTGATTAAGGTTTCAGGTTTCAGTCTTTCGGAGCGAAGGCGGCCTCGACCCGATCCTGCGCGACCGCGCCTTCCTCACCCGGTGACGGCGTTGAGCCGTCAGCGCGATCCCGGACTCCTCCCGATTTCAAGCACCAGGAAGGGGTTGAGCGATGAACCGGCGAAGACCCTCGCCCCGGGAAGGCTGAGCGTCCAGAGGAGAACCCGGGCCGGAAGGTTGAGCAAACGACCGAACAGGTGCTTTCGAATCCTGTGAAGCCGAAGGCGCCGGTGCGGGCCGACTGCTCTTACTGTGAACCCGGGGGCGATCTCGGCCACATAGTCGCGAACTTCGCGAAGGGTCGGCAGGAAGCCTTCCCCGCGGCTGTGCCAGCGCGCGCCTCGTTTCGAAGTCGTTCCGTGCCAGAAGTCAACGGGAAACGAGCCATTCGGGAAGTCGATCCACATCCTCCCCTGCGGCGAGAGGACCCTCAGCAGCTCGCGGAGAAAAGCCTTCCGTCTTTCGTCGCGATCCGACGCCGGCTCGACCCTGTAGCGACCGACCGCGGACTCGACGACTCCAACGTGCTCCAGAACTCCCGACGAGACTACGGCCTGGAAGAAGCCGTCCGGAAAGGGAAGCTTCGAACCGTCGGCGACCGCAAGGCG
>JAWOLE010000203.1:0-2505 GCA_033853815.1 Thermoanaerobaculia bacterium
CGTCGCGCAGGACATCCACGGTGAGCGCTTCGGCGGGCGGCCCGACCGCCTTCGACTCGCCCGCGCAGAGCACCATGACGCGATCGCAGAAGGCCGCCGCGAGGTTGGGATCGTGCAGGACCGCCGCGATACCCAGCCCCTCGCGAGCGAGACGCCGGCACCGCTGCAACAGGTCGAGCTGGTGGCCGACGTCGAGGAACGCCGTCGGCTCGTCGAGGAGGAGGATGCGAGCCTCCTGGGCCAGGGCGCGGGCGACGAACGCCCGCCGGCGCTCCCCGCCCGAGACGACATCGATGGGACGCGAAGCGAGGCCGGCGAGGTCGACGGCTTCGAGCGCGGCGCGAGCGATCGCGCGGTCGCGGGCCGAATCGAGGCCCCAGGCCCCCTGATACGGCGCGCGCCCCATGAGCACGATCTCGGCGACCGTGAACGGCAGGTCCGCGGGAGGATCCTGCGGGACGAACGCGATGGCTCTCGCCACCTCGGTTCGGGAGAGAGCCGACAGTGGCCTTCCCAGGACCTCGATCTCGCCCTCGCAGGGCGCGAGGCCCGCCAGCGCGCGCAGCAGCGTGCTCTTGCCCGCGCCGTTCGGCCCGACGATGCCGAAGACTTCGCCGGCCCGGAGATCGAGCGATACGCCGCCCAGCGCCTGGGTGCTCCCCAGACGGACGCGAAGCCCACGGGCGGCGATCAGGCTCGGGCCCTGCACTCTCAACCCGGCGGCCAGCCGAAGACACGGCCGCCGAGGAGGTGGAGGTGCAGGTGGAAGACGGACTGCAGGGCGTCCCGGTTGCAGTTCATCACCACACGGTATCCGCCCTCGGCGTGGTGCCGATCGGCGGCGATCTTCTTCGCGACCAGGAAGAGGTGGCCGACGAGCTCGCGGTGCTCCTTCTCGACGTCGTTGATGGTCGCGACGTGCTCCCGAGGGATCACCAGCACGTGGGTCGGCGCCTGGGGATTGATGTCCTCGATCGCGAACGCCAGTTCGTCCCGGTACACGAATTTCGCCGGGATGGCCTCGTCGCGAATCTTGCAGAACAGGCAATCGCCCATGGCATGCTCTCCGCGACCCCTGTAGTTTTCGACGCGATGCCTGTCAAGCTCGGTGCAGCGCTGGTGAAGGCCGGCAAGGTCCCCCAGGCCACGATGGAGGACGCGCTGAAGAAGCAGGTCCTCGCGGGCGGGTCTATCGACACGGTGCTTCTGGAGATGGGGGCGATCGGCGAGTCGGAGTGCCTCACCGCGCTCGGCGCGGCGTCCGGGGTCGGCGTGGCGCCGCCGCTCCTCCTCGCATCGCTGGACCCGAAAGCGGTCCAGGCCTTTCCCGCGAAGCTTGCCGAGCGGCATGGAATCCTGCCCCTTTCGCTCGACGGTCGCGTGCTCAACGTCGCCGCCACGTACCCCATCGACATGCGGGTCCTGGAGGAGCTGAGCTTCATGATCGGCCGCGACCTGCGCCCCCGAGTGGGCATCGAGCTCCGGATTCGCCAGGCCATCGCGAAGGCTTATGCGAAGCCGCTGCCGCCCCGCTTCGCCGCGCTGGCCGCTCTCGTGGCCGACCGCGGGGGTCCGCAGGAGCCCGCCGCCGAAATGGACGCCGCCGAGCTGGGCGACCGGGACACGCTGGGCGCGGCGGTCGCTCGCGCCGCCGAGCTGGCTCCCGAGACCACGGCCACGGTCTTCGCGGACATTCGTCCCGTCCAGCGAAAGAACCCGTTTCAGCGCCCCTCCGACTCCGGGCCGGTGCCGTCGTTCGAATCCTGGAAGGTCGCGGAGCCGGCGAGCCCGCCGCCCGAGCCGAAGCCGGGAGGGGTGGGCGCGCCGGCTCCCCCACCTGCACCGCCGGCGGAGCCCTTGCCCCGACCCGCCGAGCCCGCTTCGGTTCCGCCGGACGCCGGAGAGCGATGGAAGGTCGTCGAGCCGACGCCGCCCCCCGCGACCCTGCCCGGACTTCCAACGGACGAGGTGCTGAGCTGGTCCCTGGAGAAGGCGTGCCAGGCGCTCGAACAGGCGAGGAGCCGCGACGAGGTCATGGACCTTGCGCTGCGATTCGGCCTGGGGACCTTCGAGTACGACGCGGCGTTCGTGGTGCTGAACGGGAACGCCCTGGGGTGGGAGGCGCGCGGAGGCAGTCCCGAGACGGCTGGAAAGGTTGCCAGCGTCGCCGTACCCCTCGACCTGGTCTCGATGTTCAACACGGTCGTGACTACGCGAGGCCGCTATCTGGGCCGGGCGCCGGGCGACCCGAACACCGCGGCGATCCTCGACGAGCTCGGGCGTGGGCGCCCCGAGTCGGTCTTCCTGTTTCCGGTCGATATCCGGGAACGGGTCGTTGCGATCGTCTACGGGGACTGCGGCGCGCGGGCGATCGCGGCCCGGCGTGCCGCGGACTTCATCTTGTTCGCACAGCAGATCGGCAGGGCGTTCGAGCGCCTCATCCTGGCGCGAAAGAAGGAGCTCGTCCGATCCGGCGACGTGGTCGCGCCCGCCGCCGCCCGCCAG
>JAWOLE010000204.1:0-3178 GCA_033853815.1 Thermoanaerobaculia bacterium
CGATCTCCCCGTCGAAGAAGTTCATCGGAGGGCTGCCGATGAAGCCGGCGACGAACCGGGTGGCCGGACGGTCATAGATGTCGAGCGGCGATCCGACCTGGCAGATCACCCCGCCGTTCATGATGACGATCCGGTCTCCCATCGTCATGGCTTCGACCTGGTCGTGCGTCACGTAGATCATCGTCGATCGGATCGCCAGGTGCAGGCGCTTCAACTCCGTGCGCATGTGGACGCGCAACTTCGCGTCGAGGTTCGAGAGCGGCTCGTCGAAGAGCAGCACGCCGGCCTGGCGGCAGAGCGCCGCCCCGACCGCGACGCGCTGGCGCTGGCCGCCGGAGAGCTGGCGTGGCTTGCGGTTGAGCTGCTCGGTCAAGCCGAGGATGTCCGCGACCTCGCGCACGCGCCGGTCGATCTCGGCCTTGGGCGTCCCCCGCAGCTTCAGGGAGAAGGACATGTTCCGGAAGACGGTCATGTGCGGGTAGAGCGCGTAGCTCTGGAAGACCATGGCGATGTCGCGGTCGCGGGGCGCCAGATGGACGACGGACCGGCCGCCGATCCGGATGTCGCCGCCGGTGACCTCCTCCAACCCCGCGATCATCCGCAGGGTCGTGGTCTTGCCGCAGCCGGAGGGACCGACCAGGATCAAAAACTCCTGGTCGCGGACCGTCAGATCGATGCCCGCGACGGCCCGGACGTCTCCGAAACGCTTCTCGACTCCTTCGAGGACGACGTCGGCCATCGAACAGTCCCTGGTCCTTAGTCCGTGGTCCCTAGTCGGTCCTCCGTGGTCGGGGACCAAGGACCAGGGACAAAGGACCAAGGACCCGAGGACCAAGGACTCAGGACCAAGGACTTGCTCCTACACGGCCCGCAGCTTCTGCTCGGCCTCCGCCATTGCGGCGCGCGGATCCTTGCCCTTGCAGACCTCGGCGAACATCGTCGGCATGATGAACTTGGCGTACATGGTGGTCGCGGTCTTGGTCATGGGCCCCGGTGCGCCGATGAACCGGACCCAGTCGGCGAAGTCCTGCTCGACCTCGAGCTTCGGCTCGTGCCCGATGACCGGCATGGGCTTCTTCAGGAAGGTTTTGAGGAAGGGGTGGTTGTAGCCGGTCGAGGCCTCCATGCCCCGCAGGCTCTCCTTGTTCATCACGTAGAGGAATTCCTTGGCGAGGTCCTGCTCTTTCGAGAAGCTGAAGATGCCGTAGGACATCGTCCGCGCTCCGCCGATCCGCTCGCCCGAGGGCCCGAGCGGAGGCTTCTGGATCTCCAGGTTCTTGTAGACCTCGGGCTGCTCCTTGGCGGCCGTCCGGTAGGCCGAGATCGGGTTGCAGATGAGCGAACCCTTGCCCGACACGATGTAGCGGTTGTTGGAGGAGTCGTCCCAGCTCAGGACCTCGTCGGTCATGGTCTCCTTGAAGAGCCTCTCGCCGAACCGCAGGACCTCCACGATCTCCTTCCGGGCGAACGCGATGGCGCCGTTCTTGTCGAACATGTAGGCCTTGAAGGAGAGCATCAGGGGATAGAGGTTGTCGTTGGAGTCGGGCGTCTGCGCGATCGTGATCCCGAAGGGGTGGCCGGCCTTCTTCAACTTCGCGCCGGCGCCGAGCAGGTCCTGCCACGTCGTCCTGTCGTTGTAGTCTGCCCCGGCCTGCTTGAAGTAGCCCCGGTTGATGATGAACGGGTAGCGGATGAACCAATGGGGAATGCAGAGCCACTTGCCCCGGACCTCCGCGATGCCCGAAGAGCCGGGGATCCATCCGCCGAACTCCCGGCCGAGGCGGTTGGCGACGTCGGTCACGTCCACCGAGACGTTGTCGTAGAGCCAGGCGCCCGTGCCGTTCAGGTGGAAGACGTCGTGGCCGCCGCGGCGGGAGATGTCGGCGGCGATCGCGGTCGGCAGATCCGCCGTGTCCACGTAGTCCACCTCGACCCGGCACTTGTTCTTCTCGCCGAACTCGCGGGCGAACACCTCGAACCACCGGTCGTAGTCGGGGACGAAGTGCTTCCACTGAACGACCTTCAGCACGCGCGCCTGCTGGGCCGAGGCGCTGCGCGTGAAAACGACGGGGGCCGCCAGGGCGACTCCCGCGGCGAGGCCGCCTTTCAGGAAGTCGCGGCGGCGCAGACCTTCGCGGCTCCTCTTTCGCTCGGACATGGTCTTCCTCCCGATGGAACGGGGGAAGCCTATAACAACGCGGAGGAAGCGGCGCCGGCTCGGTTCCGGCGCCGCCCCTCAGGGGTCAGACGGCGCGGAGTTTCTGTTCCGCCTCGGCCATTGCGGCCCGGGGATCCTTGCCCTTGCAGACCTCGGCGAACATCGTCGGCACGATGAACTTGGCGTACATCGACGTCGCGGTCTTGGTCATCGGCCCGGGATACCCGATGAACTTGACGTAGTCCTGGTAATCCTGCAGCAGCTCGAGCTTGGGCTCGTGCCCGATGACCGGCATCGGCTTCTTGAAGAACGCCTTGAGGAAGGGGTGGTTGTAGCCGGTCGAGGCCTCCATCCCCTTGAGGCCTTCCTTGTTCATCGTGTAGAGGAACTCCTTGGCCAGGTCCTGGACCTTCGAGAAGCTGTAGATGCCGTAGGACATCGTGCGGGCTCCTCCGACGCGGATTCCCTGGACGCCGATGGGCGGCTTGACGATGTCCAGATTCTTGTAGACGTCCGGCTGGTCCTTCGCCGCGGTGCGGTAGGCGGAGATCGGGTTGCAGACCATCGAGCCCTTGCCCGAAGCGATGAAGCGGTTGTTCGAAGTGTCGTCCCAGCTCAGGACCTCGTCGGTCATGGTCTGGTGGAAGAGGTCGCTGCCGAACTTCAGGACGTCGACGATCTCCTTCTTGGTGAAGTCGATGTTGCCGTCCTTGTCGAACATGTAGGCCTTGAAGGAGTCCATCATGGGGACCAAGTTGTCGTTGGAGTCGGGCGTCTGCGCGATCGTGATTCCGACGGGGTGACCCGCCTTCTTCAGCTTGGCCCCGATTCTCACGATGTCGTGCCAGGTGGTCTTGTCGGTGTAGTCCTCGCCGACCTCGTGGAAGTAGCCGCGGTTGATGATCCAGGGGAAGCTCATGTACCAGTGGGGAATGCAGAGCCACTTGCCGCGCACGACCGCGATCGACGGCGCCTCGCTGATCCAGCCGCCGAATTCCCGGCCGAGGCGGTTGGCGACGT
>JAWOLE010000205.1:0-25294 GCA_033853815.1 Thermoanaerobaculia bacterium
CCATCATCGCGATGGCGCACAGCCTGCAGTTGACCGTCGTCGCCGAGGGGGTCGAAACCACCGCGCAGCTCGAATTCCTGCGCGCCCAGCGGTGCGACGAGATGCAGGGCTATCTCTTCAGCCCCCCGCTCCCGGCCGAGGACTTCGAGAGGCTGCTGGATTCGGAGAAGGCGGCCATGGCCGCGCAGAGAGCCGAGAAGGGGAAATCCAAGCGCTAGCCTGTCCGGGGCCCCGGTAGCCTTCCGTGCCGTAGGGGCGGCCCTCGCGGCCGCCCGCCTTCCTTGGGATGACTATATCAGCCTTGATATAGTTTGCCTGCCTGCGGTTTGAGGACTCACAGCTCTTTCCCCATCTCGAAGGCGTGCCGGCCGGATCCGTAGTAATCGGGAATCCGGCGGCGCCGGCGAAACCCGAGCCCCTCGTAGAAGGCGATCGCGCCGCTGTTCTCCACGGCGACCTCCAGGCGAGCCTCCCGGGCGCCGGTCTTGGCGAAACGCCGCAGAAGCTCGCCGAGCAAGGACTTCCCGATGCCCTCGCGGCGATGGTCTGCCGCGACGTCGAGCGTCACGATGTGAGCCGTGCGGTCCGAGAGATAGCCAATCGCGAAACCGGCGATCGCCCCGTCTCGCTCGCACACCACTCCGTCGGCCGCGGGAAGGCGGAGAAACCGCCGCAGCTCGGCCCTCGAGTAGGCGATGCCGGGCTCGAAGCACGCTTGATCGAGAAGGTACATCGCTTCAAAGTCCTCCGCGGCGATGCCGCGGAGGACAGGTGTCAGGTGTCGGGTGTCAGGTGTCAGGGAAGAATCAGGTGTCAGGTGTCGGGTGCCAGGTGTCAGGGAAGAATTCTGCCCGCTTGGACCCTTTCTGCTACTTGGTTTCTTCAACCTGGCACCTGAAACCTGACACCTGAAACCTGCATTTTCCCTGACACCTCCAACCTGACACCTATCTCCTCCTCATGGCGCGTTCCGCCTCGCGTTTGAGGTCACGGTCGCGAATGGCGTCGCGCTTGTCGTGCAACTTCTTGCCCCGCACGAGGGCGATCTCCGCCTTCGCCTTCGATCCCTTGAAGTAGAGGGAGAGAGGGACGCAGGACAGGCCGCGCGTCGAGACCGCTCCCGCCCACCGGTCGAGCTCGCGCCGGTGCAGGAGCAGTTTGCGATCCCTCTCCGGCGGATGGTTGGTCCAGGAACCCGCTGCATAGGGAGATATGTGCGCGGCGATCAGAAATGCTTCCCCTTCCCGGAACTGGACATAGGAGTCCTTCAGCTGCGCCCTTCCCTCCCGCAGGGACTTGACCTCGGTCCCGGTCAGCACGAGCCCGGCCTCCGCGCGGTCCTCGATGAAGTAGTCGTGAAAGGCCTTGCGGTTGGTCGCGACCGTCTTGACGGCCGGGGCCGGGGCGGCCTTGGGCGTCCTCTTGGACATGGGCAGGAAGTCTAGCCCGCATTATTCACGATCGACTCCGGCCGCCGCTCCGATCTTTTCCGCCGATACGGCGTCAGCGCTCCTCTGCGATGCGCTTTGGCATCGCCGTCGTCGCGCTTCCTTGTATCGACGAAAAATCTCTGTCGCGGACAAGATGTTCCTCATTTCGGTCACCCTCTTCTGTCGCAATGGCTTTTTCGGCTCAGTCGGTCGACCGTGTTACGGCCGGGTGACCATGAATAATCCGGGCTAGACGCGACGGGTCGTTAGCCCGCGCCCACGAATTCGAGCCGCCGCGATGCGTGGTCGGGGAGCCACGCATGTGTTGCGCTCGAACAACAGTGCGAGCGGCAACGCGAACAGGCGCCAGACGTACAATCCATTGAAAACACGAGCGATAGCTCTCGGTACGGGTGCTTCGGGCCGCTGGCACTGAAGCTGCGATAGAGGGTGTGAGTTTGAGACCTCAAACGACGCTGCGAACGACCGTCTCCATCGAGGGCGTTGGCCTTCACTCGGGCCATCCCGTGCGGGTGCACTTCCGCCCGGCTCCTCCCGATCACGGGCTCGTTTTCCTGCGCAGGGACCATCCGAATTCCCCGGTTCCGGCCCGGCTCGAATCCGCCGCGACTTTTGACTACGCCACCACGCTGACCGCGGGGGGCGTATCGATCGGAACGGTCGAGCACGTCCTCTCCGCCGCGGCGGGTGAGGGCCTGGACAACTGCCTGATCGAGATCGAGGGGCCGGAGGTTCCGATCCTCGACGGCTCCGCGCTCCCCTTTGTCCGCCTTTTCCACGCGGCGGGATTCGAGAGACAGGAGGCGCGGGTGCGTCCGCTCGTCTTCAACCGCCGCATCGAGGTCGTTCGCGGCGATCGCAGCGTCTCCTTCGAGCCGGACGGGCCGGGTCTGACGATCAGCTACGAGATCGATTTCCATCACCCTGTCGTCGGCCGGCAGAGTCTGACGGTGCCGGTCCGGCCGGAGGAGTACTCCGCGCGAATCGCCCCAGCGCGCACTTTCGGATTCGCGCGGGACGTCGCGGCGTTGCGCGCCCGGGGCCTGGCTCGCGGAGGCAGCCTGCACAATGCCGTGGTGCTCGACGAGACCGGGGTCGCCTCAGGGCCGCTGCGTTTCCGCGACGAGTTCGTCCGCCACAAGATTCTGGACCTCATCGGAGATCTGGCCCTCCTCGGCCGCCCTCTGTCGGGCCACATTCGCGCGCGCAAGGCCGGCCATGCCTTGCACATCGAGTTCGCGCGGGCGCTGGACCGGGCGATGCGCGCCCCCGCCCCGAAGCCCGAAGTCGCCCTCCCGTCCGAAGGCCTCGGCGTCGGAAACTAGTCCGTCGCTTCGCGCTGCGCGAGCGGCGCGGCTACGCCGCCCGCGCGCGCCGCGAACTTAAGGGAGGCTTCCCCTTAGAATCAGCGGGATGGCTTCAAGGGGAACGAGCGGGCCCGTCCTGCTGGCGGCCGTCCTTTGCCTGCCGGCGCAAGGGATGGCGGCCGAAGAGACGCCGCGCATCGAATCGCTCCACGCGGAGGCCCGCGGCCCCGACGTGTTCGTCGATTTCCGGCTGACGGGGGCATTGAACCCGGAGCTCGCCCGCAAGATCGAGTCCGGCCTGGAGACCGTCATCCGCTACGAAATCCGTCTCAACCGCCACAACGCGCACTGGCTGTGGGACGACCGCATGGGCACGCGGAAGTACAGAGTCTCGGTAACCTACGATCCGGTCACCCGGGAGTACGTCATCGTCGAGAGCATGGACGGACATCCGCTGCAACGCTCGACGACCCATGAATTCGCCGAGGTTGCCCGCCGTCTCGTCTCGCGTCAGAATCTCCTCGTGTTCCGGGTCCGTTACGAAGACTGGCGGACCAACCTGTACGTCCAGATGCGCGCCACCTTCGATTCCGGCTACCTCTTCACGATCATCCCCGTCGACTCCCGAACGGACTGGAAGAACTCGAATCGCTTCGAGGTCCGGTTCCCCCCGAAGGCCGGCCCATGAAACTCCTCACCGAGCTGCAACGCCGCCGCAAGGACAACCGGCTGATCGTCGGCCTGATCCTGTCCGTGCTCGTCGTCTGGTCCGTGGTCTCGGTCCTCGAGCAGAGGGCGAGCGAGATGGAGCCGGCGACGATCACGCGCGGACTGCTCCTCTTCGTCCTGTCGTACATCAACATCACCCTGATCGCAGCGGTGCTGTTCGTGCTCTGCCGCACGCTGGTCAAGGCGTGGCTCGAGCGCCGACGCGGGAACCTGGGGTCCCGGTTCCAGACGAAGCTTCTCGTGACCTACCTGGGGTTGACCGCGATCCCGATCGGCCTGCTCTTCTTCACGGCGACGGGTCTGCTGCAGCGCTCGATCGACCGGTGGTTCTCCACCCCCGTCCGGGAGGTCGTCGGGCGGGCCCGCGCGGTCGAGGACATGGCCGAGAAGCGCGTGGTGGACGACACGCTGGAGAAGGCCCGGGCGCTGGCGGGCGCGGCCGTTCCCCCCGGCGAGGCCGCGCGCCTTGAGGAGCTCCGCGGGCGCCAGGATCTCGACTCGGTCGAGGCGTATAGCGGGAACCGGCGCGTGGCCCTCGCGGCGAAAACGCCGTCGGCGGTCGAGCCGCTCCCGGCCGAGATCCTCCGCAGGGCGGCGTCTCGCGGCCAGGAAATCAAGATCGAGGTGCTGCCCGACGGCTCGCACCGCTACCGGGCTCTGATCCGGGCCGGAGACCTGGTTTGGGCCGCGGGAACGCACGTCGGCCCTGCCGAGGCGCGGGCCCTGGACGCCATCGCGGCGGCCTGGAGCGAGTACAAGAAGCTGGAAGCGCAGAAGCCCGCGATCAAGGCGGCCAACATCTCGACCTTCCTGTTGATCACGCTCGCCATCCTGTTCGCGTCCATCTGGACCGGCTCGACCCTCGCCCGGAGGATCACGGGGCCGATCGCCGCGCTGGCCGAGTCCACGCGCCGGCTCCACTCCGGCGATCTCTCCGCGCGCGTCGAGGTCCCGGCCTCCGACGAGCTCGGCGTGCTCGTGGACTCCTTCAACCGGATGGCCGCCGGCCTGCAGGACGCCCGCGACGCCCAGCTCCGTTCCAACGAGACATTGCAGGCCACCAACCGGCGCCTGGACCTGGAGCGCCGGCTGCTTGCGACGGTGCTCGAATCGGTCACGACCGGCGTCCTCGCCTTCGACCGCGACGGCCGGGTCACCGTCTGCAACCCGGCGGCCCGCGCGCTGCTCTCCCTGGAGGGGGAGGTGACCGTCGAGGCGCTGCGCCGCCGGCCCGAGCTGGCGCCGCTCGTCGCGCTGCTCGAGGAGGCGAGGACCGGGGACTCCCCCCCGGCGACTCGCGAGCTCACCCTCCATTCCGGAGAGGGAGAGCGCCGCCTCGAGATTGCCCTGCGCCCGCTCGCTTCCGCACCCGAGGGCGAGCGCCGCCGCGGCTGGGTTCTGGCGATCGAGGACACGACGCACGTGGCGCGCGAGCAGAAGCTCGCGGCCTGGAGCGAGGTCGCGCGCCGGGTGGCGCACGAGATCAAGAATCCGTTGACGCCCATCAAGCTCTCCGCCGAGCGGATCGCCAGGCGACTGCGCGCCGGCGGCCCGGACCTGCCGGACGCGATCGACCGCGGCACGAAGGTCATCGTGGAAGAGGTGGACTTCCTCAAGTCTCTCGTGGACGAGTTCTCCCGCTTCGCGCGCCTGCCCGAGATGCGGCCCGAGCCGACGGACCTTCCCACGCTCGCGCGCTCGGCTGTGCGCCTCTTCGAGGGGGCTCGCGACGGGGTCACGTTCCGCGTCGAGTCCTGCCTGGCCCGGGACATCGTGATGCTCGACCCGGAGCAGATCAAGCGGGCGCTGATCAACCTCCTCGACAACGCGCTGGAGGCCTGCGGCGCTTCGGGAGAGATCACGGTGCGCCTGTCACAGGGGGGCAACGGGGTGGTGATCGAGGTCGCCGACACCGGCCGCGGCGTGCCGGCGCGCGACCGCGACAAGCTGTTCCTGCCCGACTTCACGACCAAGGGTCGGGGCACGGGGCTCGGCCTCGCCATCGTGTCGCGCATCGTCGCCGACCACAACGGGACCATTCGCGTCGAGGAGAACCGCCCCCGCGGCGCCCGGTTCATCATCGAGCTGCCGGCGGCGTGAAGAAGCGGCGCGTCCTCGTCATCGACGACGAGAAGGCCATCCGGGAGACGCTGTCGGAGATCCTCTCCGACGAAGGGTACGCCGTCACGGCGCTCGCGTCGGGAGAGGAAGGCCTGAAGCGCCTTCAGGAGGAGAGCTTCGACCTGGCCTTCCTCGACGTCTGGCTCCGCGACAAAGACGGCCTCTCCATCCTGGAGGCCGCCGACGGGCGGCTGCGCGAGGTCCCGGTCGTGATGATCTCGGGCCACGCCAACGTGGAGACCGCGGTCAGGGCCGTTCGTCTGGGCGCCTACGACTTCCTGGAGAAGCCTCTGTCGCTCGAGCGCGTGATCCTGACCGCCCAGAAGGCGATCGAGCGGCGGGACCTGCTCGCCGAAGTCGCCTCGTTCCGCGGGCGGAGCGAATCGGAGGCGACGCTGCTGGGTGACTCCCCCGCCATGCAGCAGTTGAAGGGAGAGATCGCCCGGGTGGCGCCGACCGACGCCCGCGTCCTCATCACCGGAGAGAACGGCACGGGCAAGGAGATCGTCGCCCGCTCGATCCACAGGCTCTCCGCGCGGGCCGACTCACCCCTGGTCGAAGTGAACTGCGCCGCGATCCCGGAGGAACTGATCGAGTCCGAGCTCTTCGGGCACGTGCGAGGCTCCTTCACGGGCGCGACCGAGGACCGCCGCGGCAAGTTCGAGGAGGCGGACGGCGCGACCCTCTTCCTGGACGAGGTCGGCGACATGTCCGCACGGACGCAATCGAAGGTCCTGCGCGCCCTGCAGGAGGGGCGCTTCACGCGCGTCGGCGGGAGCAAGGCGATCTCCTCGGACGCGCGCGTCCTCTCGGCGACCAACAAGAACCTGGCCGACGAAATCCGCCGCGGCGCGTTCCGCGACGACCTCTACTTCCGCCTGGCGGTCGTTCCGATCTCCGTTCCACCGCTGCGAGAGAGGACCGAGGACATTCCGCTGCTCGCCCGCCACTTCCTGGGGGAGGCCTCGGCCCGGTTCGGCCGCAAGCCGAAGTCCCTCTCCGCGGCTGCCGTCGAGGCGCTCGTCGCTTATCGCTGGCCGGGCAACGTGAGGGAACTGAAGAACCTGGTCGAGCGGCTGATGATCCTCTGTCCCGCCGAGGAGATCCGGCGCGAACACCTGCCCGGCGAGATCCTCGAAGGAGAAAGCGCCCCGCAGATCCCCTCCGACGCTCCCCTGAAGGACGCCCGGGACGAATTCGAGCGTCGCCACATCCTGGCCGCCCTGCGCCGCCACCGCGGCAACGTCACGAGGGCCGCGGAGGCTCTCCAGGTAGAGCGGTCGAACCTGTACAGGAAGCTCAAGTCCTATGGAATCGAAGTGGAACGGGAGTAGGTGTCAGGTTGTAGGTGTCAGGTTAAATGCAGGTGTCAGGTGTCGGGTGTCAGGTGTCAGGTTGGGTCCAGCTCTCGTCCCTGAAACCCGACACCTGAAACCTGGCACCTGCATTTCCCCTGAAACCTGTTCTCTGACACCTTCTCCCTCACTCGCCCTCCTCTAACAATCGCATCTCCAGCACCTGGTCGGATGAGAATTTCTCCAGGCGCAAATAGTGATTCGCGGCCATGAAGAGAGCCTCGGCGGGAGTCAGGCCGACGATCTCGGAGCCTACGACGGCGACCCCGTAGCGCTCGGCTTCGGACTTGACGCACTCGAAGACACGGTGGAGCGGGGTCTTCCTGTAGTTGGTCATGTTGATCGAGACCTGCACCTGGCCGCGTTCCGCGAGCTCCACGCCCATCGCCTTGACGAACCGGAACCCGCCGCCGACGTGGCGGATCGAGCGCGCGATCGTGTCGGCGACGGCGAGGTCGCGCGTCGCCAGGTTGATGTTGTAGGCGATCAACGGCGCGCGCGCCCCGATCGCGACGGCGCCCGCGGTCGGGTGAGGCAGCGGCGGGCCGAAGTCGGGAGCCCATTTCGGGTCCTTCATCTTCCCGGGAAAGCCCTCAAACTCTCCCTTCCGGATCTCGGCCAGATTGCGGCGCAACTCCGAGGTGGCCGAGTCCTCGTAGAGGTAGACGGGGATCCCGTGCCGGGTGGCGACCTCCGCCCCGATCTCGCGCGAGAGGGCGACGCAGTCCTCGACGGTCGCCCCGCGAATGGGGATGAAGGGAACCACGTCCACGGCGCCCATTCGGGGGTGCTCCCCGTGATGCCGCGTCAGGTCGATTCGAGGCACGGCCGCGTCGAAAAGGGCGAGGACTCCGGCGCGGACCGCCGTCGCGTCTCCGACGAACGTCAGCACACTCCGGTTGTGCGACGCGTCCGAGGACACGTTGAGAAGTCGGACCCCCGGAGCCGCGCGGACCGCGTCGGCGATCTCGCGCACGCGTTCGCCGTCGCGCCCCTCCGAGATGTTTGGGACGCATTCGATGACCGTCCGCATGGCCGTGTCAGTCTATAATCGCGGCTATCGTGCACAACCAGAGCACTTTGAGGCCGCCCGCCCGATGACCTCGAGCCCCGCCGCGGAGGCCTATCCGGGAAATCCGTCGCTGCCGCAGGAGGTCCGCCAGAAGATCCTGTCGACGTTCCGCCATGCCCTGAACCTTTTCTCCTCCGGCAACCTGAACGACTGCCTGATCGGCTGTGAGTTCATCCTGAAGATGGACCCGCGATTCGTTCCGGCCCGCACTCTGCGAGACCGGGCGCGCAGCCCCGAAGGGAACCGGGACATCAGCGACCTGCAGGCGCTGGTCAGCCCCGGGGCGAGCCCGGCCCCGAGCACGGAGCCGGTCTCCGCTCCCCCTCCGCCGCCGGCCCGGACCACGGGGTCCGGCGAGCCGGCCACACAATCTCCGGCGCAGACTCCAACGAGCGCCCGGCCGGATCCTCAGCAAGCTCTCGCCGAGGCCGCGCGGGAACTCGCGGCCCGCGACTTCGACAGCGCCATCGCGGCGGCTTCGCGCGCGCTGTCTCTGCTCCCCGGCAATCCCGAGGCCCTCGCGATCGTAGAAAGGGCCGCAGCCAAGAAGGCCATGCAGCCTCTCGTCAAGACGGGGCTGGAACGCGCCGAGCTCGCGCTGGAAGAGAACCGCCTCTCGGACGCGCGGATGGAGTTGGACCAGATGCGTCTGATGGACCCGGAACACCCGGCGCTCGGTCCGCTCGAACAGCGCCTGGAATCGGCAAGCTCCGCGGCCTCCGCTCCGGGCTCCGGTTTCAGCCTCGACCAGGAAGAGCCGGGTCCCTTTGCGATGGGCGGCCCCGACAGGGGTCCGGCCTTCTTCGAGGAGGCTCCGGAGCCTGCGCCGCCGGAGACCCAGCCGATGGAGAGCGAGCACCTGCGCCCCCTGGGCATGGATTCCTTTTCGCTCGACGCGTTTCCACAGACGGAGCCCACGGCTTCTCCCGCGCAGCCTCCCCAGGACTTCTTCGCCCCTCCTCGCGAGGCCGCCGCCCCACCGGCCCCCCAACCGGAAGGCGTGGCAGGGCCCTCGGCACCCGCGCCACCCACGGCCCTGGACCTCGCGAAGCCGCCCGGGGAGGAGGGGTCCCCCATCCCCGGCAGTGAGCGCGAGATCGCCGCGCTGCTCAAACAGGGGGACGAGATGGCCAGGAAGGGGGATCGCGAGCAGGCCATCGAGATCTGGTCCCGCGTGTTCTTGATCGACATCAACAACATGGGAGCCGTGACGCGGATCGAGAAGGTGCGACAGGAGATGGCCGAGGAGAGCCGGCTGATCGCCGACTGCCTGAAGAAAGGGAGAGAAAATTTCGAGGCGGGCCAGTTCGAAGAGGCTCGCCGCTTCTTCACCCAGGTGCAATCGATCCATCCGGACGAACCGACCGCACGCTTCTACCTGGAACGGATATCGGAAGGAACGAAAGAAGCGGCGGGGTCCCCGGCCCCCGAGGCCCCGCCGAGACCGGCCGAGCCCGCTGGCAGGAAGGACGCTGCCGTCTCCAAGCCGGCGCCCGCCTCCCTGGAAGCCGTTGCGGCACCCGTGCCTTCCCGTCCCGCCTTCCTGGGGATCCCTCCTCGGGTCCTTGCCGTCGTCGGGGCGTTCCTCGTGATGACCCTGATCGGCGCCTACTTCGTCTTCAAGGGTCCGCGAACCCGGAGTTCCCCGCCGCAAGCCGCAGCCGCGGGCTCGCTCGCGCATGCGCGACAGCTGCTGTCCAGGGGAAAGCTCGCCGAGGCCCGCGCGGAGCTGCGCCGCATCCCTCCCGGCGACCCCAATTCGGGCGAGGCGCAGAGGCTGCTCGAAGAGCTCGGCAAACCCGGGGGGGCCGAGGCTCTCGCGGCAAGAGGGGCGCGGCCCACTCCGCCCGGGGGAGAGCTCCCCGCCGCCGGGGGCGAGGGCGATCCCGCGCGCCTGAGGAGCGCCGGCGAGCAGGCGCTCGGCGAGAAGCGCTACATCGACGCCCTGAAGAACCTCAACCTGGCCGCCCCCGCCTACCGGAACGATCCGGGCTTCGCGCAGGAACAGGCAGCCGCCTCCGAGAAGGTCGCGGCGCTGACGCCCGCTGTCAAGCTCTACAACGAAGGGGAGTACGAAACCGCCATCCCGATTCTCTGGCGCCTCGTGCAGGAGGACCGGGACAACCGGGACGCCCGCTCCTACTTGCTGCGCGCGTACTACAACCAGGGGATCACGCAGCTCCAGAACGGCCTCTATCCGAAAGCCGCCCAGGCCTTCCAGGAAGCTCTTTCCCTCGATCCCAACGACGCCGAGGCGGCGCGCCACAAGAGGTTCGCGATGCGCTATCAGAAGGCGGATCTCGACCTGATGGGCCGCATCTACGTACGGCACCTGAACCACAGGCCGTGAGAAATTGACGATCGAAGATTGACGATTGACGAAGGCCTGCGAGCATTGATGATTGAAAATTGACGTGGCCCGGTTCGACCGCGACCCATGCTCACCTTCTTGTTGCTAGCGCTTCTTTCCTCGGGAAGCGACGCGGCTCCGTGGCTACCTGCAGGATGGCGGTTTCCTGACGAGTCAGACTACCGAGCCGACTGGAGCGCCTTCAGGAAGGACATTCCGAGGCCTTTTCACGTACACGCCGATTTCAAAGGGGACAGGTTACCCGACGACGCTTGGATTCTTCTTCGCTCTTCGGGATCGGGATGGGGACTCTTCGTTCGACTCTCTCGGAAGGGTTCGCCTCCAGTCGTGATCCAACTGGTGGAAGAACAGCATGAGTCAGAGGCGCAGTACCACGGGATTTCGCTCGTTCTCCCTGGGAGCTATGAGACGGCGTGTGGGAAGGGGTACCGGGACTGCCGGCCTGGCGAGCCGGAGGTGTTGAAGCTCACGAAACCAGCAATCGAGTTTTTCAAGTTCGAGAGCGCGAGCGGGATATTCTTTTGGGATGCGAAAACGCATGGGTTTCGGCACATCTCAATGAGCGATTGATATGCCGCAGCTTGTTAAGTCGCCCCGGCGTCGGGCCGCCTCCCTCGTCGGCACGCTCCGGCCCTGCCGCGGCAGTCAAGATCGGGCCGTCGCTGGTCGCTCAGTCGCAGTCCCAGTGAGGCTCACGTCCTGCGGTGGTGTGCTCTTTCGCTCATCGCCTCCTCCGGGAGGCGTCCCGCCACCGGGGCTCGCACCCGGACTAAAGCCGCCGTGCCAGCCCCGGAGCCGGCGGCGTTTCCCGGAGGAGGTGATGGGTGACGAGCATGGAAAAGCGTTCCTGTCGCAGGAGTGTCCCTGCGAGGAACCCTCAGCGGCGGCCGATGGACCTCGTGAGGCCGGCCGCCGCGTGCCGACGAGGGAAACGACGACGGATCCGGGGCAGCCTTTCCGCTATCCGGTTCGGTTATCAGGGAGCTGGGCGCCCCCGGGAACGCGCCTCTGAAACGAGATTGACGAAGGCCTGACATGAGACGTTCTTCAATCGACAAGCGGCAAACGGCAATCGGCAATCCTTTGGACGAACTCGACCTCACCTCCGGCGTGGCGGCTCCGTCCGGCTCCTCGAAGCGACAGCCGCTCGTGGAGGTCGCTCCGAAGACCGGGCTGCCGGATCCACCGGCCGGCGGCAGCGAGCCGCTCGTGGACCTTCCGCTGCGCGCGGCCGAGGACTCCGCCGCTTCCGCCGTTGCCGGGACGGGCGCGGCCTCCGAGGGCGCCCCCGCGGCAAGCCTCGGGGCGCGTGCGGCCGCCCTTGCCGCCGACGCGATCCTCGTTGCCCTGCTCGCTTCGGTTTCAGTTCTCGCCGCGACCGCGCTCTCCGGCCGTTTCCCCCGGACCGAGGGGCTCTGGTGGACGGCCGCCTTCGCCGTTTACGTCTCTTTCTTTTCGACGGTCCTGCCCCTCCTCCTCTTCGGAAAAACGGTGGGAATGGCTCTGACGGGGCTGACCGCGCGCAGACCGGACCGCGAAGCCCCGCTGACTCTCGGCGAGTCCGCGCGTCGATGGCTCGGAACGGCTCTGGCTCTGGCGGGTCTGGGGCTACCGCTCCTGGCGACGCTTCGGGACGGCGCGGCTCCGACACTCGCCGATCGCATGTCCGGGCGCCCTCTGGCGCCGGAAAGAGCCGAGCCCCGGGTTCCGACGGGCTAGCCCGGATTATTCATGGTCACCTGGCCGAAGCACGGGCAACCGACTGAGCCAAAGAGCATTGCGACAGAACGACAGCGGCGGAGACCAGGAACACCTTGCCCGCGACTGAGATTTTTCGTCGAGACAAGAAAGCGCGACGACGGCTATGCCGAGAGTGCGACGCCGCGGACGCTGGTTTTGAAACTCTCGGCCGCCGTTCGCGAAGCGAACGCCTGCGGCCGAAGGTCGCCGGAGTCGATCATGAATAATGCGGGCTGGAGCGCTTGACGCCGCTGAAGATCTCCGTCGCCCAGATCGACACGACCGTCGGCGACTTCCCCGGAAACACGGCGAAAATCCTGGAATTCGGCCGACGGGCGGAGCGCGAGCAGGCCGACCTCGTGCTCTTCCCGGAGCTCGCGGTGTGCGGCTATCCGCCGCGGGACCTGGTCGAGCGCCGCTCGTTCGTCGAGGGGTCCGAGCGCGCGGCGGCGCGCATCGCGGCGGCGAGCGGCCGCGCCCTCTGGATCTACGGCTCTCTCGAAAGGAACCGGGCGCGCTCCGGACGCCGGGTCTTCAACTCCGCCGTCGCCGCCCGCAACGGCAGGATCGTCGGGACGTACCACAAGCGCCTGCTCCCGACCTACGACGTGTTCGACGAAGGGCGCTACATCGAGCCGGGGACGCGGGCACTCCTCCTGCGGCTGCGCGGCGCGAGGATCGGCGTGACGATCTGCGAGGACATCTGGAACGACAAAACGTTCTGGGAGCATCCTCTCTACGCGACCGATCCCGTGGAGGACATGAAGCCCCTGCGCCTCGACCTCCACGTCAACATCTCGGCCTCCCCCTGGACGCAGGGCAAGGCGCGGCTGCGCGAGCGGATGATGGGTCAGGTCGCGCGCCACATGCGAACGCCGCTCGTCTGCTGCAACCTGGTCGGGGGCAACGACGGCCTCGTCTTCGACGGAGGCTCGGCCGCGTTCGACGCCCGCGGCAGGCTCGTGGCGCGCGGGGAGTCCTTCCGGGAGGACTCCTGGTCGATCGAGCTGCCCGGGGGACGGGGTCCGGTCCGGAAGGGGGAGGGCGAAATCCCGCGGCTGCGCCGGGCGCTCGTGCTCGCGCTGTCGGACTACGCGGGCAAGTGCGGCTTCTCGAGCGCGGTCCTCGGCCTCTCGGGAGGCATCGACTCGGCCGTGACCGCGACGCTGGCGGTGGAGGCGCTCGGTCCGAACCGCGTCACCGGGGTGGCGATGCCGGGCCCCTACTCCTCGGAAGGGAGCCTGCGCGACGCGCGCGAGCTCGCGAGGAACCTCGGCATCCGGCTTCTCGAGATCCCCATCGTTCCCATCTTCGTGGCCTACCGCGAGGCGCTGGCCCTCTCGTTCGGCCCCGGCGATTGCACCGCGGCCGAGGAGAACATCCAGGCTCGCATCCGGGGCGCGCTCCTGATGGCGCTCTCCAATCGCTTCGGACACCTCGTCCTGTCCACGGGCAACAAGTCCGAGCTCGCGGCCGGGTACTGCACCCTCTACGGGGACATGGCGGGCGGCTACGCGCTCCTCTCCGACGTCCCCAAGACGCTCGTGTACGACCTCGCGCGAGACCTCAATCGCGAAGCGGAACGGATCCCCGCCGCCTCGATCTCGAAGGAGCCTTCGGCGGAGCTGCGGCCCAACCAGAAGGACAGCGACTCGATTCCGCCCTATCCGGTCCTCGATCCCCTGATCGAGGCGCTCGTGGACCGTTCGCTCTCCGTCCCGGCAGCCGCGCGGCGGGCGGGCGTCGCCGTCGAGATCGCCCGGGACACCGCACGCCGCCTCGACCGCAACGAGTACAAGCGCCGGCAGATGCCTCCCGGTCCGAAGGTCACGGCCCGCGCCTTCGGGGAAGGCCGGCGCTATCCCATCGCGCAGAAGTTCGAGGTATGACCCGGGGCCGTGAAACGTCAAACGTGAAACGCAAAACGAGACCGTTGGCCGCTCTCTTCGTTTAACGCTTAACGTTTTACGTTTTACGATCGAATACCGATGTCGCAAGAGAGAGAACGGTACGTGTGGAAGGCGATCCCGGGCTCGTCGCACGAAATCGTGTGCAAGCGCATTCAGGCGATGCCGCCGGGGCTGAGGCTGCTCGATCTGGGCTTCGCCGCCGGGCACCTGGGGCGAGCGGTGCGAGACCACTGTTCCTTTATCGCCGGTATCGAGCCGCACCCACCCGTACCGCCCAACTCGAGCTACGACGACTGGCGCGAAGCGGACGCCCTCCACGCCGGCGACTGGGACGAACCTTTCGACGTCGTCGTCTGCGCCGACGTGCTCGAGCACCTGACGGAGCCGGGGCTGCTCCTCCAGCGGATCCGCGCCTGGTTGAAGCCGGAAGGCGTGCTGCTCGCCTCGATTCCGAACGTGGCGAACATCTCGCTCCGGCTCGGGCTGCTCCTCGGGCAGTTCCGGTACGCGGACCGAGGCCTTCTCGACCGCACCCACGTCGCTTTCTACACGCGCGCGACCTCGAGAGAGCTGCTCGAAGGGGCGGGATTCCGCATCCGGGCGGAGGAGCCGACCGCGATGCCCTACGAGCTCGCCTTCCCCCGGCTCGGCCGGCCCCCCTGGAGCGGCCCCACTCGCGCCTTCGCGCAGATGACCGCCCGCGCCTGGCCGACCCTGTTCGGGTATCAGTTCGTCTTCGAGACGGTCAAAAGAGAACTCTAGATTTTCGACTGAACATGCCCGAGCCGAATACCGAATCCAAAATCCAAAATCCAAAATCCAAAATTGACGTGGCCAGCCTCGTCATTCCGGCCTACAACGAGAGCACGCGCATCGAGGCGTGCCTGCGCGCCGTGGCCGACTGGGTCCGCAAGCGCCCGGGCGGCTGGGATTGGGAGGTCCTCCTGGTGGATGACGGCTCCACCGACGGCACGAAAGGCGTAGCGCGGCAGATCGCCGGCGAGATCGGGTTGCCCCTGGAGATCGTTCGCTACGAGAGAAACCAGGGCAAGGGATTCGCCACCCGAACCGGTGTCCTCGCGTCCTCCGGAGACCCGGTGCTCGTTTCCGACGCGGATCTCTCGACTCCCCTGACCGAATGGGTCAAGCTCGCCGAGCGACTCCCCTCGCATCCGATCGCGATCGGCTCGCGCGCCATCGAGGAGGACCTCGTGCGCTTGAAGCAGCCCTTCTACCGCCGCCTGCTCGGCAAGAGCGGCAACCTTCTCGTGCGCCTGCTCGCCGTGCCCGGCATCCGCGACACGCAGTGCGGCTTCAAGCTCTTCCGCGGGGACGTCGCGCGGGACCTCTTCCGGGAGGCCCGTATCAAGGGCTTCGCCTCGGACATCGAGATCCTCTACCTGGCCCGCCGGCGAGGCCTCTCGATCGCGGAAGTCCCGGTTCTCTGGTTCAACTCGCCGGAATCGAAGGTCTCGGTTCTGCGGGACACCCTGCCGACCCTGTGGGACCTCCTGCGCCTGCGGTTTATCCACCGGTAGGCATCGCTTTTCGCCTGTCATCCTGAGCGAAGCGAAGGACCTGCTCTCTCAAATCACGGGACGGGGCAGATCCTTCGTCGCTCCGCTCGCGCCGTCGCCATAGCGGCTTTGGCGCGTCGGCGACCTCAGGATGACACGCCTTCGGACACGCCGCCCCCGAGCCTCAGCGCTATGCCTGCGGCGGTGAGGGGGGCGAGCGCCGAGGTCGTCCGGGCGAAGGAGGTGCGGATCATCCATTCCGGGCCAAGGACCGCCAGAGAGGGAAGCAGCATATAGACAGCGGCGCAGAAGAGGGCGAGAGCGAGCAGGCGATTGCCGGCCGGGACTCCGCGTCCCGCCGCGATCAGGACGGCAAGGGGAAGCAGGCCGGGCCAGGCGGGAAGAACGACCTCGAAGAGCGCGGTGTGGACGGCTTCCCGGACCCGCGGGAGCAACTCGAAGACGAGCGGGGGGCCGAGGTAGCCGAACTCGAAAGCGGCGAGCGGAAGGGCGCCCTTCCACAGCCGGCCGATCGCGACGAGAACGGCGGCCGGGACGACGGCGGCCGCGAGAACACGCGGGAAAGCGGAACGCGCCTTCCGGCCGGAGAGCAGGCAGATCAGAGCCCCGGCCGCCACGAGCATGAGCCCTTCGTTCTTGGTCGAGACGGCGAGAACGGAGCCGAGAGCGAGCCGCAGCGCCGCCCGGGGGTCCGTCCGGTCCAGGACGTCCACGAGCGACTCGCCGAAGAGGAGGATCACCAAGGAGAGGGGGATCTCGGCCAGGCCCGTGTGAAAGGCCGAGTAGAGCGGCTCGAATTGCGCGAGCAGCGCCGCGGAGCCGAGCGCGACCGGCCGCGACGCGCCCCGCCTTCGGAGCCAGCCGGCGAGCGCCAGGAGAGTCGCCGCCTGGAGAAAGGGGAACAGGAGCGCCATCGCGTGGTCGTCCCACCGCCCGAGGAGGAACGCCAGAGAGGCGTAGAGAAACGGAAGACCGAGCGGGTACTCCTGGCGGGAAAACGCGAGGGAAGGGTCGGTGAAGAGCCGGCGGGGGACGGCGCCGGCGCTGAAGATGACCTTCCCCTTGAAGCCCCAGATGGCCAGGTAGTCGTTCGACCACATCGGCTCGGTCAGGGCGCGCAGCGCGTAGACAGCGACCCCGAAGGCGATGAGGAAGAGAAGGAGGAGAATCAATTTTGGATTTTGGACTTTGGATTTTGGATTGGAGATGGAGGGCAATCCGCCTCTCGTTCTTCTGAGCCGCCAGAGGGAGAAGGCCAGCGCGAGTGCCAGGAGCAGAACGGCCATCCAGCGCGGAGACATGTGCGCGAGGAAGGCGACGGGGACCGAGGCGGCGAGCAGCGTGAGGCCGAGGGCGAAGCCCCAGCCGGCGCGCTCGGCCCGCCCGCAGGAAGAGGGGGCGAAGTCCACGGCGAGGAGGTAGCCGATCGCGCCGGCGGCGAGCAGGATCGTCGCGACTCCCGCCAGCGGCGCCCAGAGACCGTTCATGAAGCGGGAGCCATCAGGACGCCCTTCCAGACCGGAGTGATCACCTTCCAGCCGGGCGGACGATCCGTCCCGTAGACCGCGAGGATCCAGCCGGGCGGAACGCGCTGCGGAGCGAGGAGCACGGGCGTGGGAGCCAGGTGGTAGGTCGCGAAATAGAGAGCCACGTTGGACGGCGCCATTCCGAGAATGGCGACTCCGGGCGTGCCGGGCGGAAGGTTCCGCCGTGAGGATTCGAGAAAGGCGTAGAACTGCCGATCGAACGCCGCTGCCGTTCCGTGCATGTGACGGGTGTCGAGGTCCAACCGCGTAGAACGCAAGAGAGTCCGCGCACGGAGGCCGAGCTCGCTCGGGCGGTCGCGGCGCAACAGCAGAAGGAGCAGGAGAGCGGCCGCTGCCGCGGCGGCCGCCCGGCGCCACTTCAAGCGATGAGCGGGAAGCCGGCGCACAGCTCGCCGACCGTCGCCCGGACCGATTCCTCGACCGCCGCGTCCCCCAGCGCGTCGAGCACGCGGAAAATGCAGTCCGCGATCGTCTCCATCTCGGCGGGACCCATGCCCCGGGTCGTGACGGCGGGAGTTCCGATCCGGATTCCCGAGGCGACCAGGGGAGGCCGTGTGTCGAAGGGAATGGTGTTCTTGTTCACGGTGATGCGGACGCGATCGAGGGCCTTCTCGGCGTCCTTTCCCGAGATGTTCCGCGCGCCCACGTCGAGGAGCATCATGTGGTTGTCGGTGCCGCCGGACACGAGGCGAAGGCCCCGCTTCGTCAGCCCGCCCGCCAGCGCCTTCGCGTTAGCGACGATGCGCCGCTGGTAGTCGGCGAATTCCGGCGTGCCGGCCTCGGCCAGGGCCACGGCCTTGGCGGCGATCACGTGCTCGAGCGGGCCGCCCTGGACTCCGGGAAAGACGTTACGATCCAGGTCCTTCTGGTGGACGGCCCGGCAGAGGATCAACCCGCCGCGCGGGCCGCGCAGAGTCTTGTGCGTGGTCGAGGTCACGATCGGGGCGTACGGGACCGGCGACATGTGCAGACCCGCGATCACGAGGCCCGCGATGTGGGCGATGTCCACGACGAGCGCCGCGCCCACCTCCTCGGCAACCTCGGAAAAGCGGCGGAAGTCGAGCTCCCGCACGTAAGCGGAGGCGCCGGCGATGATGATCTTCGGCCGGTGCTCCCGGGCCAGCCGCCGGAGCTCTTCGAAGTCGACCCTTTCGTCGTCCCGGCTCACGCCGTAAGCGACGACCTTGTAGTCCTTTCCGGAGAAGGAGAGCGGATGGCCGTGCGTCAGGTGCCCGCCGTGAGAGAGGTTCATCCCGAGGATCGTTTCGCCGGGCTTGGCGACCGTCATGTACGCCGCCATGTTCGCCTGCGAGCCCGAGTGCGGCTGGACGTTGGCGTGCTCGGCGGAGAAAAGCGCCTTGGCGCGCTCGATCGCGAGCGCCTCGACCTTGTCGATGAACTCGCAGCCTCCGTAGTAGCGCCGGCCCGGGTACCCCTCCGCGTACTTGTTGGTCAGGACCGAGCCCTGGGCCTCGCGTACGGCGCGGGAGACCCAGTTCTCCGAGGCGATCAGCTCCAGATTGTGGTTCTGCCGCCGCTCCTCTTCCCGGATCCAGTGCGCGACCTCGGGATCGGCCGCCGAGAGGTCGCGGTCGAGAAAGGCCATCGCTGCGGCCAGGGTTTCGGCTCTGCTCATGTCTCCCTCCCCATGAATTCCAGATTCCAGATTCCAGGTGGCCCCCTGGAATCTGGAATTTGGAATCTGGAATCTTATCCGACCAGGTCCTTGTACTCCGCGTTGCAGTAGCTGTCGGTCATACCGGCGATGTGGTCGGCCACGGCGCGGTAGAACCCGGGCCGCGGCCAGTAATTCTCCGCCACCTCGCGGTCCACGTCCTTCAGGTCCACCTCCCGCAGAAAACGAACGCCGATCTCCTCCTGCAGACCCAGGAGGACATAGTCGGGCAGCAGCCGCGGGTTCTCCCGGTAGGCGTGGAAGATCGCGTTCAAGACGCGCCGGGCGTGGCCGTCGTTGCGGGACACGGGGAAGGAATGGATGATGTGGCGGTAGACGAACGCCTTGAGCTCCCGGTAGAAGCGCCGGCCCTTTTCCGAAAACGAGACCAGGTCTCCCGGCAGGCGGTCCCGCCGCGCGTAGAACTCCTCCGTCGTCGCGACGCCGTTCGTCTCGAGCCACGCCTCGATGCGCGCGCGCGAGCCCTCGACGAGATCGGCCGTCAGGACGCCGATCATGCCCCGGATGAGCGAACCCCGGCGCGCCGCCCGGTCCCGGCCGGGGGTCCGCGCCTGGCGGACCACGCGGGAGATCTCGAGGGCCTCGATCGCCTCTTCCTCGGCGAGGGGCAGCCCGTCTTCCAGGTCGTGGGTCTGCTGGGCGATCTCGTCGGACCAGTTGACGAGCTGGGACTCGAGCGTCCCCCCCGACTCCAGGCGGAGCCCCTCGGGAAAGTCGAGCGGGAAGGGAAAGGCCCGTTTCCAGAGCGTGTGCTTGAGGATCCCCTCCCGCACATCGTGGGTGAGGTTCAGGCCCGGCTCGTCGTAGCGCTTCTCCAGCCGGTCCACGACGCGGACCGACTGGTAGTTGTGCTTGAACCCTCCGGCCTGCGGGTGACTTTCGCGCAGGAGCCGGTCGAGCACGCGTTCGCCCGAGTGGCCAAACGGCGTGTGCCCGAGGTCATGGCCGAGCGCGATCGCTTCGGTCAGATCCTCGTTCAGGCCGAGCGCGCGCGCGGCGCTTCGGGCGATCTGGGAGACCTCGATCGTATGCGTCAGGCGCGTTCGGAAATGATCTCCCTCGTACGGGATGAAGACCTGTGTCTTGTGCTTCAGCCGCCGGAAAGCCCGCGAATGGATGATCCTGTCCCGGTCGCGCGCATACTCGGTCCGGACATCCCCCTCGAGCGGGCGCGCCGGGCCGTAGGGCCGGCGGGCGCGGGCGCTCTTGGAGGCGAAGATGGCCAGACGCTCTTCTTCGAGCCGCTCGAAGTGTTCCCGGGTGAAGTGCGCGGTGGCTGTGGTCAACTCTTTCAACGCCTTGCCAGCAAGAAGGAGCGTGCCTCGCCGACGAGATACAGGGAGCCGGCGACGATTATAGGGTCGCCGCTCCCGCGTGCCAGAAGATCCTCGAGAGCCTCGCGGACGCCTCCGGCCCGACGGAGGCCGCCCGGCGCGAGCGGGACGCGCCGCGCGAGCTCTTCCGCGGAGGCCGCGCGCGGCGAAGCGGCGGCCACGAGCGTCACGCTCGCCGCGGCCGGGAAGAGAGACCCCGCGATCCCTTCGACGTCCTTGTCCGTCATGGCGCCGAAGACGAGATCGCAGCGCCCGTGGAGGCCGGCGTCCTCCAGAAAGCGGACGAGGCAGGCCGCCCCTTCGGTGTTGTGGCAGCCGTCGAGCAGGACCGTGCGTCCCCCAAGGTCGAACCGCTCGAGCCGGCCCGGCCAGCGCACGGCCCGAACGCCGGCTGCCAGGGATTGGCAGGTCAGCCGGAGGCGAGGCTCCGGGAGAAGCTCTGCCGCGCGGACCGCCAGCGCGGCGTTCCAGGCCTGGTGCCGGCCGGGGAGCGGGCTTGCGAGCTCAAGTTCGCGCTCCGGCGTCTTCAGGGTCAGGCGCGTTCCGTCCGGTCCGACGTCGCGGACCTCGACGGAGAGCTCGGCCGAGGCGTCGTGCCAGGAAGCGCCGGCCTCCGACGCGGCGGTACGCAGGACTTCCAGGGCCTCCGCCGCCGGCGCCCGGACGAGGGCGGGCCGCCCGCGCCGGAAGATCCCCGCCTTCTCGCGGGCGATCCGGGCGAGCGTGGGCCCCAGCTCCTCTATGTGGTCGAGGCCGATGGACGTGACGGCGGACAGGACCGCCGGGGCCACGTTGGTCGCGTCGAAGCGCCCTCCCAGGCCGACCTCCAGGACGGCCAGATCGAGCCGCCGCCCGGCAAAGATGAGGAGAGCGGCGGCCGTCGCGGCCTCGAAATAGGTGACCGGGATCGCGGGAGAGTCATCGGCCGCCGCGAAAGCCTGCGCCAGCGCGGCATCCAGCTCCTCGGGAACGACGTCCGTCTCCTCCACGCGAACTCTCTCGGTGACCTCGGAAAGGTGGGGCGAGGTGTAGAGGCCCACGCGCGCGCCGCAGGCCGCCGCGATCGAAGACAGCGTGGCCGCCGTCGAGCCTTTCCCGTTGGTGCCTCCCACGAGCACGGAGGGAACTTTTCGCTCCGGCCGGCCGAGCCTCTCGCACAGCGATTCGATCGCGGCCAGACCCAGACGCATCCCGCGCTGCCCGAGAGACTCCAGTCGTTGCAGAGCCGGATAGGCGGTCATCGAAACGTCGTAAAACGTAAACCGTCAAACGTAAAAGGAAGCCGGGTAAGAACTCCAGGGCCTCGTTCCACGTTTTACGTTTTACGTTTTACGTTCTTACGTTTTACGCCCAGAGGAGACGCAGGCAGCGCACGAGCGTGGGCTTCATCTCCTGCCGCTCGACGACGAAGTCGAGCATGCCGTGCTCGAGAAGGAACTCGGAGCGCTGAAATCCCTGGGGCAGCGTCTGGCGGATCGTCTGTTCGATGACGCGAGGTCCGGCGAAGCCGATCAGGGCGTTGGGCTCGGCAATGTTCAGGTCCCCGAGCATCGCGTAGGAGGCGGTCACTCCGCCGGTCGTCGGGTCCGCCATGACGGAAAGGAAGGGAATCCCGGCTTCGGACAGGCGCGCCAGCGCCGCGGCGATCTTTCCCATCTGCATCAGCGAGAGGATCCCTTCCTGCATACGGGCGCCGCCGGAGGTCGACACGATGATGAGGGGGCGCCGCTCGGCCAGGGCCCGCTCGGCCGCGCGCGCGACCTTCTCGCCGACGACCGACCCCATGGAGCCTCCGAGAAAGAGGAACTCCATGGCCCCGATGAGGACCGGAATGCCGCCCATCGTGCCCGACCCGATGATGATGGCGTCGGAATGGCCGGCCGTCTCCTCGTACTGCTTGAGGCGGTCGCGATAGCGCTTGGAGTCGCGGAAACGGAGCGGATCGGCGGAGCGCAGGTCGCCGTCGAGCTCGACGTACTTCTCGTCGTCGAAGAGCATCCGCAACCGCTCCTGTGCGGAGAGGCGAAAGTGATAGCCGCACTTCGGGCAGATCTTGAAGTTGCGCGCCAGCTCCTTGTTGTAGAGGATCTGCCGGCAGCTCTCGCACTTGACCCAGAGGCCCTCCGGCACCTTGCTCTGCCGCTCGCGCGGCTGCTTGGGGACACGGTCCTTACGGAACCACATGGCGAAGGGGCGTAATGCTAGCAGGCCGGGGGGCATCTCGCTTCGAGCCGCCCCGGCGTCGGGCCGCCTCCCTCGTCGGCGCGCGCCGGCCCTGCCGCGAAAGCCGGAACCAGGCCGGCGCTAGTCGTTCAGTCGCAGGGTTGTCGAGGCAGGTGATTCAGCGTGCCATGCTCCTTCGCTCATGCCTCCTCCGGGAGGCGTCCCGCCGCCGGGGCTCTTACCCGGACTTGAGCGCCGCTGCCAGCCCCGGAGCCGGCGGCGTTTCCCGGAGGAGGTGATGGGTGACGAGCATGGAAGAGCGCACCCGATGCCGTGCTGCCTCTGCGAGGAACCCTCAGCGGCGGCCGATGACCCGTGGTGCGGCCGGCCGCCGCGTGCCGACGAAGGGAACGACGACGGATCCGGGGCGCCTGTTCCGGATCGCAGCTCCGAGAAGTGTCTTGGGCACGAAACCAGGAACGCACCGCGTCAGCGGGAGGGCGCAAACGGAACCAGCCGGCGGCGGCCTGAAGAATCGGTCTCCTCGTGCGACTCGACCGAGAAGGCGCGCCGCAGGTTCTCGCGCGTGATCACCTCGTCCGGCGGACCCTCGGCCAGCGTGCGGCCTTCGCGCAGCAGCAGGACCCGGTCCGCGAGGTCGGCGGCCAGATCGATCTCGTGCGTGACGAGGAGGACCGTCGTCCCCCGCTCCCGGTGCGTCCGGGTCAGGATCTCCAGGAACTCCAGGCGATGCCGGGGATCCAGTCCCGAGGCCGGCTCGTCGAGCAGCCAGATCTCGGCCTCCTGCGCCAGGGCGCGGGCCAGGAAGACGCGACGCTGCTCGCCGCCGGAGAGGGCCGAGGCGTCCCGCTCGGCCAGGGCCTCGACGTCGCAGGAACGCATCGCCTCGAGCGCCCGCGCCCGGTCCTCGGGCGAGTCGGCCGAGAAGCCGCGGTCGTACGGAGCGCGCCCCTGCAACACGAGATCCAGGCACCGGATCGGGAAGACCAGGTCGAGGCTCTGCGGCACATACGCGATGCGCCGCGCCGTCTGGCGCCGGGGCAGCGCGTCGAGAGGCCGGCCGTCGAGAAGGAGCTCGCCTCCGGCGGCGGGGAGGATGCGAGCGATCCGCTTGAGCAGCGTCGACTTTCCGGAGCCGTTCTCGCCGAGGACGGCGGTGACTTCCTTCTGATAGAACGACGCATCGAGCCCGCGCAGCGCGGGAGTCGACCCGTAGGACGCCAGGAGGCCGCGCGCCGCGAGGAGAGGCGTCACGGGTTGCGCAGGAGCAGCCACGCGAAGAGGGGCGCGCCCAGAGCGGCCGTGACGGCTCCGATCGGCAGCTCGGCCGGCGCGGCCACGGTGCGCGCGAACGCGTCCGCCGCAACGAGGAGCGCCGCCCCGCACAGCGCGGAGACGGGAAGCAGGATCCGCTGGTCGTTGCCGGCGGCCGCTCGCGAGGCGTGCGGAACGAGCAGCCCGACGAACCCGATCACGCCGGCGAAGGCCACCGCGGCGCCGGTCAGGAGAGAGGCCGCGAGGAAGACGAGGAGCTTGGACTTCTCGGTATCCACTCCGAGCGCGGCGGCATTTTCCTCGCCGACGGCGAAGAGGTTCAGCCGCGAGGCCGAAAGGATCAGGATCGCGCCCGCGGCCAGGGCGTAGGGAAGCAGCGTCAGGGCCTTCCCGGCTGTCGCGTCGGCGAGGCTTCCCATCATCCAGAAAAGCATCGTGCGTGCCGTTTCGCCCGAAGCCACGGAGAAGACGAGCAGGATCAGAGCGGAGAAGAAGGCGTTGGCGATCAGGCCGGCAAGCAACAGCCTCTGCAGGTCGAGCCTGCCTCCGCGGCGCGCGAGAGCGGCGACTCCCAGCGACGATCCCACCGCCCCGGCGAAAGCCGCGGCCGGAGACAGGAGGGGCGAGAGTCCCGCGAGGGCGGCGAAAGCCGCTCCGGTCGCGGCGCCGCCGGAGGTGCCGAGCAGGAAGGGATCGGCGAGCGGGTTCTTGAGCAGGGCCTGCATCGCGGCGCCCGCGAGCGCGAGGCATCCCCCAACGACGGCCGCGAGCGCCACCCGCGGAAACCGCAGCGAGGCGATGAGGCGCGCCGTGCCGCCCGCCTCTCCGCGCCCCGAGAAGAGGTCGGAGAAGGAGAGGGGAACGCCGCCGAGAAGCAATCCCAGGAGGATCGAGCCGGCGAGAAGCGCCGCCGCGAGCATCCAGACCTTCCCCCTGCCGTGGATCATCGCACCAGGTCGCGGGCCAGCTCTTCGAGGGCGTCGAAGACGCGCGGCCCCGGACGGGTCAGGACGGACTCCTCGATTCGGATGATGCGGGCGGACGCGACGGTTCCCCGAGAGAGCGGCCCGGTCTTGAAGGCGCGATCGTACGCGGGGCGCGTCTGCTCGGAGTCGGGGACGACGAGCACGTCGATCGGCGCCGTGGCCAGCCACTCCGGCGACACCAGGGGCCATCCCTCGCGTCCGGCGAGCAGGTTCTGCGCCCCGGCTTCGACGAGCAGGTCGTTCAAGAACGTTCCCCTGCCGGCGGCCTGGGGAGGGTCCGGCCAGACGAGGAGCACGGCCCGGGGCCGGTTCCCGCGGGAACGGCCGACCCTCGTCCGCACGGCATCGAGCCGCCGCTCGAGGCTCGCCGCGAGGCGGTCGGCCGCTTCGCGGCGGCCGAGCCGGCGTCCCACAAGGCGGACCCCGTCAATCACGGCCGCGAGCGAGCCCCCCGGCACGGCCAGCACCGGAACTCCCGACGCCGCGAGCGCCGCCACCGGGCCCTTCGCATTGCCCTCCGGGGTCGCCAGCACCAGATCCGGCCGCAGCGAAACCACCCGCTCCGCGCTGACCTCGAGTCCCCCGACTCGGGGCAGCGAGCGCGCCTCCGGAGGGAAATCCGAATAGTCGGAGACGCCGACGAGCGTCTTGGCGGCCCCGACGGCGAAGACGATCTCG
>JAWOLE010000206.1:0-2901 GCA_033853815.1 Thermoanaerobaculia bacterium
CGCGGTCGGGCAGATGCTCTTCGACGGAGGCGCCGAAGCTGAAATTGCCTCCCGCGCCCTCGAAGACGAGGAGCTTGACGTGGCCGGGGGCCTGCGAGAGGGCCTCGATCCGGGCGCGGATCGCGGCAAGCATCTCGCAGTCCAGGATGTTTCCCTTCGGGCGGTCGAGCACGATCCGCTCGAGCTCGCCCGAATGCTCGGTGCTACATCGGATGGGGGATGTCATGAGTCCTCCTCTTCGCCGGGCGTCAGGACGAGCCGGCGTCCGGCCCGGCGGTTGCGAACGTCTTCCAGAGCGGCCTCGATCTTCGCGAGCGGCCGCAGCTCGGTGTGCGAGACGATGTCGATCTTTCCGGAGAGCACCTTGTCGAGGATCTCCGGGTAGAGCTCCGGCGCGCATCCCCAGTTGCCGACCGCGCGGGCGTCGAACGCCATGAGGTTGGCGAGGCGCAGCTCGACGTTGTCCAGCGTGAACCCGACGACCATGAGGCTCGCGCCCGGTACGAGGAGACCCCAGGCCGTCTTTTCGCCCGCGGCGGTCCCCGAGCACTCGAGGATCGTCCAGCGGGTTTCCGGCGCGCCGGCTGAGCGCGCGTGCTCCGCGATGCGCGCCTTCAGGTCCCGTCCGGGCAGCGTCCTCGGATCGAGCGCGAGCCCCGCGCGGAGGGAAGCCGCCTCGGCGAGCCGGGCCGGGTCCACGTCGAGCCCGACGACCGAGGCGCCCCTGTCGGCGGCGATCTGCGCGGCGTAACCGCCCACTCCTCCCAGGCCGATCACGATCGCGAGGTCTCCCGCCTCCAGGCCCGAGCGCGCGACGGCCTGATAGGCGGTCGAGACGGCGTCGGCCACGACCGCGAGGTGGCGCAGCGTGAGCCCGGGCGCCGACCCGAGCGGGGCGTCGGCGTTGCCGTCACTGCCCGGGACGGGGCAGAGGTCGCGTCCCGGCAGGATGACTTGCGTCGCGAACCCGCCGTCGCAGTCGTTGCCGGGCATGATCTGGCGCCGGCAGATCGTCGGGCGTCCCGCGCGGCAGAGGTCGCAGGCGCGGCAGGGAAGCACGGCGGGCACGACGACGGCCCGGCCGATCCAGGCGGCGGCGTCGGCTCCGGCGTCGACCACGCGCCCGCTAATCTCGTGGCCGAGGATGAGAGGAGGCGCCCGACGCGTGCGCACGCCGTCGTAGAGGAAGCCGACGTCGGTGTGGCAGACGCCGCAGCCGGCGACGCTGACGAGGACTTCCTCTCTCTGGAGAGGGCGCTCCGGACGCACGGCGCGCCGGACCGGCTTGCCGGCCTCGGCCATCTCGTAGCCGACGATCTTCATGTTTCTAAGCTCCCGGCTTGGGCCACGGCGTTCGCTTCGCGAACGGCGGCCGAGAGTTTCTAAACGAGAGCTTCGGGTCTGGCCTCTTCATGGTCCTAGGCTCCCATCCCTTGTCCTCCATCGACCGCCAGGGATTGGCCGGTGATGTGGGAGGCGCTCGGGCTGGCGAAGAAGGCGACGGCGGCGGCGACGTCTTCGGGCCGGCCGGTGCGCCCGAGCGGCGTCTGGGAGAGCGCGACGCGGCGGATCCGCTTCGGAAGGCCGGCGGTCATGGGCGTCTCGGTGAAGCCCGGCTCGACGACGTTGACCGTCACGCCGCTTCCGGCGAGCTCCCGGGCGGCCGACCGCGCGAGCCCGAGCAGGCCCGCCTTGGCGGCCGCGTAGTTGGACTGTCCGAACTTGCCGCGGCGGCCGTTGATCGAGGAGATGAACACCACCCGGCCGCCCCGGCCCCGGCGCAGGGCTGGCGCGGCGGCCCTCAGCACGTGCGCCGCGCCGGAGAGGTCCACGTCGATGACGCGGGCCCAGGCCTCATCGGTCATCTTCCAGAGGACGGAGTCGCGGCAGATTCCCGCCGCGAGCACCAGGACGTCGAGGCGTCTTGCGCGCCGCACGAGGTCCTCGATCGCGCTCCGGACCGCGGCGGGGTCCGCGACGTCGAGCGCGTAGAGGGCCGCCGGAGAGAAGGTCCGCCCGAGGCGGCGGAGCCTGCGCCGGTCGGCGTCGGCGATCGCGACGCGCGCCCCGCGGCGCGAAAGCTCCCGGGCGCAGGCGAGCCCGATGCCGCTCGCCCCGCCGGTCACCAGCGCCACCCTTCCCGCCAGTTCGCGATCCGCCGCCATCAGGAGGAGGCCTCTTCCACGGCGAGCGCCGCGCCGCAGATGCCGCAGTGCCGGAAGGACGCGGGCAGCCCCGAGGCGCCGCAGGCGGGACAGCGCGCGACGTGGGCGCCCCACGGGGTCTCGGGCGAACCGCCCGGTTCGGTCGCCCGGCGGCGCACGGCGTCGAAGTCGACCGTCCGCTTCTCCCGGAAGGCGTTCATCCCTTCGAAGGGCTCGTAGTCGGTGTAATGGAGCGCCAGCCAGTCCTGCGCGTGGCGCGCCGTGAGCGACCAGACGAAGTCCTTCCAGAAGTTGGTCTGCTGCTTCGTATAGCGCAGGCACTCCGGGAACGTTGCCAGGAGCTCCTTCGAGAGACGGGCGACTTCCTCGTCCAGGAGCGAGAGATCGATCGCGTATCCCTCCAGCCCCTTCTGCGCCTTTCGGATCTCCTCGGCCGAGGCGTTTTCCACGAACGCCCCGCCGCGGCGAACGGACGGCGCCACCCGGTTGACCAGTCCCCACTCCAGAGCCAGCCGCGCGGGGACCTGCCGGTTGGTCAGCAGCATCTCGCGCGCCCGCTTCTCCCCGACGGTCAGCGGAAGCCATTGCGTCGCGCCGCCGCAGGCCACCGACCCCACGCGCACGCCGACCTGACCGACGTAGCCGTGCTCGGCGATGACGGCCAGGTCGCAGGCGAGCACCGTCTCGTTGCCTCCGCCGACCGCGATACCGTTGATCCGCGCGATCACCGGCTTTC
>JAWOLE010000207.1:0-3131 GCA_033853815.1 Thermoanaerobaculia bacterium
TCCGGGTTCTTGCGCGAGGCCATGAGGCTCTTCCATTCGCCGAAGTCGAAGAGCGTTCCGCCGTTGGGGTGTGAGACGGCGATCTGCCCGAGCGCGGGATTCTCGTAGAGCGCCGCGAGCTTCGCGCTTTCCCCGGGGTCGGCGGGAATCGTCATGAGCTTGCGCTCGGCCGCGAGCGACTCGTAGAACGTCTTGCCCTGCGCGGCGACCTGGGCGTCCGCCTCGGCCTTGCCGTCGAAGAGCACCTCGAGCAGCTTGCGCCGGAACAGGGTTCGGAGGATCCAGCCGGGGTTCGCGTTGGTCAGGATCACCGCGCCGACGTTCTGCCCCGGCAGCCAGATCATGTCGCTGTGGAAGCCGATCATGTCGCCGCCGTGGTGCACGACGGGGATGCCGTAGGCCGTGTTGACCATGAGCCCCATCCCGTATGTGTCGTCCTTGCCGATCGGCACCTGCGCGACGCGCCGTTCGAGCAGCGGCTCCTTCGGGATGTATTGCTTGCCGTCCGGCAGCTTGCCGTCCTCGAGCTCCATCTCGATGTAGCGCAGCATGTCGCGCACGTTGCTCCAGGCCGCGCCGGCCGGCCGCAGCGGGATGATCGCGTAATTGATTTCCATCAGGGCGTGCGAGGGTTTTCCGTCCACGTCCGGCGCATGGGGCATCGCATGGTCCCCGGCAAGTGCCCGCGCATAGTCGAAGGTCGTGGACTTCATGCCGAGGGGATCGAAGACCTGCGCCTGCATAGCCCTGTCGTAGGCGGCGCCGAGCTCCATCTGCGGGTAGAGCACGTGGCCGGCGGTGAAACCGGCGGCTCCGGCCATGGGGTTGGAGTACTGGAACATCTCGCCGAATTTGGTCGTCGGTTGCATCGTCCCGAGCGTGGCGAGCGCGGCCTCGGGCGTGACGCCCTGGAACTGAAAGAGCCATTCGTAGTCCTGTCGCGGGAGGCCGGTACAGGCGCAGATCAGCTGCCGGATCCTCACCTGGCGCGTGGTTTCGGCGTCTCCGAGCTTGAAGGACGGCAGGACGCTCGTGACCGGCGTGTCCCAGGTCAGCTTTCCCTGGGCGACCAGCCGCGCGAGCAGGAGCGTCGTCAGGGCCTTGGTGTTCGAGGCGATCATGAAGAGCGTGTCGGCGTCCACGGCCGCGGGCTGGCCCAGGCTCTTGACCCCGAGGCCGCCGGCGAAGACGACCTTGCCGTCCTGGACGATGCCAAGCCCCACACCCGGGATGCGGAGCTCCTTCTGTCCGTCCTCGACGAACCTCTTGAGGGCGGCAAGGCGCGCGTCGTCCAGCCGGTGCGCCCTCTTTCCGGCGAACGATTCGCGCTGGTAGCCCTTCGGGAAAAGGCGGCCGAAGACGAGCGCCACCTGGGCCCCGCGCTTCTCGGCCACGGCGTCGGTCATGTCGAGGAGCGCCACGGTCCAGCGGCCGTTGGCAAACTTCGCGGCCGCCTGGACTCCTCGCTTCTCGTTGGGCGAGGTCTGGTACTCATAGGCGCGCTGCTTCGACCAGCCGTCCCTGTCGGGCGCCTCGTTGGCGACCTTCAGCGGCCACTTGTGGTCCGGCTTGTAGACCTGCCAGGCGGCGGCAACGGCCGCGTCGGCGTCCTTCGCCTCGACGTCCACGAGCGCGATCCAGGAGTCGCCTTCGGGGGCCGCGAGGATCGTCGCCGGCCCTCGCACGCGGACGGTCCACCCTGTCGGCGCGATGAACGGGTTGCCGAGTACCGTCGTTTCGGGCGTGTCGGCGGCGAGCGCTTTCGGCGCGGCGGTGTCCGGAGCTACCGGGGCCTGGCCGAGAGCGGGCGAGGCAAGAAGAAGGAGCCAGAGGAAATGGCGAAGAACTTTCATGCTGCGACACTATCGCAGATAACCGGTAACGGACCACCGGCAGGGCGCGGTGTATCCCTGCCGGTGGCGGAACCGTCTAACGAGACGAGTGGGGCGGAATCTGGTCCCTCTCGAACTCGGCACGGAATGCGAAGGACGGTGCAGCATGGACGAACTCAGCAGCGGGCAACGGGACCTCGTGGCGCTCGGTGCGGCCCTGGGAAGTAACTGCGTACCCTGTGTCGAACGTTACGTTTCGGAGGCGCGTCAGGCGGGCCTCAGCGACCGGCAGATCGAAAACGCGATACATGTGGCAGACGGCGTCCGGCGCGTGCCCGCGCAGAGGGTCCTCGACGCCGCGCTCGCCGTGCTTTCGAAGAGCGTCGGGCCGAAGACCGGGGCGCCGCCGGAAGGGGAACGGACCGGGGCGGACCAAGGGTCCTGCGCCCCTGGAGGAACTCCCGACGGAACAGGCACGACGGCGCAGCCGGCCTGCGCCGATCGGAAGGGGAGCTGTTGCTAGCGTTCGGCGAGAGATGTGCCGATTCAGCCTGATGCGATGGAGACAGTTCTGATTTCGAGAAAGGAGGTCACATGCAACCGCAACTGATGGATTTCCCGGCAAGCGTCGTGGGGGCAGGAATGTCCGACTTCTTCTGGGGAGCAGGCATGTGGGTGTTTCCGGCCGCGATGATCGTCGTGATGCTCGTCATGGCGTTCCTGGTGTGCGGAAGAGGAATGCGTGGTTTTTGCGGACACACCGCCCGCGGCATGTGGGATGGGAGCCCGCGAGAGGACCCGCTGGAGATCCTCAGGCGCCGGTACGCGAAAGGGGAGGTCACGAAGGAAGAGTTTGAGCGAATCCGGAGCGACCTTCGGGGCGAATCCGCCGCCTGACGCCAGGGCTATCGGCAACCGCGCGGCTTTCGAGAATGGAGGTCAAGATGGAAGCGAACACGCCCGACTTCTCGGTGAACGTTCAAGGGGTGAAGGGCTCTTGTCCGACCGGTGAGGCGTACGCAAAGGAGCAGATCGCAGCAAGGCGGACGCCCGTTCTCTCGTGCGAGGGAGCCTGCATCCGCGGAGAAATCGCGAGGCTCGCGGGGAATCTCGTCTCCCGGGAGGTGCCCTCGCTCGCTCGCGCCTGCCACGCGGAGACCTTCTTCGTCCCACACTCGGCGATGGCGTCGTGGGTCCAGGGAGCCGACAAGGTCGTCATGATCGACGGCTGCTTCCTGAAGTGCCACGGACGCCTTCTGAAAGCGATGGTCCCCGAAGAGAAGGTCGTTCACATCGACG
>JAWOLE010000208.1:0-4225 GCA_033853815.1 Thermoanaerobaculia bacterium
CGACCGCCGGGTCCGCGATGCCGACATACGTCCCGAGGGCGAGCTGCCCCTGTTGCATCTTCGCTTTGACTCTGTTCTCGCGCATGGTGTCCTCCGTGGTCGGAACCCGCTGCTGTGCGCTCACGCCTTGAAGAAGAACGTGGCCGGCATCGAGGCGTTGGGAGTCCGCACGTGCTGCGCGTTGGTCTGCCGCGCCGGGATGTTCCCCATGGTGTTCTTCACGATACGCACCCCGAGGCGCGCCGGGGACTGCCCCACCGTCCCGATGACCCAGCACTCCTCCACGATGATCTTCCAGATCTCCTGGGCGATCTTCGTCCGTTCGGCTTCCTTCTTGCCCGCCGCCGAGCGGTAGAGCTCCATCGCCCGCAGCATCTCGGGGTTGTTCGGCTTCTTCCCCTGGGCGCCGTTGCTGGCGTACCAGCGCGCGAACGGCATGCCGATGTGGCACTCCGCGGGATCCACCGGCAGGACGTGGCGCGGGAAGAGGTAGAGATTCTCCGACCCGCTGGACGACCAGATCATGATCTGCTGCTCGGCGTTGGTCGTCTTGGTGAACGCGAGGCCCCGCTCGGTCTCCTTCACGTCCGCATCGATGCCGATTCGCTTCCACTGCTGCCTGATCATTTCCGCGATCTGGGTGTCCGGCGTGAGCTGCCCGCCGATTGTCATGATCTCCAGACGGAGTCGGCCCTTTCCGTCGGTCCGCAGCCGGTACCCCTCGCTATCCTTGGCGCCGAGGCCGACCTTGTCCAGCAGCGTGTTGGCTTGCTTGATGTCGAGAGTGGCCCACTTTTTTCGATACTCCTTGCCGGGGCTGATGGGGACCTCCTCGGACGGGGCGCAGGAGCCCGGCGTCCCGAGGCCGAGCCAGAAGGCCTCGTTGAGCTGGTCGCGGTCGATCCCCAGTGCCAGGCCCCGCCGAAAGTCGCGCGTGGTGAGCCACTTGGCGACCTCCGTGTCGGCCTCGTAGGCCGTGTTGAGCAGGAGCCCGGCATCGCAGCCGAACTGGACGGGATCCAGGCGGACGGTGTAATTTCCCTTCGTCCGGTTCTCGATGAACACGGGGAGCTTCGGGAGCGTCGTGTGCCGCTCCTGGAGGTCGTAGTCCCCGGCGATCGCCCGGAGGTTCAAGACTTCGAGATTCTCGGCCAGCGTCATGACGATCCGGTCGATGTAGGGGAGCTGGTTCCCGGCCGTGTCCACGGCCCAGTAGTAGGGGTTCCGCTCCAGCGCCCAGGTGGGGGTGTTGATGGGGCTCACCGTCTTCCACGGGCCGAGGACGGGCAAATCCGGATTGAGCGTCCAGTTGGTCCGGTTGCGAAGGTAGCTCACCCAGCTGTCGAAACCGGCTGCCTTCGCCTTCCGGGTGACCTCGTCCACCGACGAGTACTTGGGGAGAAATTGCTTGAGGTAATGGGCGGGCGCGTAGGTCCCCATGAACGACGTGCGGCCCATCTGGGTGGCTTGGCCGCCGCCGATCAGCGTGTCGCCCGCCAGGATGTCCACGAAGAGAAAGTACGGCTCGGGAAACTCGTAGACGACCGTGTAGTCGTCGCGGGCCGAGAGGACACCGGGCTTCCCGTTCACCTGGAACTCGGGCGCGGGGTTCCGGACCAGCTCCTTGTTCCCGTAGATGTCGTTGTACCAGAAGAGGAAGTCATCGGCCGTGAACGGGTGCCCGTCCGACCATCGCATCCCCTTGCGCAGGAAGAGGACGCAGTGCGTTCCGTCGTCGCTCAACCGCCAGTCTCTGGCGACGCAGGGGATCACCTTGTTGCCGGTGTAGTCGAACATCAGGATCTTGTCGGTAGACACGATGCGGTTGCCGTTCTCGTTGTCGGCGGGGCCGGTGAAGCCCCGGCGCCAGCGTCCACCATACTTCCCGATCTCATGGACCGGCCTGATCACCATGAGATCGGTCCGTTCGGGGAGCCGCTGCTCGACGGGCGGGAGCGCGCCGGTCTTCACCAGGCCGGCCAGCATCGGCGCCTCGCCAAAGGTCTTGGGAAACTTGGCCACATCGCGGATGAGCTCCGGCCCCTCCAGCTTACCGATCAGGGTCTGGCCCAGCTTGCCGGGCGCTCCGGAGGCACCGGGCGCGGTCGCCGCATGGAGCTCGGCTCGGTCACCGAGGAGCACGCCCCCTACCCCCACCGCCGCTGTGTACAGGAATTCTCGTCTGGTCCATCGCTTCCTGGCCATCTGTGACGCCTCCTCCCTCGACGCTACCGGGAAACCCTGGCGATTCGGCCAGTCGGCCGTCGCGCCCCTGCTTCCCATGTCTCACCCGACACGCCGGAGCAATCCGTCGGTCCCGGACTCCACGTCTCTACGGCTTGAAGAAGAACGTCGCCGGATGGGACGTGTTCGGCGTCCGCACGTGCTGGGCGTTGACGTGCCGGGCCGGAATGTTGCCCATGTTGTTCTTGACCAGACGCACGCCGTTGACGGCGGGCGACAGCCCCACCGTCCCGATGATCCAGCATTCTTCCACGACGATCTTCCAGATCTCCTGTCCGATCTTCGTGCGCTCGGCCGATTTCTTTCCGGCGGCGGAACGGAACAGCTCGAGCGCCCGGAGCATCTCCGGATTGTCCGGCTTCTTGCCCTGCTGGCCGTTGCTCGCGTACCACCGGGCGAAGGGCATCCCCGTGTGGCATTCGATCGGATCGACGGGCAAGACGTAGCGTGGGTACAGGAACAGATTCTCGGAGCCGCCGAACGTCCAGACGAAGATGTGATGCTCCGCGTTGGCGGTTCTCGTGAACGCCAGGTTGCGCTCGACCTCCCGCACGTCGGCGTCGATGCCGATCTTCCGCCATTGTTGTTTGATCATCTCGGCGATCTGCGTGTACTCCGAGAGGGACCCGCCCGCGGTCATGAGGCCGATGCGCAGCCGCCCCTTGCCGTCGGTGCGGAGGCGATAGCCCTCGCCGTCCTTCTTCTCCAGGCCGATCTGATCCAGCATGGCATTGGCCCGCTTGAGATCGAGCGTCGCCCACTTCGTGCGGTACTCCTTGCCGGGGTTGAAGACGACGTCGTCGGCCGGCACGGTCGAGCCGGGCGTGCCCACGCCCAGGAAGAACGTCTCGTTGATCTGGTCGCGGTCGATGCCGAGCGAGAGGGCCCGCCGGAAGTCCCGGGTCTTGAGCCACCTGGCGATCTCGGGATCGGCCTCGAAGGCGGTGTTGACGTGGAGCGTGGCGTCGGACCCGGTCGGCCGAGGGTCGAGCCGGAGTGTGTAGTTGCCCTTCTTCTGATTCTCGATGAAGACGGGCAGCTTGGAAAGATTCGTGTGCCGCTCCTGCAGATCGTACTCGCCGGCGATGGCGCGGAGGTTCAGCACCTCGAGGTTCTCCGCCAGCGTCATGACGATCCGGTCGATGTACGGGAGCTGGTTGCCGGCCGTGTCCACCGCCCAGTAGTAGGCGTTGCGCTCCAGCGCCCACGTCGGGGTGTTGGCGGGGCTCACCGTCTTCCAGGGCCCCACGGTGGGCAGGTCAGGGTTGAGCGCCCAGTTGGTCCGGTTGCGGATGTAGCTCACCCAGCCGTCGAACCCCGCGGCCTTGGCCTTCCGGGTGACCTCGTCCACGGACGAGTACTTGGGCAGGAACTGCTTGAGGTAGTGGGCCGGGGCGTAGGCCCCCATGAACGAGGAGCGGGCCATCTGGGTGGCTTGGCCGCCGCCGATGAGCGTGTCGCCCGCCAGGATATCCACGAAGAGGAAGTAGGGCTCCGGGAACTCGAAGACCACGGTGTAGTCGTCCCGCTTCGAGAGCCGGCCCGGCTTGCCGTTGATCGTGAACTCCGGGGCCGGCGTCGGCACCAGAGATTTGTTCTGGTAGATCTCCTCGTACCAGAAGACGAAGTCGTCCGCGGTGAAGGGCTCCCCGTCGGACCATTTGAGGCCCTTCCGCAGGAAGATCGTGCAGACCGTCCCGTCGTCGCTGAGCCGCCAGTCCTTGGCTAAGGACGGGGCCACCTTGTTCCCCGTGTAGTCCCACATCAGGATCTTGTCCGTGGACACGATGCGGTTCCCGTTCTCGTTGTCGGCTGGGCCGGTGAAGCCGCGGCGCCACCGGCCGCCGTACTTGCCGATCTCCCGCAACGGCTTGACCACCATCAGGTCGTCGGGCTCCGGCAGACGCTTCTCGACCGGCGGAAGCTTCCCCGCCTTCACCAGCTCGGCCAGCATGGGGGCTTCCTTGAAGGCCTTGGGGAA
>JAWOLE010000209.1:0-4031 GCA_033853815.1 Thermoanaerobaculia bacterium
GATGAGCTGGGTGTACTGCGAACCGAAGTCCAGGATGAGGATCTTTTCAGCGTAAAGGTCGTTCATGACAATCGGCGCGACCGCCGCTAAGCTGTCAGACGCAAAGACCGAAGTAAAGGGGATCTGAACCTATGCGACTCCTCGCAGTGTTGTGTCTGGCAACCGTGGGATGCGCAACCGGGGCCGCGTACGGCCCCTCGGGTGACTCGCGCCTCGATTCCGCGGTGGCGAACAAGGGCGAAGGAACGGACAGCGACAAGCAGACCCTGCAGACGGCTCAGCAGGGCTGCAGCGACGTCGCGGACAAGCTCCGGCTGGCGCGCAGCGACGACCGCCCCGAAGCCGAGCGCCTCAAGATGTACGCGGATCTCTACGCCGACCTGAAGAACCGCGTCACGGTCCTGGAAGACGGTCTGCAGCGGAATCCCGACCTCAAGTACCGGGAGGGCGGCGGCAAGATCCAGGAGTCGCTCGACCAGTGCAACCAGACCTATGCGGACGTGAAGAACGAGTTCGAGAAGTTCCTCCGGGAGATCGTCGAGCTGCCCATCGTCCAGGACGTGAAGGGCAGCACCCGGGTGAACGTCGCCCGCATGGACTTCGGGGTGGTCCGCGATGCCATCGACGTCCTGAATCCAGACGACAAGGATCAACTCATTGCGAAGATCGAAGCCGCCGAGAAGAAGGTCGGCGTGGTGACCAAAAGCCGCGGCCGTCGCTAGGCCCCGGTTGCCAGAGGCCGCTCCTCCGGCGAGGAGTCCCCATCGCAAGGGCGGCCCGATCGCGCCCAAGAAGCACGCCAAGAAGAGGAAGAAGACCGGAATGCTTCCCGGCCCGCCGTGAGCGCTACTCGGTGTCCACGCGGTAGTTCGGTGGCTCCTGCGTCATCACCACGTCGTGCACGTGGCTCTCGCGGAGGCCGGCGGACGTGATGCGCAGGAAGCGCGCCTTCTTGCGCAGCTCGCTGAGGTTCCGGCAGCCGACGTAGGCCATTCCGGAGCGCAAGCCGCCCACGAGCTGGTAGACGTTCATCGCCACGGATCCCTTGTACGGAACCCGCCCCTCGATGCCCTCGGGCACGAGCTTCACTTCCTCGGAGATCTCCCCCTGGAAGTAGCGGTCCTTCGATCCCTTCTGCATGGCCCCGATGGATCCCATGCCCCGATACGACTTGTACGACCTCCCCTGGTAGAGGATCACTTCCCCGGGGGCTTCTTCGGTCCCGGCGAGGAGCGAGCCGATCATCGCGGTGTGGGCGCCGGCAGCGAGCGCCTTCACGATGTCTCCGGAGAACTTGATTCCGCCGTCGGAGATGATGGGCACTCCCGAGCCTTCCGCCGCGCGTGCGCACTCGTCGATGGCCGTGATCTGGGGGACTCCGATCCCGGCGACCACCCGCGTGGTGCAGATCGATCCCGGCCCGATGCCGACCTTCACGGCATCTGCGCCGGCGTCGATGAGCGCCTTGGTCCCCTCCGCCGTCGCCACGTTGCCGGCGATGACCTGCACGTCGGGATGCTTCTTCTTGACGCCCTGGACCGCGTCGATCACCCCGCGCGAGTGGCCGTGGGCCGTGTCCACGCAGATGACGTCCGCTCCGGCCTTGATCAAGGCCTCCAGCCTCTCTTCGGAATCACCGCCGACGCCGATGGCCGCGGCGCAGAGCAGCCTCCCCTTCGAGTCCTTGGCGGCGGTCGGGTAGGCCTGGGTCTTCTGGATGTCCTTGATCGTCACCAGGCCGATGAGCCGCCCCTGCTGATCGACGACCGGCAGCTTCTCGATCCGGTGCTTCTGCAGCATCTCCGTCGCTTCTTCCTGGGAGACGCCGGCCTTGGCCGTCACCACCTTGCGGGTCATCACCTGTTCGACCCGCTGGGCGAGGTTGCGCTCGAAGCGAAGATCGCGATGGGTCACGATGCCGACCAGCTTCCCCTGATCCACCACCGGGATGCCCGAGATGTTGTGACGCTTCATCAGCTCGACGACGCGGTGGAGGGGTTCCGCCGGGCCCACCGTGACCGGATCGACGACCATGCCGCTCTCGTACTTCTTGACCCGGGTCACCTCCAGGCCCTGGGCTTCCACGGGCAGATTCTTGTGGATCACGCCCAGGCCGCCCTGCTGCGCCATCGCGATGGCCATCGCACTCTCGGTCACGGTGTCCATCGCCGAGGAGATGAGCGGAATCTTCAAGTTGATTTCGCGGGTCAGGCGGGCGGTGGTCTCGACCTGGCGCGGGAGCACGTCGCTCTCGGCGGGCCACAAGAGCACGTCGTCGAAGGTGAGGGCGAGCTTGACGTCCGGATTCAGCATCGGGAGCTCCTTAAGGATATTGGAGCCGCGAGCGTCCCGCTCGCGGTCCCACCCGGTCCGAATCGTCGGCGCGGGGTGCGATAAGAGCAGGAAACCCCGGTCGTCGGCAAGACCCGGGGGGATCGCCGGCGGATCAGAAGCGGACGCGCGCCAGCGCCTCGGCGGCACGCATCGCGAGCTCGACGACGGCGCGCGGCGGTGACGAGACCGGGGCGCACTCGGAGCACACGATCCAGGTCTTTCCCTTCCGCGGGCTGATCGTCGTCACCAGCATGCCGGCGACGTGTCCCAGGGCCTCGTCCAGCTTCGCCAGGGCCGGCGTCTTGGGAATGGCCATCCACTCGACGGGCCGCTTGGGAAAGACATCGAACGGGAAGTCGAGGTCGTGCATGCGATTGGCCGGCCACACGAGGAGCCGTCCCTTGATGCCGATGAGCCGATCGCCGTTGCGCTCCAGCAGCAACACGCGCCCGTAGACGTCACCGAAGTAGCGCAGCAGGGCCTGGGTCACGTCGCCTTCGTTCAGCGCCGCGTCGAGCCGGCGTCCGATGTCGGCTTCGAGATCGGCCACTGCGGCCTGGGCCTCGTCCTGGGCCAGCTTGTCGAGCCGATAGATGCTCGTGGTCTGCCGATCCGCGCCGGTCGCCTTGGCGCGCTCGATCTCCGCCTGCATCTGGGCCGAGTAGGCGAGCGCCGGCGGGACCGGAGACGGCTCCGCGTGCGGCCCACCGCTCGGAGCCGCCTCGAAGCCGCTCATGGACTGCACAGCCGAGGCTTCTGCGATGTCGATGGCGATTTCGTCCGCGTCGGCCGGTGCGGCGGGGGCGTGCGCCGGAATGTCCTCCGTCACCGGCTCGCCGGGGACGGTCATCCCGGGCATCGTCTCCAGGCGGGACCCGTCTACCGCCACTCGCGGAACGCCCCGCTCCGACGGCGGAGGCGTGAGCTCGGACCGCGACGGCCGAGACACACGCTCGACGGTTCGCTCCATGGACCACGCGGGATCGTCTTTCGGTCGAGCCGAGGCCGGTTGAGGACCCGGCTCAGGCTCCGACAGCGCCGTGGCCTCTTCCGCCCCCTGCCCTTCCTCTTCCGGGACCACCTCGGCTTCGGGAAGGTCCTCCTCGGACTCTTCGGCCAGGACCTTGCCCACCTTCGTTGGCACCTGATCCTGGCTCGGACCGGTTCCCCATTCAGGCGGAAGCTCGACGGGGTTCGTGCCCTGCTGGAAGGCGTCGGGCCGCGCGTCGAGCGACCCGGTCAAGGCCTGTCCCGGAAGCTCGGGTCCCTTCCACTCCACGACCACCTCGCCTTCGCGAGGAGGCGCCCCGCCAGCGGCTTCGGAGCTGTCGTTCCACACCGCGTCCATCTCGCGCGCCGGCACCTCCGTTGGGACGGACACGGCTGCGTGAAGCGGGATGACCGGAGCGGCCGCCGGACTCGGGGCGTCCTCATCGGTGGACAGGAACGTCCCGGGCTCGGCGAACAACGAGGTGTCGGAGCCCGGCTCGGGGAAGGATTCCGGAGCCCCGATCTCGTCGCCGCCCGGCTCCGGCAGCGTCCCGGTCGGCGCCTCGGCAGGCGCAGCCGTGGGAACGGAGACGGCGACGTCGGACGGCAGCGGCGCGGGCGCGAGGCCCACGGGATCTTCAGATCGCTCTTCTTCGAGGCCGGGAGATTCGTGGTCCAGGGGCGCCAGGACGGTGCCGGTCCGCCCT
>JAWOLE010000210.1:0-18103 GCA_033853815.1 Thermoanaerobaculia bacterium
CGCCGTCCTCCTCGCCTTTCCCTTCTACTGGATGTTCATCACGAGCTTCAAGCGTACGAGCGACCTCTACAACCTGAAGAACAACCCCTTCATCTTCAACGAGAGCCCGACGATGGAGCACTTGAAGCTCCTCTTCGAAGAGACGATGTTCGTGCGCTGGCTCGGCAACACCCTGTTCGCGGGTATCTGCGTCGTCGCGATCACGCTCGTGCTGGCCGTCCCCGCCGCCTACGCGCTCGCGCGGCTGACCGGGCGCTGGGGGCAGCGCCTCGGCATCGGGATCTTCCTGACCTATCTCGTTCCGCCGACCCTGCTGTTCATCCCGCTGTCTCGCATCGTGGCCACCCTGGGGCTCCAGGACACCCTCTGGTCGATCATCCTCGTCTACCCATCCTTCACGATTCCCTTCTCGACCTGGTTGCTCATGGGCTTCTTCAAATCGATCCCCAAGGAGCTCGAGGACGCGGCGATGGTAGACGGGCTCACGCGATTCCAGGCGTTCGTCAAGCTCGTGATCCCGATCTCGCTGTCGGGGATCCTGACGGTCGTGATCTTCGCTTTCACGCTCGTGACGCAGGAGTTCGTCTACGCGCTGACCTTCATCGCGTCGGCGGCCCACGAAACCGTCGGCCTGGGAGTCCCGGTGTTTCTGATCCGCGGCGACGTCTATTACTGGGGGTCGCTCATGGCGGCCTGCCTCATCGCCTCGCTGCCGATCGCGGTCCTCTACAACCTCTTCCTCGACCGCTTCATCGCCGGTTTCACCGTAGGCTCCGTCAAATAGATCGGATGATCGGGTGACCGAGCCATCGGGTGATTGACCGGAATCCGCTCCCCGTTCCGGGCCAATCACCCGATCACCCGATCGCAAATCACCCGATTACCGGAGCCTGCTCGTGAACTCCCCCCGCGCCTCCTCGAAGAGGCGGAGCATTTCGCGCACCGCGCGCGGCACATAGTCGGATTTCAGATAGACCCACCCGGTCTCCCGGTAGACGCGCCGGCCGCGCAGCCTCGCGAACGCCAGCCGCTTGTGGCGGATGTCGGCCGCGACGGTCGCGTGGGAGAGGATCGTGACTCCGTTTCCGTTGGCCACCATCGCCTTGATGATCTCGGCGTTCTCCGTCTCCATCGCAACCTCGTACCGGACGTTCTCCTCCCGCAGAAAGCTCTCGATCGCCTCGCGGGTGCGCGAGCCCAGCTCGTAGAGGATCAGGGGATACCCGGCGAGCTCGCGCGGATGGACCGTGGGACGGGCGACGAGCGGATGCCCGGGCGCGGTCACCACGACCATCTCCTCCTTGAGCACGGGCACGACTTCCATGTCCTTCTCCAGGATGGGAAGCGTCAGCAGGGCGAGGTCCACCTCGTGCGACCGCAGCTTGCGCAGGACGACCTCGGAGGTCCCGGAGGTCACCCGCAGATCGACCTCCGGATGGAGGGCGCGGTACCGCTTGAGCAGCCGGGGCAGGATGTACATGCAGACGCTCATGCCGCCGGCCAGCCGCAGCCGGCCGCGTCTCAACCCGTGCACCTCGGAGATCTGCTCGGCGACGTCGGCGAGCTGCCGCGAGAGCCCGGAGGCCGTCGCCGCCAGCAGCTCCCCCGCGGGCGTCAGCGTGGTCCGCAGCCGGTCGCGATGAAAGAGCTTCCCGCCGAGCTCCCTTTCGAGCAGTCCGATCTGCCGGCTGACGGCCGACTGCGAGACGTGCAGCCGCTCCCCGGCGCGGGTGAAGCTGCCTTCCTCGGCGACGGCCAGGAACATTTCCAGCTGCGGCAAGTCCATATCAAAAACAAATGGTAACTATAAACTCATTCTATTTTACTTCTGCTGTCTCCTGTCCCAGCCTTTCCCTCCAGGGACGATGCGCGAGGGCAAGAGGGTTCCGTCCTCCAGGGGCCTGTGGGATGCCGCCGGCGGGCGAGACGCCTGCGGCGTCGGCCTCGTCGTGGACCGCCGCGCGGGAGGGGCGAGCCGGCGAGTCCTGCCGCTCGCGCTGACCGCGCTCTGCCGCCTTTCGCACCGCGGCGCCGTGGACGCGGACGGCCGCACGGGAGACGGCGCCGGCGTCCTGACCCGGATCCCGCACGCGCTGCTCGCCGAGGAATTCGGGCGCCGCGGAACGCGGCTGCCGCGGCCGGGCGCCTTCGCGACCGGGCTGCTGTTTCTCGATCGCGAGCGGCGCGTGCGCGCGCTCTGCCGGGAGACCGTTTCGCGCGTGCTCGCGTCCCGAGGCCTCGAGCCCCTCGCCTGGAGGAGGCCCCCGCTGCGCGAGAGCGCGCTGGGAGAGGTGGCGCGAGGGTCGCGGCCGGCGATCGAGCAGGTCTTCGTCGGGCGCCCCGAGGGACTCGCCGGCGACGAGTTCGAGCTGCGGCTCTACCTCGCGCGCAAGGAGATCGAACGGAGGCTCCGGCGGTTCGTCCCGGACCGCTTCTCGGTCGTCTCCCTCTCCCACCGCACGATCGTCTACAAGGCGCTCGTGCGGGGCGTCGACCTCGCCGCCTTCTACGGGGACCTCGCGAATCCCATGTACGAAACGGCGTTCGCGCTCTTTCACCAGCGCTACAGCACCAACACGTCGCCGTCCTGGGCCCTCGCGCAGCCCTTTCGCATGCTCGCCCACAACGGTGAGATCAACACGATCGCCGGAAATCGGGCCCGCATGCGCGCCCGCGAGGCCTCCCTCGCCGCATCGGGAGACCGGCGGCGGCAAGATCTGCTGCCTTTGCTCGAGGACAGGACGAGCGACTCGGGCAACCTCGACAACGCCGCCGAGCTGCTCGTGCGGACCGGCCGCTCGCTCGCCCACGCGATGACGATGCTGCTTCCGCCGGCCTGGGAGAATGATCGCGGGCTCCCGCCGCGGGTGCGGGCCTTCTACGAGCAACAGGCAGGGCTGATGGAGCCCTGGGATGGGCCGGCGCTCGCGGTGTTTTCCGACGGCCGGGTCGCCGGCGCGGCGATGGACAGAAACGGCCTGCGTCCGGCCCGCACCGTCGAAACGGAAGACGGCCTCTATCTGACCGCCTCCGAGGCGGGCGTCGCCGCGGTCGAGGACGAGGCGATCGCGCGGAGAGGACGCCTGGGCCCCGGAGACATCGTCGTCGTGGACCTCGAGAGCGGCGAGCTGTCCGGTCCCGAAGAGGTTCGCGCGAGACTCTCGGCGCACGCCCCCGGCCGCCGGAGTCTTCGCCCGCGCCGCCGCGGGCCCACGACGCCCGACGCGCCGGCGGAGGCCGGGGCGGTCCCGCCCGCACCTGCCGAGCGCCTGCCTCTCTGCAAGGCGTTCGGCTACACGCGGGAGGAAATCGCGCTCGTGCTCGCCCCCATGGCGGGAGAGGGGCGTGAGCCGCTCGGCTCGATGGGCGACGACACGCCTCTGGCCGTCCTTTCCGGCAAGCCCCGCCTTCTCTTCTCGTACTTCAAGCAGCGCTTCGCGCAGGTAACCAATCCCCCCATCGATCCGCTGCGAGAGACCATCGTGATGTCGCTCGACGTCCTGCTGGGGCCCGAGGGAGATCTGCTCTCGCAGGACGTCGGGGATCCCGGCCGGCTGCGGCTGGCGACTCCGGTCCTCTCCGGCGCGTCGCTCTCCGCCCTGCTCGCGCAGGCGCCGGCGCGAAAGGCGAGAACGATCGCGCTGACCTTCCCGGCCGCGGAAGGCGCGGCCGGATTCCGGCGAGCGCTCGAAGAGATCGGCCGGCGCGCGGTCCGCGCGGTCGAAGAAGGGGCCTGGCTGCTCGTCCTGTCGGACCGCGGCGTCGACGCCGGGCGCGCCCCGCTGCCTGTCCTCCTCGCCGTCGCCGCGGCGCACCAGGAGCTCGTGCGGCGCGGTCTGCGCTCGAAAGCGAGCCTCGTCGTCGAGACGGGCGAGGCGCGCGACGAGCACCACGTCGCGGCTCTTCTCGCCTTCGGAGCGAACGCGGTCAACCCCTTCCTGGCGCTCGAGCTCGTGCGCAGCGGAACCGGCGGGGCCTCCGAGAGCCCGGACGCGCAGCTCGAGGAAAAGCGGTACCTCCGGGCGCTCGAGCGCGGCCTCGCCAAGATCCTCTCGAAGATGGGGATCGCGACGCTGCGTTCCTATCAGGGAGCCGGCCTCTTCGAGGCACTCGGCCTGTCCGAGCGGGTCGTCGCCGACTTCTTTCCCGGAGCCGGCTGCCCGATCGGAGGCATCGGCCTGGAGGAGATCGCGGAGGAGACGCTCGCGCGGCATCGGGCGGCTTACGCGGCGGACGGCGCGGCCGTCCTCGACCAGGGAGGCTTTCTGAGTTTTCGCCGCGGCGGCGAGGCTCATGCGTTCTCTCCCGAGGTCGTCCGGACGCTGCGCGCCGCGGCCGAGAGCGGCCGGCCGCTCGACTACGAGACGTACGCGGCCTCCGTCGCCCGCCGCGATCCGCTCGCCCTGCGCGACCTGCTGGAGTTCGCGCCACCGCCCGCGGGGCCGATCCCGATCGAGGAGGTCGAGCCGGTCGAGGCGATCTTCGCGCGTTTCACGACCGCGGCGATGTCGATCGGCGCCTTGAGTCCCGAAGCCCACGAGACGCTCGCGATCGCGATGAACCGCATCGGCGCCGCGAGCAACAGCGGAGAGGGCGGCGCGGACCCGGCGAGGTTCTGGACGCTGCTGCCCGGCGGGGACTCGGCCAACGACCGGATCAAGCAGGTCGCCTCGGCCCGTTTCGGCGTGACGGCCGAGTACCTGGTCTCGGCCCGTGAGCTTCAGATCAAGATGGCCCAGGGCTCCAAGCCCGGTGAAGGGGGCCAGCTCCCGGGCCACAAGGTGACCGCGCACATCGCGCGCCTGCGCCGCTGCCTGGAGGGGACGACCCTGATCTCCCCTCCGCCGCACCACGACATCTACTCGATCGAGGACCTGGCGGAGCTGATCTACGACATCAAGCGCGTCAACCCCTCGGCCCGGGTCGGCGTCAAGCTCGTCGCGAGCGCCGGAATCGGCACGATCGCGACGGGCGTCGCCAAGGCCTTCGCGGACTCGATCCTGGTCAGCGGACACGACGGCGGCACCGGAGCGTCCCCCCTCTCGTCGATCAAGAACGCGGGCATCCCGTGGGAGATCGGCCTGGCCGAGGCGCAGCAGGCGCTGGTCTTCTCGAACCTGCGCCGGCGCGTGCGGCTCCAGGTCGACGGCGGCCTGAAGACGGGGCGCGACGTGGTCGTCGCGGCCCTCCTCGGCGCGGAGGAATTCGCGTTCGGTTCAGCCGCCCTGGTCTCGGCCGGCTGCGTCATGGCGCGCCAGTGCCACGCCAACACCTGTCCCGCCGGCATCGCCACGCAGCGCGAGGACCTCCGGGCCCGGTACCGCGGCACTCCCGAGATGGTGATCTGGTTCTTCACGGGGGTCGCCCGCGAGGTCCGGGACATCCTGGCGCGGCTCGGATGCCGCACGCTCGCGGAAGCGGTCGGCCGGATCGAACTGCTCCGGGAGAGGATTCCCGAGGGGCGATTCAAGATCTCGACGGTCGATCTCTCCCGGATCGCGCCGGGCCCGCGGCTACCGGACAATCCTCACCGGTGTTTAGATCTCCGAAACGATCCTCCGCCGACGGGATCCGACCTGGACGGACAGGCGCTCGAGCGCCTGCGCGTCGGACCGGGCGAGGCCGTCCCGATCGCCCTCGATTTCCCGATCACCAACGCCGACCGCGCTGTCGGAGCGCGCCTCGCGGGCGAGCTCGCCTCTCCAGCCGCGGCATCCCGCCCGCGCCGGAGAGCCGTGTTGCGCTTTCACGGATCCGCAGGACAGGGCTTCGGCGCCTTCTGCGTCGAAGGGCTGGACCTCTCGCTCGAAGGAGAGGCCAACGATCACGTCGCCAAGGGAATGTCCGGCGGACGGATCGCGATCTTCCCGCGCCGCTCTTCCCCCGGCCTCGGACCGGATCCAGGTGGGAGCCCCCTGGCCGGCAACGCGGTGCTCTACGGGGCGACGGGCGGAAGCCTCTTTCTGGCCGGGGGCGCCGGCGAACGCTTCGCCGTCCGCAACAGCGGCGCTCTGGCGGTCGTCGAGGGCGTGGGCGACCACGGCTGCGAGTACATGACGGCGGGACGGGTGGCGGTGCTGGGCCCCTGCGGCCGCAACTTCGGAGCCGGAATGTCGGGAGGTGTCGCCTACGTCCTCGACGGGAACCGCGACCTGCGGGAGCGCGTCAACCCCGAGATGGTCGGCCTCCGCTGCCTCGCTCCGGCCGACGCGCGGGACCTGAAGCGGATGATCGAGGCGCACCGCGAGGCCACCGGAAGCGAGCGTGCACGGGAGATCCTCGACAACTGGGCCGCGTTCCTGCCGCTCTTCCGCAAGGTCGCTCCGCGGGCCGCCACGCAGGCGGTCGCCGCCTCGCCTCCGGCGCGGGCCCGGGCGGCGGGGGGCGCCGCCGCGGAGGCGGCCGCCCTCCGACCGAATCTATAATCCCGGCCCGAGTTGCAGACTGTCGGCTTCATCGGCCTGGGAACCATGGGCCAGGGCATGGCCCGAAACCTCGCGAAGGCGGGTTTCCCGCTCACGGTCATGACCCGCCATTTCGAGAAGGCGCAGGCTTTCGCGCGCGAAGTTCCGGGCGCGCGGGCGGTCCGCGAGCCGGCCGAGGTCGGCCGGGCGAGCGAGGTCATCGTCTCTTCGGTCCCCGACGCGCCGCAGGTGGACGAGGTCCATCTGGGCGAGCATGGAACGGCCTCCGGCGCCGCCCGCGGGGCGATCGTTATCGACACCTCCACCATTGCGGCTCAAGCCGCCCGCGGCATCGCCGCCAGGCTCTCCGAGCGCGGCATCTCCTTCCTGGACGCCCCGGTCTCCGGAGGTCAGAAGGGCGCGATCGAGGGGACACTCACCTTCTTCGTCGGCGGCGACGCCGCGGCGCTCGAGAAGGCGAGGCCCGTGTTCGACGCGATGGGCAAGCGCGTCACCCATCTGGGCCCGTCGGGCGCCGGGCAGCTCGGCAAGGCGGCCAACCAGATCCTCGTCGGCGTCAACCTCATGGCGGTCTCCGAGGCCCTCTCGTTCGCCCGCAAGGCTGGCCTGCCCCTGCCCGCCCTTCACGAGGCTCTGACGGCGGGCGCCGCCAACTCCTGGGCCCTGGAGGTCCTGGGCAAGAAGATGATCGACCGCGATTTCAAACCGGCCTTCGCCGTCAAGCACCAGCAGAAGGACCTAGCGATCGTGCTCGCGACCTCGCGGGAAGGAAAGCTGCCGCTCCCCGGCACAGCGCTCGTTCACCAGCTCCTCGCGGCCCTGGAGGCCGAGGGGCGCGGAGACGACGGCACGCAAGCGCTCTATACGCTCTACGAGAAACTCGGAGCGATCTAAAGATCCGCACAGCTTGACGGACCGCTACGGGCTTGTCGTCATTGGCGGAGGTATCGTCGGGCTCGCCACCGCCTATCAGCTTCTCCGTCTCAAGCCGGGACTCTCGCTCGCTCTTCTCGAGAAGGAGCCGGACCTCGCCTCCCACCAGACGGGACACAACAGCGGGGTCCTGCACGCCGGCCTGTACTACGCCGCCGGATCGAAGAGGGCGCGGCTGTGCCGGGAGGGGAAGGCGGCGCTCGAGGAGTTCGCCGCCGAGCACGGAATCCCCTTCGAGCGCTGCGGAAAGCTCGTGGTGGCATTGTCGGAGGAGGAGCTGCCGCGGCTCTCGGCGATCCGCGACCGGGCCCTCGCCAATGGCGTCGGGGGGTTGGAGGAGGTGGGCCCCGAGCGCATCGCGGAACTCGAGCCGCACGCCGCGGGGATTCGCGCTCTCTGGTCGCCGGAGTCTGGCATCATCGACTTCAGGCGCGTCGCTCTGGCCTACGCGGAGGAGATCCGCGGGCGGGGCGGCGCCATCCTGACCGGGCATGAGGTGCGCGCAATCGCCGCGCGCGACGGCGGGTGGCTCGTTCGAACGAACGCCGGCGACCTCACCTGCCGCTCGCTGGTCTCCTGCGCCGGCCTCCAGTCCGATCGGGTGGCCGCGATGACCGGGGCGCGGGGCCGCGAGCGCATCGTCCCCTTCCGCGGCGACTACTACACCTTCAAGCCGCAAGCGCGGCGTCTCGTCCGCGGGCTGATCTATCCCGTCCCCGATCCTCGCTTTCCCTTCCTCGGCGTGCACTTCACGCGGACGATCGGCGGCGAGGTCCTGGCCGGCCCCAACGCCGTCTTCGCCTTCGCGCGGGAGGGATACCGGCGCTCGGACTTCTCCCTGCAGGATCTCCGGGAGACGCTCGCCTTCCGCGGCTTCCGCCGGCTCGTCCGCCGCAACTGGAGGACGGGCGCGGCCGAACTCTGGCGAGACTGGTCGAAGACCGCCTACGTCGCGGGGCTCAGGCGCTACCTCCCCGAGATCCGCGGGGAAGACCTCGTCTTCGGGCCGTCGGGCGTGCGCGCTCAGTCCGTGGCCGAGGACGGGAGCCTCGTCGAAGACTTCTCGATCGGGGAGAGCGCAAACGCGCTCCACGTCCGCAACGCCCCTTCCCCGGCCGCGACCGCCTCGCCCGCCGTCGGCCGCGAGATCGCGGAGCTGGCGCTGACCAGATTCGCGCTCTGCTAGCCTGGATTATTCATGGTCACCCGGCCGAGAAACGGGCAGCCGCCCGCGCCGGGGAGGACTGCGACAGAAAAATCGTGACTGAGATCAGGAACACCTTGTCCGCGACAGAGATTTTTCGTCGAGACAAGGAAGCGCGACGACGGCGATGCCACGCATCGCAGAGGAGCGCTGACGCCGTATCGGCGGAAAAGATCGGAGCGGCGGCCGGAGTCGATCGTGAATAATGTGGGCTAGGCGCGGAGTTACCTGAGGGAGAAGTCCACGCGGCTCGCGCGGGCCTTCTCGGCGGGCTCGGAAGGTTTTGCGCCCGGCTCGAGGACGAAGACGCGAGCGGGGTCGACCTTGTCCACCTCCGTCAGGTAAACCTTCACGGCGTTGGCCCGCGCCAGGGCGAGCTGCCTCAAGTCGTCGTCGGTCACCGTGATGTTCGTCAGCATAAGGTTCTCCATTTCCGGCGCCGGGAGGCTCTTGGCGAAGCCGAGCGCGTTGCGGGGCTTGGGAAACTTCTCCTTCTTGTAGGCCTTCGCCAGGTAGGTCTCGTATTCCTTTTCGCCGACGACGACATCGTCCACGCTTTTCGGGGCTTCCCCCTTCTTCGCAAGGTCGGCGAGCTTCTGCGCCTTGACCTTGCGTTGGAGCAGCAGCCGCTTCAAGCCCTCCTTGTCCGCTTCGCCCGAGAAGCGCCCGGTGGCCTCCAGCTTCAGGGCGGGCCTGTTCTCCAGTGCCTTGGCAAGAGCGTCGAGCTTCTTCTTCGCGGCCTCGTCCGGCCTCTCGCTTCCGTCCGCGAAGTCCACCGAGGAGAGCTCTTGCCCGCTGCCGCCGAAGAGCTTGCCGAGCAGGGAGAAGGGGGCCGTGGCGGCTTTCGCGATCAGGTTGCCGAGGACCTTCCAGATCACCCGGCCCAGCCGGAACTTCGGATCGTCGAGCGAACCCTCGATCGGGAGATCGAGATCGATGAGTCCGTCCTTGTCCTTCAGAAGCGAGACCGCGAGCTTGACGGGGAGCTTCGTCGCCGTCTTGCTCTCGACCTTGTCGCCGAACTCGAACTGGTCCACGAGGAAGCGGTTCTCGGCCGCGAGCTTGCGGTTCTGTAGCTTGTAGGAGACTTCCATCGTGAGGCCCCCCCGCGCGATCGCGTACCCGGCGTACTTGCCCGAATACGGCGTGAACGGAGGCAGGTCGATGTTGCGGAAGCTCGCCTTGACGTCGGCGAAGGCCGTCGCGGCGAGCGGGTTGATCGAGCCCGCGACCTGGAGCGGGGAATGGTTGGCGAGGGTGCCGCGCAGCTCCAGTTGCGCGATGGTCCCTTCCTTCGAGGACAGACCGGTCACGCGCCCGGCGACATCCGCGAGGGTCGCGGCGTAGTTCGGCTTGACGAAACGGTCGGCGACGCCGATCCGGCCGCCCTGGAGAATCAGAGTGTCGATACGGACCGGCATGATGTTCGCGGCGGCCGGCGCCGGAGACGCCGCAGGCGTCGGGACTGCGGCAGGCGGGGCCGGGGCGGGCGCGGGAGCCGGCGCGGCGGAGGCCGCCGGAGTCCCGGCCGGGGCGGAACCCTCGGCCTCCTCTCCGTCGCTTCGCTCCGCGGGCGTCCCCAGGACCCTCTGGAAGCTCGTCGTGCCGTCGGCCTCGATCGTGAAGTTGCAGGCGAGGCCCGAGAGGGCCAGCCGCGAGACGTTGAGGAACATCGGGTTGAAGCCGGCCTCCATTCCCGAAGCCGAGAACGACTCCCAGCCGACGAAGTCGAGGTTCGTGGCCCGGTCCAGGGTGAGGAGGTCGGCAACGAGCCCGTTGCCCGAATACGTCAACTTCGCCTTGCCGTCTGCGCCCTCGCCGAACTTCAGCGTCCCGGCGGCCGAGACGGTGCCGCGCGCGATCAAGAGATTGAGATTCTGGACGACGTAGGCCTGAAGCGGCACGAGAGGAATGCGGCGGACGTCGGCCTTGAGATCGGCGTACATGGGATCGAACCCGACCGGCCCCTTCGCGCTTGCGACCCCCTTGCCGTTGACGCCGAACCGGGCATCGAGCGTCCCCTTCGAACCCCGCGCGGTGGACAGTTTCTCGAGGACGAGATTCACCCCGGTCAGGGTGTAGCGGGCCGGCTGTGCCATCTCGTGGTCCTCGATCTTCGCGGTGTATCCGTCCAGGGCGAGCCTGCCGAGGGCCAGCGTCCAGGGGGCCGACGGGGGAGCCTGCGACAGCGCCGGGGCGCCGGCGGGAGGCCCCGCCATCAGGTTCGCGAGGTCGAGGCTGCCGTCTTTCGCCCGCACGACGGCGAGCGTGCCTCCTTTGCTCGCGACGTCGCCGAGAACCGCCTCGCGCTTGCCGAGGTCGACGTCGGTCTTTGCCACCGTGACGGACGGCGCAGCGAAGAACGGGCTCTTGTCGCCGCGCTTCTTCAGGCGTGCCGACTTCAGTTCCGCCGAGAGACCCTCGAGCGCCGTGTTGCCCTTCGGTCCCGCCGAGTATCGGTACTTCGTCTTCAGGTCGAGAACGCCGTCCTCCACGTCGAACCGGACCATGCCCGAATAGAACGGCGCGTAGCGCTTGAGCGGCAGGCCGCCAACCGCGAGCTCCCCCTCGAGAGCCGGAGGCGCGATCGAGACGGTGCCCGTGTTCTTGAAGGTCTCGCCTGCGTCGGACCGGGCGGAGATGTCGAGGGAAGCGGACTTGCCCGGCGCCGTCGAGAGACCCTTCAGGAAGACGGCGACGTCACCGAAGTCGGCATGGAAGGGACTCGCGAGGGAGAAATCGTCGTAGTGGATCCGACCCCTCTCGACGCCGACCGCGGCGACCTCCACGAGGAGGTCCCGACCCTGCGTCTGCGGTTCCCTGGCGGGATTTGCGACGGTTTTCCCGGCCGCCTTCGCTCCGCCCTTCGCCGCGGGCGTCACTCTCTTCGCTGCAGGCGCCTCTTTCTTTGCCGCGGGCGTCTCTCTCTTTGCCGCAGGCGCCGCCATGGCCTCCAGGACTTCGAAGGCGCCCGTCTTCGCGCGCCGGACCCAGAGCTCGGGCTCAACGGCCTTCAGGCTCCGGAACCACGCCCTGCGCCCGAAGACGTCGAAGGACCCGAGCGAGGCCTCGAACCGCTCGCAGGTCAGCAGCGGCTTTCCGGCGATCTCGGCCGCGAGCTTCCGCAGCGCCGCCGTGCCCGAAAGCAAGAGCCGCGGCGCCCCTTGCGGAGGCTGCGTGAACGAGAGCGTGAGGTTCGTGTCCAGCCGCCCGGACGTGATCTTCGGCAGCGTCGAAGCCGGGACATACGCGAGGTAATGGGGCAGGTCGAGGTCGGCGATGTGCAGGTCCACCGAGGTCTCGCGCGTCTGCGAAAACGGCTTCGTGCTCCCGTGCAGCGCAAAAGGAGCGCCGTTGACCTTCGCCTCGAAGATCGGTTGCGTCCGGATGTCGACCTGCGAAGGAATGTTCGAGAGAAACGGGATGCCGATCCGGATGTCGCGGACGGTGTGCTTCGTCCGCATCGGGCGGTCGTCGAAATCCACGCTGCCCCCTTCGACGCGGATGTTGTTGACCGAGAAGCGCATCGGTTTCTCATCCGGGGGCTTTGGCTTCGAGGCCTCGTCGAGGAGGTCCTGGACGTTGTAGGTGCCGTCTTCGTTTCGGACGAGCGTGACGGTGGGCCTGGTCAACGTGATCTCCCGGATCACGGGGGCCCGCCTCAGAAGCGAGACGGCTGCGAGGTTCACGTAGAGCCGTTCGAAGGAGAAGAAGGGGCCCTTGCCCCCCTTCTCCTTGACGTCGAGGCCCTCCAGGGTGGCCGCGAGCGTGAAAGGATTCAGAGAAAGCTTGCGCAGCGTCACAGGGCGGTGCAGGGCTTCCGACAGCTTCCGCTCCGCGACCGGCCGCAGGAGGCTCGGCAGCAGGAGGAATCCCACCGCCGCCCACACGAGGAGCAGCCCGGCGGCGACCACCAGGACCTTTCGCGCGAGCGGACGCTTCAAGCTCTTCAGCGCTTTCATTCGGACTGGGGCTCCGGCCGGAATCCTATCCCCGGCCATGCCAACCCTTTCTAGCGCGCCTGTGGAGGGACTACAAGATGCAGAAAGCCCACTAAACCGCGCGTCGTCCGCCCGCGCTCAGGGCTTGAGCGAGTGGCTATCGGTCGCCCTCGCCCGGGCCAGCGCGTTTCGCGCTCGCGAGGCGCCGGGGGTATCCGGTGAGGGAGGAGGATCTCCGACAAGAAAAGAAGAGGCGAGATCGCGTCCGAACGCGGATCTCGCCTCGAGGCCTTTCTGGTCGGTTCTCAGTCGAGCTGAAGGTCGAGTTCGGAGTGCCCGGGCATCCTGTGCTCGGTCGCTTCCCGGTCCGACGAACGGATCGAGAGCGGCTCCACGCCCTGCTCGACTTCGGACCTCGTCGTCTGGACGACCGCTTCGCTCGCTCTCTGGTCGGCCGGCCTGTGGGACCTCGCGCCCACGACTCCGGCCGAAAAAGCCAACGCAGCGATCATCAACCCACCGAGGACTGTGGCACCCGCCCCGACTGTCTTCCGATTGGCTTCCTTCTCTCTCATGACGTCCTCCTTTTTCACGCCCCAAGTGAAGAGCAAGCGGAAAGCCAGCTGGCCCGCGGCGGCTGCCCGAGACCAAGTCGCTATTTCGGAAGGAGTTGCATTTCGTGGCTGAAAGGCTCGGAAAGGACTTGTCCGGTTTCTGGACGCAGATTCTAGAATCTGGACAGCGAAATCCCGTACTTCTGAAGCCGCTGGTAGAGAGAGCTGCGGGAGATCCCGAGCCGGGCCGCCGCACGCTCGACGTGTCCGCGCTCCTGAGCGAGCGCCTGCTCGATCAGGCGCCGCTCCGCTTCGCGCAGGGTCAGGCCGGCGAGAACGTCGGGCGCGGCGAGGGTGAAGTCGAAGCCCAGGTCCCCCGGCTCGAGCACGCTCGCGGAAGACATCAGCGCGGCGCGCTCGAGCACGTTGCGCAGCTCGCGGACGTTTCCCGGCCACGAATGCGCCTGCAGCCGGCGGAGGGCGGCGGGAGAAAGGGTGATCTCGTCGCGGTCGAGTTCCACGGCGGTCGCCCGGAGCAACCGTTCCGCGAGAATCGGGATGTCTTCGGTCCGTTCCCGCAGAGGTGGCAGGCGCAGGACGATCGTGCTGATGCGGAAGTAGAGATCGCTTCGAAACTTCTTTTCTTCGACCAGACCGGTCAGGTCCTGATGCGTGGCCGCGACGAGCCAGATGTCCACCTGACGGTCCCGGACGTCTCCCAGCCGCCGGAGACGCTTCTCCTCGAGAACCTTGAGCAGCTTCGGCTGCACCGCGAGATCCATGTCTCCGATCTCGTCCAGGAACAGGGTTCCCCTGTCGGCGATCTCGAGAAGCCCGGATTTGCTCGCGACGGCTCCCGTGAACGCCCCCTTCTCGTATCCGAAGAGCTCAGATTCGAGCAGCTCCCGCGAGAGAGCCGCGCAGTTCAAATCGAGGAAGCACTCCTCGCGGCGGGAGCCGTTGCGGTGAAGCCAGGTGGCCAGCACCCCCTTGCCGGAGCCCGTCTCGCCCTGGATGAGAACGGGCCTGTCCGCCTGGCGCACCCTGTCCGCCTGCTCGGCGAGCGCCCGGATCGCCGCGCTCTCGCCGACGAAGGGATCCAGAGTCTCCCGCGTACGGATGGCGTCGTCGGTGGCCCGGTGGCGTCGCGCGCGCTGAAGCTCCAGTGCGCGCTGGAGAACGAAGAGGAGGGCCGTGCGATCCACCGGCTTGACCAGAAACTGTTCCGCGCCCTGAGAGAGCGCGTCGACGGCGATCTCGAGCGAGCCGGCGTCGGCCAGGACGAGGAACGCTGTCCCCGGCGCGACCATCCGAACGTGCGCGAGCAGGTCCAGAACGCTCCCGTCGGAGAGCCGGCTGCTCGCGACGACCGCGTCCGCGCGGGAACGCGTGAAGGCCTCCCGGGCCTGGCGGCCGTCCTCGGCCTCCGCGACCTCGTAACCGTCGGCCGCGAGGACTCTCTGAAGGCCCTGGCGGATCCCCGCTTCCTCTTCGACGAGAAGGACCCTCTGCCGGGACGCCGGAATCGGAACTCCTTTCGCGGCCGCGGACTCTGCGGCCGCCGCCCGCCATCATTATGCAAACGCGCTTATCGGAGAAGCCGGAGGAACTTCGATCGGGCTCTCAGGACCCCTCAGTCTCTTCGGGCACAGCCGGATGTCTGTTCTCGAATCGCCTTATTTCGCGGCGCGCGGTCCGGCGATTACGACGCGATCGGCGGGATAGAAAGCCTTCAGGCGCGAAACGAAGTCCGGGCCGCAGGGCGCGAGCGGTTCGGCCACGAGCAGGTGCACGACCACGATGGGCGGCGACGCATCCGCCCCCGGCGGGCGGCGACCGTCGACAGGGTCCTCGCACGTGGTGACGAGATACAGGGCGTCCCTGTCGACGCCGTTCCGTTCCGCGGCGAGCAGGGTGTCGTAGGCCATCAATTTGATGTAGCGATGCGTGTCGTTCACATTGTCGTGCACGGGGACGACGACCACGAGGGGTTGCTTCCCGATCAAGCCCGAGACCCTCTCCCCGAGCGAGCGATACGGCAGGCTGCCGGTGTCCTCCCCCAGGTAGGCCCGGTCGAAGTAGCCGAACGTGCCCGCGGCTCCGAGCGCGAGGGCGCCGGCGCATGTGATCGCCGACATCGCTCTTCCCGGTATGCCGGCCTCACGGGCAATTGCCGCCAGTCGCACCAGCGCGAACGCCGACACGAGAGCCGCCAGTGTCGCCACGAGCATCAGCCTGCGAAAGGAAGGGTCGGGCGCGAAGACCGCCGGAAGCGCGGCGATGGGCAGGCCGATCAGGACGAGGAGCGCCAGGTGGCGGTTCCGGCGGCGGAGAAGGGCCATTACCGCGAGGACGATCCCGGGCACGAGCAGCGAGCCCTGAAGGAGTCCGAGCCCTCCGCCCGGCATCGAAAACCACGGATCGAAGGCGCGCCGGAGGAGCTGATCGGTTTCCAGCGTGATCATCCTCGAGCGCCCGGCCAGGTTCGACAGGGGGGAATCCGTCCACTCGTACCCGGTCCTCAGGTTCGGCACGAGAAGACCGCGCGAGAAAAGCTCCCGGACGGGCGCGTAGCTCAGGAGGGCGAAGCAGCCGAATCCGAGGAGCGCCTTCTTCCAGTTGCGGAGCGCCCGCCGCCGATCCAGGGCCGCCCGGCAGAGGAGGAAGAGTCCCGCGATCGGGGGCACGACGAGATTCGCCGCATAGATGAACCAGGCGAGCGCCGTCGAAAGCCCGGCCAGGAGAACGTGAAGGACGCGGCCCGTGTTCACGGCCAGCACGACAAAGAGGAGGCTCAGGAGGAACTGGAGCGGCGAAAGAACGTGCTCCTGAGCGCCGTACCGCGAGACCGCCACATGCCAGGGAGAGACGGCGAGCAGAAACGAAAACACGAGCCCGAGCCGGACACCGGCGAGGGCCCGGCCGAGCCCGTACGCCACGAGGATCGTGAGCGTTCCGAGAGCGGCTGAGACGAGCCGCGTCACGGTGAGCGTCACGCCGAAGAGCTCGAATCCAAACGCCGCGACGAGCGACGAGAGTCCGGACTGCTCGTAGACCAGAGCGTGCGAAGCGGTTTGAAGAAACGGCTCGGGCTTCAGAGCGTGGAGCGAGGAAGACAATGCTTCGCGGTAAGGAAGCGAGAGGCCGGCGTGGGCGGCGACCGCGTGCTCGGCATAGCCCTTCGGGACTTCGGCGAGGGCATGAAAACGGAGAACCGCTCCGAGCCCCAGCGGAACGAGAACCAGCCAGGGACTCGCCTCTCGTCCCTCTTCTTCTCCGTCTTCTCCGCCGCGCCCGGCCAGGCAAACCCCTGCGAGCGATCCGGCCGCCGCTGCCGGTCCGAGAACATCGTTTCGCAAGAGACAGGCGGTTGCGCCCAACAGCGCCACACCAAGGACGAGCGCGAGGTCGCGCCGGTTCGTCGGGCGCTTGCGCCAGCGGAGCCAGACGAGCGCCGCGACGCCGAGGAGGGACAGGAAGATCGGCGGGGCGAGGACCCGATCGACCGCTGCCGTGGCCAGGCGCCCCAGTCCCCGCAAGAGCGCGATGGGCGTCGCAAACGACGAGAGCGTCTCGTGCCCTCGCCTGTCCTCGCGGGCGAGAACGGAGAGCAACAGGTACGACGCGACGAGGATACCGGCGCCTTCGAGCGCCGGAAGGATTCGGAGGGATCGGGCGGGCACCCGACCTCCCTCCGCTCCGGAGGCGAGAGACGGACCAGGATTCACGGGATTCTCTGTTGACGATCATTCTAACCGCGCGCCGGGGACGCCTCAATTGACGGCCGTGGATGGGGATGCTAAGGTGCGGAGCAGAACAGGTCTTCCATCACTGACATTCTCACGCGCATTTATGTCAAAACTGACATACTCGACGACCGCGACCGAAGGGCGCTGCAAGGCGCCTTGCGGACCGATGAAGGGATGGCTTCCTGCTCTGGCTCTGTTACTCGTGTTGCCGTCGGCCGCCTTCGCCCAGATCACGACCGGGATGGCGGTCACCAAGACTTGCCCCAATGGGTTCATCACGCCCGGCGCCACTTTCACGTGCACGTTCATGGTTCGGAACCTGGACCCGGCCAATCCGGTCATCGGGCTCGTCGTCACCAACACTCCCCAGGGGAGTTCGCCCACGGTGGTCCCTTGCAGCATCGGCGGAACCCCAGTGTCCACACTGCAGCCGTATCTCACTCCTGGAGACACTTGCGAGGGCAGCGCGCTGGAGACCGCCCCCGCCTGCAAGGCGACGATAACCTCCATCTTCGTCGATGAAATCGACGCCTTCGGGACGGACTCGGGCACGAACTCGCCGGTGTCCAGTTCCAGCCTCGGCGCCGTCCAGATTCCCCCCTGCACTCCCACACCCAACGGCACGGCGACCAACACACCTACAGGGGCGGCCACCGCCACTCCGACTCCAACGGTCACGCCGACGAACACGCGGACGAGCACGCCGACCGCCACACCCACGACCACGCCGACGAACGGGCCGACCACTACGCCTTCGAGTACGCCGACCGGGGGCATTACGCTGGCGACGCCGACCGGCACGCCGGTCTTGACCGGCACGCCGACGAATCTGCGCCGTCAGCCGAGGGATATCCCCTTCCGGCCGACGATCAGCGCAGCGGGCGGCGCCGCCCGCGTCTCCTTTCCGCCTCTCGCGCTGCTCGCCGCTGCTCTGACCGGAGCCTGGACCCTGACGCGCCGCTGACAGGCCCTGTCCTCTTCCTCCGGCCGCGACGCTATCCGCCCGGGTTCGGCTTCTTCGCCGAGCCCGAGATGTGGTTGAACGAGACGCCGGGGTCGTGTCCCATCGAGGCCTCCAGATCGTCGAGGGCTTTCGCATGACCTCCCAACTGCGCCTCGAGGAAGTCGAGGACCGCCCGACACGCGCGACGGTTCACGTCATACCCGGTTCGGCGGGTGTGACCGTACGGGTTCGGCGGCATCGGAATGGACAGTTTCCAGGCGACCATTCCCCATTCCGTGAAGTCGCCGTGGTAGGCCTTCTTGAAGGCCGCACGATACACGTCGGTCCAGTGCA
>JAWOLE010000211.1:0-6086 GCA_033853815.1 Thermoanaerobaculia bacterium
CGAGCGGATCCGGAACATCCGCGAGGTGCCCTTCGCGTACACGCCGGCGGAGGCCCGGGCCGAGGCGCTGCGATGCCTCTCCTGCAAGAACGAGCCGTGCGTGACCGGCTGCCCCGTCGGGGTGGACGTCCCGCAGTTCCTGAGACTCGTCGCCGAAGGGGATTTCCGCGGCGCCATCCGGACGATCAAGGAGACCAACCTCCTGCCCGCCATCTGCGGGCGCGTCTGCCCGCAGGAGAGCCAGTGCCAGGAGAACTGCATGGTGGCCAAGGTCCACAAGGACCTGGGCTTCGCGGTCTCCGTCGGAAAGATCGAGGCCTTCCTGGCCGACTGGGAGCGCGAGGAGGCGGGAGTCGAGCTTCCTCCCGTGGGAGAACCGAGCGGCTCGCGGGTGGCGATCATCGGCGCGGGGCCTTCGGGCCTGACCTGCGCGGGCGACCTGCGGCGCTACGGCCACGAGGCGGTCGTCTTCGAGGCCTTCCACAAGGCGGGCGGGGTCCTCGTCTACGGCATCCCCGAGTTTCGCCTCCCCAAGGACATCGTCCAGGCCGAGGTGGACAACCTGGCGAAGATGGGCGTGCAGTTCGAGTTCGACACCGTCGTCGGGCAGACGCTCTCGGTGAACGACCTCTTCGAGGAAGGCTTCGACGCGGTGTACGTAGCGACGGGCGCCGGCCTCCCTTACTTCGTCAACGTCCCCGGCGAGGACTTGAACGGCGTCCTCTCCGCCAACGAATACCTGACGCGCGCCAACCTGATGGGCGCTTTCCGCTTCCCCGAGGAGGACACGCCCGTCCTGCGCCGCGACAACGTGGCGGTCCTCGGGGGCGGCAACGTCGCGATGGACGCGGCGCGCACCGCCCTGCGCCTGGGCGCGAAGAACGTGTATCTCGTCTACCGCCGCTCGCGGGTCGAGATGCCCGCGCGCGTCGAGGAGGTCCACCACGCCGAGGAGGAGGGCGTGCAGTTCCGCATGCTCTACGCCCCCGTCGAGATCCTCGGGACGCCCGAAGGCTGGGTCCGGGGCATCAAGGTCCAGCGCTGCGAGCTGGGCGAGCCCGACGAGAAGGGGCGCCGCCGCCCCGTTCCCATCGAAGGCGCCTACGAGGAGCTGCCCGTCGAGATCGTCATCGAGGCGATCGGCAACGGGCCCAATCCCCTGATCCCGAAGACCACACAGGGCTTGAAAGTCACGCGCCACGGCACGCTCGTCGTGGACGAGGCGACCATGATGACGACCCGTAAGGGCGTCTTCGCCGGAGGAGACATCGTGGCGGGCGCCTCGACCGTCATCCTCGCGATGGGCCACGGCCGCAAGGCCGCCGCCGCCATCGACGCCTACCTCCGCGCCGAGGCCGCGGCGCAAGCAGAGGTGTCATAGGGCACTCGCCAGAGTACAGATCCTCTCGAAGAGCACCCAGATGCGGAACTCCTTCCGAGTAACGGTGTCTCGTCAGGTGATGCGACTGGTGAGCCTCTGTCTCCTGGCGGTCACGACGACTGTGCCCGTTCGAGCGACGACGCCTCCGGGCGTTATCGGTTGCCACCCCAAGGCAAAGCCTGTCTGCGAAGCCTTGAACATAGAGGACCCCGAGCAGCGGCGGGTTGCCTCATGGCGCGCCATCCGGGAAGCGTTCCTGTCCTCCGATCCCGAAGTGCGAAGCGCCGCTTTGAAAGAACTCTCTTTGAGAAGCTACAAGATGGATCTAACGCCTTACCTACCGTTGATCGATGAGTTTGGGCCAGCAATTGACGCGAAGGGCGCGGCACAACTGGGCGACCGCATCGAAATCGAATACGGCGCGCGGGCCTCTCGCGTCGAATTGCTCGGTCAGGCAATCCGCTCGGGGAGGGTCACGCAACGTCGAGGGACAGAGATCCCGAGATTCGTTGCCGCTTACTGGGCCGCGTACCAAGGGCTCTCGGAGCTCCGCGCTATGGCCCTCGAGTATCTCGACACCCTGCCCCCGCAAGCGAAGCGCCGCCAGAACCTCGATGCGATTCCAGGGCTCTTCGAGCTCTGTGACGGATCTCAATACGCGGGGGACTGCCCTCGAATTGCAGCGGCGCGATTGGACGACGTCGATCCGGGACAGCTTCGGGATCGCCTCAACTCGGATTACTCTTTTTGGCTGGCAATTCGGCATCTTCGGAATGCCGCGTGCGCCCTTGGCCTGCCTCACCAGTCCGCTTGCGACGCATTTCGTTCCTTGCTCCCGTCTCAAGAGGACCAGCTGGAGGTTTTGCGCGAGGGTCTCGGCACTCCGCCGCGAATCCGATGGATCGATCCTTGTACGGTTCCGGAACTAGCGGAACACTGGGTTCAGGGATGGGTGCCGGCTTCCCCTCATCTTATTGACACATCTCGCTCGACTCCTGAGGGATCAGCGGGCTTCGTCAGTCTCGTCGACGGCATAACCGGCCATCGGTCGGGAGAGTTGATCCGACTCCGGATCAGCGTCCGCGGCCGTGCCGGCGAAGAGCCAACGGAACCCATTGCGGTTCGAGTAGAGGTGAAAGGTCCGCAAGCGGGCTGGATCAGCCCGCCGGGTCTGGGGCTGCGCTGTCGCTCGATTCAGTTTCTCTGGAACCATCCGGAGTCGGGAGAAGGCGTGATTCCTGTGTTCCAAGAATTTGATTACCAGCTCGTCGGCCATGCAGAGATCGCCGGGCTGGTTCCACTCGGAGGCTCAGAATTCCGGCCCGTTTGGAAGTCAGCTGACAGTCTGAAGATCAGCATTGGAAAACTGAAAGACTATGGGGAGACTATCGAACACATCTCGGATCGGATATGGGAGATCCGTCCCGAAGGGAATCCTCCCTCATCCTGGAAGCCGATTGTAGAGCGACTTCAAGCAGCCCTCCGCAGTAATCCAACTAAGGCCGTACTGCTCGATGCTGAAGCCACCCGTCCTTCGACATTCGTAACCGTCAAGCCAACGCGAGCTTTGGTCGCTATGATTTGCGAAGGCGACCGAACACGCCGCGTCCTTGTATCGTCGGTTCGCCAGGACGGCACTAAGCTATCCGATGGCATTCCCGTGGATCTATTTCTTGTCGCTGACTCGCGTATCTGCATTGGCTCATTCACGCTCGTGCCCGAACGTGCATCCGTAGATGGGCTGTCAGGACCTTTCGTCGAAGTGCCGCTCGGCAGCGGCAATATCGAGGTAAGGTCGGAGACCGGCAAGGAGCCGTAGAGCCTCGATCGCTCGCCATCCGAGCCAGCCCTCTCCACCTTGGGACGCTAGGCGAGGCTCTCGATCAACCAGGGCCAGGAGGGCGTCCCCTCCAAGACTCCCGATTCTCTCCGGGGCACTTTGCGGCGTCCCCGACACCAGGAGAAGCCCTTCAGGTCAACGTCCTCGTAGAAACTCCTGCCGAAGGCGAGCTGCGGAGCTTAAGCGGCCTCCCCACTCCCTCAGGCCGGAGCGAGGCGGAAGCCTTCCTCCTCGAAATCCGGATCGAATGCGAATGCCGTCTCGATCGAGCGGGATCTCATGACCCCGAAGCTGACGTGATCCACGAAACTGACACGTCGCCTGGCCGCGCGCGCCAGCCGCCGGGCGGCCTCTTCGTGCAGCGGCCGGTCTATCCACACGATCTCGAATCCGGCGGAGTCGCGGGCGAACCTGATCGCCGCAGCCGTTCCCAGGCGGTTCTGCAACAGCGCGAGCGATTCGACGAGCACATAGTTGTGAGTGAGGAAGGTCTCTCCGGCACCCAGGAGCTTCTCGAAGCCGGCAACGGCCTCGACGTGCCGCGGGTCGGCCCGATCGGCGAGGGCATAGATCGCGGACGTGTCCAGGAAGATCACCGGCCGGTCTTCCGGAGCAATGCCCTCGCGATCGCTTCGTCGTGGCGCTCGGACACGGGCGAGAGATCCCGCTGATCAGATCTCCCGGCTCCGACGAACGGGAATTGCCGCGCGCTCGTCCGCCGCTTTCGATGACCTCCGAATGAGCGAGCGAGCCTCTCCCGGACGACCGAAGAGAAGGACCGGCCGCTCTCGTAGGCGAGACGTTTGACCGCCGCGTAGGTCTCGTCGTCGAGCTGGATCTGGGTCCGTTTCATGATGACATTATAACATCATGACATCATAGCGGGCAGCACCGGGCGTCTCCGGCGGGTCGATGGCTCGGCTGTCATCCCGGGGAGATAAGCGGGGAAGGCTCCGCTTCGTAAGGGCGGGTCTCCGCGGGCCGCTTGGCGAGGCAGGCCGGGCACCAGGAGGAGCCCTTCAAGTCCACGTCCTCGATCGAGTTGGAGTAGTGCATCACGCAGTCGTAGAGGCGGCAGTGGACGAGACCCATCGTGTGGCCCAGCTCGTGGAGAGCCTCCTTCGCGCAGCGCTCGTAGAAGAGGATCTGGTTTGCGGGAAGGCCGTAGAACTCCTGCCGCAAGCGCGCCGCGGAGATGAGGGCGGCCGCGCCTCCGAGCTGCGCCTCGCCGAACACGAACGTCAGGATCGGGATGAAGAGATCGCCGTCGGCCACGCCGAGGGTCTTCGCCCCGGGAGGCGCCGGCAACGCCGCCAGCCGCGCCAGGATCGGGGTCGAGTGGAACTGCTGGCGCCGGTGGTCGAAGGCCTCGCGAGGGTCGATCCCCTTGCCCGCGACGGTGCACGGCCCTCCGGCTCCCTCCGGAAGGGCGAGGGCGAGCGACAGGTACTCCAGCAGCGCGGGATCAACCTTCCCGACCGGGACGATCTGAATGGGCGGCATCGAAAGACCCGTGCCGATCAGCCCTGCGGTCTCTCCTTTTCGAGGCCGTAGCGCTTGATCTTGTTGTAGAGCGTCACGCGGTCGATCTCGAGCAGGCGCGCGGCGCGGGTGATGTTCCAGCCCGAATCGTGCAGGATGCGCCGGACGTGCAGGCGCTCCATGTCGGAAAGCGACTTGCCCGCGGGCGCCTCCTTCGGGCCGTTCAGGTGGAACGGGAGATCACCGGCCGTCGCCTCGCGCCCGGCGCACACGAGGACGGCGCGCTCGAGGGCGTTCTGCAGCTCCCGCACGTTTCCCGGCCAGTCGTAGGCCGTCAGGAGGGCCATGGCCTCGGAGGAGATCCGCGTCACGGGCTTGTTCATGGCGCGCGCGAAGCGGGCGAGGAAGGCCTTCGCCAGCGGTCCGATGTCCTCCCGCCTCTCGCGCAGCGGGGGAATGGCGATCGAAAAGACATTCAGGCGGTAGTAGAGGTCCTCGCGGAACTTTCCTTCGGCCACCATCCCCTCGAGGTTGCGGTTGGTCGCGGCCACGAGCCGGAAATCGACGGAGATCTCCGCGTTGCCGCCGACGCGGACGATCTTCTTCTCCTCGAGGACGCGCAGCAGGTCCACCTGCGTCTTCAGCCCGATGTCGCCGATCTCGTCCAGGAACAGGGTCCCGCCGTCGGCCATTTCGAACTTTCCCTTGCGGCGGTAGTGGGCGCCCGTGAAGGCCCCCTTCTCGTGGCCGAAGAGCTCGCTCTCGATGATGCCCTCCGACAGGGCGCCGCAGTTTACGACGACGATCGGCAGGAAGCGCCGCTGCGAGCCGGCGTGCAGGGCGCGCGCGATCAACTCTTTGCCGGTGCCGCTCTCGCCGCGGATCAGGACGTTGGTGTCCGCGCGGGCGACCATCGAGACCTGCTCGAGCACGCGGCGCATCGACGGGCTCTCGCCGATGATCTCGGAGAAGGGGGACAGCTCGTCGATTCTCGCCTTCAGCTCCTGGTTCTCGGCCACGAGCTGCCGGCGCTCCAGGGCGTTGCGCACGAGGTGCTCGAGGTCGTCCGGGTCGAACGGCTTGATGATGTAGTCGTAGGCTCCCTGCTTCATCGCCGCGACCGCCGTGTCCACCGAGGCGTAGGCGGTCATGATGATGATGGTGGCGTCGGGCTTGACCTCCCGGATCCTCTTCTGCAGCTCGATGCCGTCCATGCCGGGCATCTTGACGTCGAGCAGGAAGACAGCGGCGTCGGTCGACCCGAGCCGGTCCAGCGCCTGCGTGCCCGAGTCGGCGACCTCGACCGCGTATCCGCCGTTGGCGAACCAGCTCCCGAGAGATTCGCGGACGATGGGCTCGTCGTCCACGATGAAGATCCGGGCC
>JAWOLE010000212.1:0-2627 GCA_033853815.1 Thermoanaerobaculia bacterium
TAGCCGCCGTAGCCGGTGTTGGGAAGATAGACGTAGGCCACCCGGCCGCCGGTCGCCTGATCGACCTTGCGCCGGTTGCCCTCGATCCAGGCGAGCCGGCGCAGGTTCTCCTCGCTCTCGACGGGTACCACCGTCACCTCGCGGGCGTCCCTGCCGTCCGGGCTCGGACCGACCTTCAACCTCACCTGCCGGCCGGCGGTCTCCTCGAAGAACGCGTAGATGTCGTCGGAGGAGCGCAGATCCCGCCCGTTCACTCCCAGGAGGTACTCGCCGGCCTTGACGTTGACGCCGGGCTGGGTGAGCGGGGCCTGGAGCCCGGGGTTCCAGTTCTCGCCGTCGTAGACCCGGCTGACCCGGTAGCGGCCGTTCTCGAGACTGTAGTCCGCGCCCAGCAGGCCGCCCTTCACCTTCCTGGCCTGGGGCTGATCACCACCCCCCACGAACATGTGGCCGACCGTCAGCTCGCCCAGCGCCTCCTCGAACAGGTAGGTCAGCTCGTCGCGGCTGGCGACGCCCTCGAGGTACGGCTCGTACCTCTTCCTGGCCTTGTCCAGGTCGAGCCCGTGGTAGCCGGGGTCGTAGAAGAAGTCGCGCTCGATCCGCCAGGTCTCGTCGTAGATCTGCGTCCACATCGCCTTCGGCTCGACGTAGACCTGCATGCTTTCGAGCTTGAGGGGACCGAGGCCGGGCTTGGCAGCACCGTCGGCAGGCGGCGGGTCCTCGGTCCCTGCGGTGGCCCATTGCTCCCCTTTCCGATAGAGGACCTTGCTGCCGTCGAACGAGACCGTGAAGTCGTTGACCTCGTCGAGCAGCTTGTCGAGCTTGCGCTTGCCGAGATCGAACTTCTGCAGCGTCTGGCGCAGGTTCGGGAAATCCTCCGCCGTCACCACCGTCGGTCCCTCCGCCAGGAACAGGATGCCGGCCTTGCCACCCTGCATGCTCAGGTAGTTCCGCGCCGGGATCGGCAGCGAGAGGATGCGCTGGCCGATGCCGTCGATGTCGATGCTGACGACGAGCGGCTCCTTCTTGTCCTTGCCCTCGCCCTTGTCGGGCTTCCCCTTGTCCCCCTTGTCCTTCTCCGCCTCGGCCTTCTTCTCCTCCTTGCCCTCCTCGTCGCTCTCCGGCGCAAGGGGCGAGGGCAGGTCCTTGCCGAGCACCGCGACGTACACGCTGCGCGTCACGCGCCGCTCGTCGCTCGACATGTCGATCCCGGCCGTGGCCAGTGCGATGTCGGTCGAGGCCGTGAAGTAGAGGTACTTGCCTTCCTTGTCGAAGATCGGGAAGAGCGCGTCGCTCATCCCGTCGGTGACCTGGAAGGCCTTCCCTTGCTGGAGGGAGTAGAGGAAGACGGCGTGAAGCCCGTTCGGCAGCAGGCGCGTGTAGGCGAGCCACTGCCCATCCGGGGACCAGCTCTCGTTGAACTGCGAGGGGCCGAATCCCCCGAAGTAGTCGCTGTCGACGAGGGTGCGCGCCTTCGTCGCAAGGTCCAGGTACCAGAGCTTCAGCCTCTTGTCCGAGTAGGCGATCTTCTTGCTGTCGGGCGACCAGATGGGACCGTAGAAGAAGGAGGGAGGCACGCCCAGGTCGAAGTGCCGCACCTCCCCCAGGCCGCTCTGGTCCCGGACCTGCAGCTCGTACTCGCCCGGCTGATCCGAGAAGAAGGCGATCTGCTTCCCGTCCGGCGACCAGCCCGGGTCGCGGTCGGCGACGGCGGGGCTCCTTGTCAGGTTGCGGATGTCCCCCTTGTCCGTGGGGACGGTCAGGATCTCGCCCCACGCCTCGAAGACGGCGCGCGCTCCCGTGGGCGAGATGCCGAAGCTGCGGAGGCGATCGGGCTTCACCTGCGAGAAATGCGGGCGAACCTCGGGCAGGTCACCGGCGACCGAGATCTCGACGGTCTTCGCGCTGCGCGTCTTCGGGTCGAAGAGCTTGATGGCGCCGAACTGCTCGATCACTATCGCGTCCGGCCCCGCCGAGGCGGACTTGAAGTCGAGGCCGTCGCTGCGGAGGACCTCCGAGACCTGCTTGGTCTTCGTGTCGTAGGCGAAGAGGCTCACCGGCCCGCTGCGGTCCGAAAGGAAGTACACGACGTCCCCGACCCAGAGCGGATTACGGTCGTTCGAGTTGTCGCGCGGGATCCTCTCGATCGAGGAGTCCTTGAGGTCCGCGATCCAGATCGGCGTCGTCTGACCACCCCGATAGCGCTTCCACGCCGCCTGCCACTGGCCGTGCGGCAGATAGGCGATGCGGGTCGCCTCCGGTGAGAGCGAGCCCTCGAAGCCGGTGACCAGAGGCAGCTGCGAGGGGAAGCCGCCTCCGACGGGGACGGTGTAGAGCTGCGGCGCGAAGTGGAAGAAGCTGTTGCCGACGGAAGCGAAGAGGACGCTCTTGCCGTCCGGCGTGAAGCCCAGCACGGTCTCCGCGGCGGGATGGAAGGTCAGCCTGCGGGGAGTGCCGCCGCTCGCCGGCACGACGAAGACGTCCCGGTTGCCGTCGTATTCTCCGTCGAAAGCCACCAGGCTGCCGTCCGGCGAGAAGCAGGGGTCGGTCTCGTTCCCGACGGCGGAAGTGAGGCGGCTCGCCTTGCCGCCGTCCCGACCGACGACCCAGAGATCGCCGGCGTAGTT
>JAWOLE010000213.1:0-3204 GCA_033853815.1 Thermoanaerobaculia bacterium
GGCGGCCCGCCTCTCCAAGACCGACCTGACGTCCCGAATGGTCAAGGAGTTCACCGACCTGCAGGGAGTCGTCGGAGGCATCTACGCCCGCCTGGAGGGCTATCCCGACTCCGTCTGGAAAGCCATCTACGATCAGTACCGCCCGGCTTCCGCGGGAGATGACCCGCCGCGCGAGGCGACCGGGGCGATCGTCTCGCTCGCCGACCGGTTCGACGCGCTGGCCGGACTCTTCCAGATCGGACTCTCGCCGACGGGCTCGAAAGACCCCTATGGCCTGCGGCGCGCGGCTTTCGGGGCCGTCGCGATCGTCCTGGCGCAGGACTGGCGGATCGACTGGCGGCCCATCGCCGAGAAGGCCCTCTCGCTCTATCCGGCGGGCGTCGCCACTGTCGCGTGCAATGAGGCGCTGGCTCAACTCGAGGCGTTCTTCGCCGAGCGCCTTCGCAACCTTCTCGAAAGGCGCGGGCTCGCCTACGACGAGGTCTCGGCGGTCCTCTCGGTCGATGCCTGGAACTTCGCCGACGTGGCGGACCGGGCGACCGCTCTCTCGCAGGCGCGGAAGAAGATGGATTTCCGCTCCCTGATCCTCGCGTTCAAACGCATTCGCAACATCGTCGGCGACGAGCGCCCGGGAGCGCCGTCTCCCGATCTCTACCGCGAGCAGGCCGAGCGGCGGCTCGCCACCGACTTTCTCCAGGCCCGGCCGGTCATCGAGCGCCTCGCCGCGGCGCGCCGCTACGAGGAGGCGCTGGAGATGATCGGCTCGATCGCGCCGTCGCTCGACCGATTCTTCGTCGAGGTGCTGGTCAACTGTCCCGAGGAGGACCTCCGGCGCAACCGCCTCGCCCTGCTCGCGTCCATTCAGAAAGAATTTTCGCGTCTGGCGGACTTTTCGGAAATCGTCGTGGAGAAGGAAAAATGAAGCGCGTCTTCTTTTTCGGCAACGGCCGGGCCGAGGGCGCCGGCCTCGGCAAGGAACGTCTGGGCGGCAAGGGCTACGGCCTGGCCGAGATGACCGCCCTCGGGATCCCGGTGCCTCCGGGGTTCACCATCGAAGCGGCCGTGTCGGCCGAATACTCGAGCGGGGCCAACCTGGACGGCTTGAGGAGCGAGGTCGCGGAGGCCCTGGCGCGTCTCGAAGAGGCGGCGGGCAGGCGGTTCGGCGATCCTGCCGATCCTCTCCTCGTCTCCGTGCGGTCGGGGGCGCGGTCTTCCATGCCCGGAATGATGGACACGGTCCTCAATCTCGGGCTGAACGCGAAGACGATTCGGGGGCTGGCGGCGTCCGCGGGGGAGCGCTTCGCCCTGGACTGCCGCCGCCGCTTCCTGCAGATGTACGGCGACGTCGTCCTGGATCTCGGCAAGGAGGAGTTCGAGCACACCCTGACGGAGAAGAGGAAGGCTCAAGGGGTCAAATCCGACGCCGAACTGACGGCGGAGGACATGGCGGACGTCGTCCGGCAATTCGAGGAGATCGTCCGCCGGCGCACCGGAAAGGACTTCCCCGAGGACCCGCAGGAGCAGCTCTGGGGGGCGATCGGCGCGGTCTTCCGCTCCTGGGACAACGAGCGCGCGAAGACCTACCGCCGGCTTCACCGGATCCCCGACACCTGGGGGACCGCCGTCAACGTGCAGGCCATGGTCTTCGGCAACCGGGGCGAGACCTCGGCGACCGGCGTCGCTTTCACGCGCGACCCCTCGACCGGCGAGAAGAAGTTCTACGGCGAGTTCCTCCCCAACGCGCAGGGGGAGGACGTCGTGGCGGGCATCCGGACCCCGCGCCCGTTGAACGCCGACGGCTCGGGAAAGTCCCTGGAGGAGACCATGCCCGCCGCGCACCGCGAGCTGCTGCGCGTGCGCGACCTGCTCGAGAAGAACTTCCACGACATGCAGGACCTGGAGTTCACGATCGAGGAGGGCCGCCTGTACCTGCTGCAGACCCGCAACGGCAAGCGGACCGGTTTCGCCGCAGTGCGGATCGCCTCCGACATGGTGGACGAGGGGCTGATCGGCGAGGAGGAGGCGATCGCCCGTGTCGAGCCGGAGCAGCTCGTCCAGCTCCTCGCCCCCATCTTCGATCCCACCAAGAAGAGCGCGGCCGTCACCGCCGGCCGCCTGCTCGGCAAGGGCCTGCCGGCCGGACCCGGCGCCGCCTCCGGCCGGATCGCCTTCACCGCCGAGCATGCCGTGAAGATGGCCGCCGAGGGAAAGCCCGTCGTGCTCGTGCGCGAGGAGACTTCGCCCGAGGACATCGCCGGCATGAACGCCTCCGCGGGGATCCTGACGACCCGCGGGGGGATGACCTCGCACGCGGCTGTGGTAGCGCGGGGGATGGGGAAGACGTGTGTGGTCGGCGCGGGGGAGATCAGCGTGAACGCGGAGGCGGGCAAGCTCTCCGCGAAGGCTCTTTCCGCTTCCGAGGGGGATTTCATCTCGATCGACGGGACTACGGGGGAGGTCCTCCTCGGGGAGCTTCCGACGCGCCCCTCGGAGGTGCTGCAGGTCGCCCTCGAGAAGAGCCTGCCTCCGGAGAAGGCCCCCGTCTATCGCGCCTTCGACCGCATCCTGTCCTGGGCCGACAAGAAGCGAAAACTCGGGGTCCGCGCCAACGCCGACACGCCCACCGACGCGCGCATCGCTGTCATCTTCGGGGCGCAGGGGATCGGCCTCTGCCGCACCGAGCACATGTTCTTCGAAGAGCACCGCATCCTGGCGGTGCGCGAGATGATCCTCGCCGAGACGCCAGAAGGGCGGCGCGCCGCTCTCGAGAAAATCCTGCCGATGCAGCGGGAGGACTTCCTGGGCATCTTCCGGGAGATGGGGGAGAGGCCCGTTACGATCCGTCTGCTCGACCCGCCGCTCCACGAATTCCTCCCCAACGAGGAATCGGCCCTGCAGAAGACCGCCGCGGAGCTCAAGGTGCCCGTCGAGACGCTCCGCGACCGGGTGCGGCAGCTCCACGAAGCCAACCCGATGCTCGGGCACCGCGGCTGCCGCCTCGGGATCACGCATCCCGAGATCTACGAGACGCAGGCGCGCGCGATCTTCGAGGCCGCGGCCGAGGCCGTCCGCCAGGGACTCTCGCCGAACCCCGAGGTCATGATCCCGCTCATCGGCACGAAGGCGGAGCTCGATACGCTGAAGGACCTCGTGGACGAGACCGCGCGGCGCGTGCGGGAGGAGACCCGGCAGAAGATCTCCTAC
>JAWOLE010000214.1:0-2911 GCA_033853815.1 Thermoanaerobaculia bacterium
TCAGGCCCAATGATCGCCTCTCGCGCCGCCACGAAGGGGTCGCGGCTCCAGGGGGGGAGCCCGGGCTCGCGTCGTTGCACGAAGACGACCGTCTTGCCGGTGACGATCTCGGTCGCCGACACGGCGAGCGCGTGGCACCTTCCTGCGGCGAGGTTCGCGCTGATGTTCGGCCATGGGATCTCGGTCCGGACAATCTCCTCGAGGGGCGCCGGATGGAGGATGTCGTAGATGCGCCACCCCTCCGGGCGCGGATAGTCCGTCATCGCCATCCGCCACATCTTCCGCGTCAGCGTCCAGAGGTCAGCGTCCTGGACCTTGTAGATCTTCTCCAAGCGCAGGGATGACCAGACCGCGGCCAGGCGGCGCGCCTGGTCTTCGGGGTGATCGAGCGTCGCCGCGATGTAGCAGGCGTTCACGGCCCCCACGGACGTACCGCAGAGGATGTCGAAGCGGACCTGGCTCCGCGCGGGCTCCGGAAGCTCCTCGCGCAAGTAGCGCAGGACGCCCGCTTCATAGGCACCTCGCGCCCCTCCGCCCGACAGGACGAGGCCGATCCTCTTCCTCTTCTCGGCCCCCTGGCTCGTAACCCCGGGTCCCTGTTTGTTGCCCGATGCCATCCTCGCGGAGTATGCCGAGCCCCGGTGGCCGACGCCAAGACCTACCTCCGCCGGATCTCCGACGAGATTGTCGCCCTCCAGAAACCCATCCGGATTCTCAAGGCAATCAACTGGGATCCCCGGGTGCACCATCGTTTCTTCGCCCGGCACGCGACGGAGCTACCCGAAGTCCATTACGCCCCGCTCGGCTTCGACGCCCATGCCGTCGCGAGGAGCCTGGGCGCCCTGAGGCACCGGATCCACGGGCGAAATCCCGTGGAAGACCTGCTTCGCCGCAAGTGCGACGAATTCGCCCTCGTCGTCCACATGCTCTCCGCCCGGGGGACCCGGCGGTTCTACCAGTACTCCGTCCAGCTCTACGGAGAGGCCAACGAGCGGTTCGCCGGGGACCGCCGCGTCGACAACCTGGGCATCGCGCGCGCCTGGGCCAGCCGCCCGCCCGCCCGAACGGAAGTCGCGGCCATCGACTCGGCCAAGGCGGTCGAGCTCATCCGGGGAATCGTCGAGCCGGTCCTCGGTCGGCACTGCGCCATCAAGGAGAGCTCGCGGATCACCGCCAACGCCGCTGCCGGCGGAACCCACGTGGCGATCAAGAAGGGGGCCATCTTCACGGAGCGCCAGGTCCGGGCGCTCGCCCACCACGAAGGGCTGTGGCACGTGCTGACGAGCCTGAACGGCTACCGCCAGCCCGTGCTCACGGTACTGGGCGTCGGCATGCCCCGGTTCACGGAGAGCCAGGAGGGCGGCGGCATCGTCTCCGAGTACCTGACCGGCAGCATCACCAACGACCGCTTCCGGGAGCTGGGTGAGCGGACCATCGCCGTCGACATGGCGGCCCAGGGAGCCGACTACCTCCAGGTCTTCAACTACCTGTCCGAGAAGTTCCCGCCTGCGAAGTCGGCGCAGCTGTGCGAGCGCGTCTTCCGAGGTGGCGTCCTCGCGGGCGGCGCACCCTTCACCAAAGATGCGGTGTACCAACGCGGCTACTGCCGCACCTTCAACTTTCTTCGCATCGCCCTGGCGAAGCCCGACCTCGATCTCCTCCTCGCCTTTCTTTCGGGCAAAATGGCCATCGAAGACGCGTGGTTGATCAAGGCCCTGATCGCCGAAGGCTTGTGCGTGAGCCCGTCGTTCACGCCGGAGTGGTATCGCGACCTGGACGGATTGCTGGCGACCATGACCCATTCGCTGACCATGAACCGCTTTTCCGCCGAGAGCGTGGCTCGGTACCTCGACCGCCGCGTCGCCCGGCAGATGCAGGCCGCGGCCGCGGACGTGGCCGACATCGGAGTCGAGGCGGAGCCCGAGCGCCCATGAAAGCGCGAGCCCACATCGTCGTGACGGGCATCGTGCAGGGTGTGGGCTTCCGCTATTCGGCCCAGCGCGAAGGCTCGCGGCTGGGTCTCGCCGGGTGGGTGCGCAACCTGCACACGGGACAGGTCGAAGCCGAGGTCGAGGGCGACGAGAAGGCGGTCGACGCCTTCATCGCCTGGTGCAACCGCGGCCCGAGCCATGCGCAGGTGGACGGCGTCGAGGTAACGCGGAGGGCGTACGGGGGCGATCTCGACGGCTTCGAGATCACGCACTGAGCAGTCTCAGGGGGGCGTGCTCGTTTCGCCATTCGTCTCCGTCTTCGCCGCCGGCGCCATCGAGGCACTCCCCGCGCACCCGGATTCGATTTCCTTCAGGTGCTGCTTCAAGTTCGCCGAACCGTTCGGCCCGCGATCTTCGCCCAAGGCGAGGGCCGCTCGTTGTTCGCGCAGCGCCTCGTCGCAGCGCTTCAAACCGAACGCAGCCATGGCGTAGGTGTCCCGGATCTCCGGAGACCAGGGAGCGAGCTTGACGGCCCGAGCCGCCATCGGCATCGCCTGCGCGTACTGGCCCCGCGTCACGTAGTGCCAGGCAAGACCGTTCAGGGTTCGTTCGTTGTTGGGAGCGAGTCGAAGTGCGTGCGACAGCGCGGTCCGGCGCTCCGCCTCGCTCGCCGCATCGTCGGGCAGCGACTCCCCGAGCACGAACCAGCCCCGCCAATCGTCCGGCGCGATCTCGGTAGCGTCGCGCGCGAGCGCAGCCCGCTTCTCCTTGGGCGCCAGCTGGGCTCTCCGCGCAAGCGCGAACGCGTTCTTTGCGTCCAGCCGGAGAGACTCCGCAATCTCCGCGGCCTCCGCGTTCAAGTGCACCGGGCGCCGCCAGAAACTCGCCGCAAACCCATGAAGCCGCGCCCGCGCGGCGTGCACCTCGGAGTCGTCGAGGATTCGTGCGGTGGACTTCACGTCGACGTCCGGAAGGTCGGT
>JAWOLE010000215.1:0-36202 GCA_033853815.1 Thermoanaerobaculia bacterium
GGCGGCCGAGCTCGACCGTTACTACCCGCACAGCTATTACGGCGACAGCAACCGCCGCTTCAACGTCTTCCTCGAGGGGCTCATCCCCTTCTTCCGCAACCGCCGCGGCCGGGCCATCGAGAGGTTCGTTCGCCATGGCCGGATGCTCGACGTCGGATGCGGGCGGGGAATTCTCCCGGCCCTGATGCGCGAGCGCGGCTGGGAGGCCCACGGGCTCGAGTTCTCGGCGACGGCCGCCCGCCACGCGCGCGAGGAGTTGCAGCTCCCCGTGTTCGTGGGCGACTTTCTGGAGAGCCCTTACGCCGGCGGCTCCTTCGACGCGGTCGTCTTCTGGCACGTCCTGGAGCACGTGCCGAATCCGGTGGCGGCGATCCGCCGGGCGCACGAGATCCTGAGACCGGGAGGCCTGCTCGTCATCGCGGTCCCGAACTTCGAGAGCCTGCAGGCGCGCTTCGCCGGCCGGCACTGGTTTCATCTCGACGTCCCGCGGCACTACCATCACTTCGGCCTCCGCTGGCTCACCCGCCTGCTCGCCTCCGAGGGGTTCTCGATCCTCGACGCCAGCCACCTCTCGCTCGAATACAACCCCTATGGCTGGATCCAGAGCCTGCTCAACAGACTCGGGTTCCGGTCCAACCTCCTCTACGATCTCCTGAAGAACCCGAGCGCGCGCACGCTTCAGCATCCTCTGCGCGAGGCGCCGGTCCAGTCGCTCGCCACGCTGGCCCTGCTGCCCGTCGTCGTCCCCGTCAGCTTCGCGCTCACCCTGCTCGAAGTCCTCCTGCGCCGCGGCGGAACCGTCGAGATCTACGCCCGCCGCGATTCCTAGTGGCCTGTAACATTTGAGCCGATAGTGGCGGAGAATCCGCCCCGGAGCCTGCGGCATTCCCTCCCGGGGCACGCTCGCGCAGGCCGTTACATGGAGAACCGGCGCTCGCTGAGGGTTCCTCGCAGTCTCAGCTTGGTTCAGGCCGCAGCCTTCCATGCTCGTCACCCATCACCCCGTACGGGAACGCCTCCGGCTCCGGGGCTCCAGTCCGGCGTATCGCCACGCTGGAGCCACGGCGGCGGCGAAGCCTCCCGGAGGAGGCCATGAGCGAAGGAGCACACGACAGACTCTCCGTCGCCGAGCTGCCCGTGCGACTGAGCGACGAGCGACGGCCCGGAACTCCTCTGTGCGGCCCGGCCGGCGCGTGCCGACGAGGGAGGCGCAGCCGACGCCGTGGCGGGTTGGAAAGGAAGTTCATTCCCACGACTAGTATCGTTTCCGCTGTTACAGGGAACTAGACCGGTTTCCCCGGATCGCAAGATCGCGAAGAGTCCTGGTTTCGAAACTTTCGACCGCCGTTCGCGGAGGGAACTCCTGCGCCCGCTCAAGGACGCGGCGTGGGCGCCGGAGCGGGACCCTGCGGGACCGCAACGGAAGGGTCCGTGCCGGGGTGGCTGTCCACCCACTGGCCCAGATTGGTGACGCCGCCCTTCCAGTCGGCCACGTCCGTGACCCAGGCCTTCCATTCCGGAAACTCCGACGCGGTGACGTAGATCCAGCGCGACTGGCGGGTGCGCGGGTTCGTCTGCCACGACCAGTAGTGCCCGACGTTGGCGAGGCCGAAGAAAAGTAGGAGCGGCGCGGCCACGGCCACGCTCAACCGCCGGCCCCAGGCCCGATCGGCCAGCGACAGAACGGACTCCAGGCCCGCGGCCGCGAAGTAGAGGAGCGCCGGGACGTAGATCACGCCCCTGGCCCCGTTCGGGGTGCCCACCGTCAGCAGCTGTGTCGGGACCCACGCGGCGATCAACATGCACCACCAGAGCCATGTCTCCGGCCGCCGCCGCAGGGCCGGCAGAGCCAGGCTCATCAGCAGACCCGCCAGAGTCAGCCAGCCGGTGGGGCGATCGAGCTGCGGTTCGCCTCCCGGCGTGTACTGCCACGTGTTGTTGACGCTCCCATCCCAGGGACCCCGGACGTTGCGCTTGACCTGAGCCCACAGCGCGGCGGAGGGGCTGGCCTTGTAATCCGGCTTGTTCGTCAGCGTCACGGTGTGAAGGCGCCCGTTGAACAGTTCAAAGTTTCGGGCGATGTAGACCGCCTGGGGCAGGAACAGCAGGACCGTCACCGCGCCGACGAGGAGGTAGCCCTTGAAGAGCGTCTTCCACTGCGGCCTGTAGAAACGCAGCGCGAACGGCCCGAAGACGATGATTCCGAGGGTGATCGCGCGTCCATTCGGATAGGAATAGAGCCCGAGCGCGCAGAAGAAGCCCGTGAGCCCGAAGAAGATCCAGGGCCGCCGCCGCCCTCCGCGAGGGTCGGCGACCCGGTCCAGGGCCAGCATCAGGAAGAGCATGGCCATCACCAGGTAGAAGCAGGTGTGCCCGCAATTCCATCCGCTGCGCGAGAAGTTCAGGTACCAAACGTTCGTGGCCAGCAGGAACGTCGCGAGGAGCGAGGTGGCCGTTGAAAACTGTCTCCGCAGCAGGAGGTAGAAGGGAATGAGGGAAAGCGCGCCCAGCACGGCGCTCGGCAGACGAATGGCCATGATGGAGACGCCGAACACCTTCAGGAACCCGGCCAGCAGGTAGACGCTGTAGGCGGGCTGCTGAGTCCAGTCGAGGCCGAAAAAACCGTTGATCGGCGGCACCCCGCGCAGGATTCGGATCGCCGCCTGGGCGTTGTCCGCCTCGTCCGCGAGCAGAGTGTCGGGGAGATTGCCGAGGTCGTAGAGCCGTACGGCCAGTCCGAACAGGACGACCGCCGCGAGCAGCACGAGGTCGAACCGTTTTTGGAGGTAGCTCGTCCAGGCTCGCCGCCTCGAAGGCCAGCTCCGTACGGTCACCCGGGCGCCACCCCCGGTCCTGGGGTCGTCGTTGCTCCGGCGCGGGCCAGCGACGCGGAGAGTCCCTGCCTCGGAGGGCGGCCTCCTCTCGGATCTCGTCTCTTATTCATTCCAGGATCGCGGGATCGTACCATTCATCGCCATGAAGGGAACGGTTGTGATCGCCGCCTACAACGAGAAGGAGAACATCGAAGCGCTCACCCGGCGGATCCACGACGTCGTCCGGCGGATCCCGGACTCGACGTGGACAACCCTCTTCGTGGTCGAAGGCGAAGACGGGACGAAGAACATCGTCGAGGCGCTCGCCGGCGAGCTCGGCGCGATATCGCTGCTCTATCAGCCGAAACCGCGTGGGATCGGGGACGCCTTCCGTCGCGGCTTCGCAGCGGTGCCGGCCGACACGGACGTCGTCATCACGATGGACGCGGATCTGAACCATCAGCCGGAAGAGATTCCCCGGCTGCTGGCGGCGTGGGAGAGGCGAAAGCTCGACATTCTCATCGGGTCCCGTTTCGTCCGCGGCGGCGTCGCCGAGGGCACGCCGTACTGGAAGCTCGCCATGAGCGGGACGCTCAACGTCGTGATGCGGATCGTGTTCGGCCTGCGCGTCCGGGACAAGACCTCCGGCTATCGGGTCTACAGAGGCGAGGTCCTACGCCGGATCCGCTTTCAGAACGACGACTTCGCGTTCCTTCCGGAGATCCTCATCCGGGCCAGAGCGTCCGGGCTCTCCATGGGCGAAGAACCGATCCGCTTCATCTTCCGCAAGCAGGGAGTCTCCAAGATGCGGTTCTGGAAGACGGTTCTGAGCTACGTGAGGCTCTTCCGCCTCCGGTTCCAGCTCTGAGCTCGACTCTGGTTCCCTGTAACGGTGAAATCGCAAGAAGGGCGGGTTCGGTTGTCTTGGCCGCCCCGGCGTCGGGCCGCCTCCCTCGTCGGCACGCTCCGGCCCGGCCGCCAAAGACAGAGCCAGGCCGTCGCTGGTCGCTCGGTCGCAGTCGCAGCCGAGACTCATGTCTTGCGGTGGCGTGCTCCTTCGCTCATCGCCTCCTCCGGGAGGCGTCCCGCCGCCGGGGCTCTCGGCGGAACTTAAGCCGGATTGCTAGCCCCGAAGCCGGCGGCGTTTCCCGGAGGAGGTGATGGGTGACGAGCATGAGGAAGTGCACCTAGCGTCGTAGTGTCCCTGCGAGGAACCCTCAGCGGCGGCCGATGGGAGTTGGTGAGGCCGGCCGCCGCGTGCCGACGAGGGAAATGCCGACGGATCCGGGGCGACCCTTCCGCTATCTATTCAGTTGTTACGGTGCACTATCGGCGGGGCAGGATCTTGAAGTCTGCGCTCCCGAGGTTGGTCTGCACCCCCGGCCTCGCCGGATCGATCAGCTGCTTCAGAAGACGGTAGTCGCCCGGCTCCCACTGAGACGTGTCGGCGACGCTGAACGCGACGAACCCGTCCTTCGGGAGCGGCTTCTCCTCTTCTGAGATCTTCGCGCCCCCCTTGGCGAGACTCGTCCAGACGGCGCGGGCCTTGGCCCCGGCGGGCGCGTTCTGAACGATGAACGAGACATAGACACCCTCGCCCTGGTTGAAGACGCTCTTCTCGGTCGTCACATGTCCGTCGGCGGACGCCGTCCCGCCGAGCCGGAAGGCGTCTTCATAGAGGTCTTTCGAGCGGGGACGGGTACCGGCAGCCTCGCTTCCGCCTCGGGAACACCCGACGTAGAAGAGAACTCCGATCGCAACGCAGAGAACCGCTCGGGACCTCATGATTCGACGCCTCCTTTTTTGTGAAAGCGAGCATAGCGCAGGCTCCTTCCGATGTCATCCGACGCCGCGAGGTTGCCGCAGCCGAATGATCGATTAATATTCAATCGAGTGTTTCGCACAGCTCGCTGGAATCCGGGACGCCAGGGCCCGGCGTCTCTCCTCGCCTTCGGCCTGCTCGGGGTCGCCCTGGCCGTCGCCGGTCAGGCCGTCGTCGCCAAACAGAAGGCCGGCCACCTCGGTTTCGTCCTCTTCGCGCTGGGGGTCGCCGTCTTCGCGTTCACCGCCCGAGGGGTGCCTCCCGCCCCGTCGGACCTCCCGGCGACGGAACCGTGGAGCGGTCCCGATCGCGGATGGCGCCGCTGGCTCGCCATAGCGGGCATGACGGCGGCGTTGCTCGTGGGCGCGGTGGCGACGAAGCTGATCTACGGAGATGTTCGCTCCACGGCCGGCCTGCGGCTGTGGCTGACGAGCCTCGGAATCCTCTTCCTGACGGGGTTCATCGCGGGACGAAAGGGCGGATGGCCGGCTCGCTGGGGTCTCAAGTCGCTGCCGGAGCGAACCTCCCGCCGCTGGCTGCTCGGCGCGACCGTGTTCGCGATTCTCATCGCGGCCTCCGTGGCTCGCCTCGCGTCTCTCGCGACGATCCCCCGGGGCTTGAACCCCGACGAGGGGGACCAGGCCGTCAACTCGATCCAGATCATTCGAGGCGTCAACAAACAGAGCGTCTTCGAGGACGGCTGGTACCAGATCTCGGTGATGTTCTACTGGCTGCTCGCGCAGTTCATGAAGCTCGTCGGGATCGGCTACGTTCAGGCGAAGGAGTTCAGCGCGGTCACGAGCGTCGTCGCCGTCGCCGCCGTCACCTGGCTCGGCCTTCGCAACTTCGGCCTCCGGGTCGGCCTTCTGGCGGGCGGCCTCGCCGCCCTCATGGGCATCTCGATTCAAACGGGGCGCTTCGTGACCATGGCCACCCCCACGGCCATGCTCTGGGCGGTGAGCGTGGCCCTGCTGCTCGAAGGGGCGCGCCGGGGAAAGGACTGGGCCTGGATCGGCGCCGGGCTCGCGGGCGGATTCTCGATCTATTTCTACCCGACGGGGCGCCTGTGGCCGGCGATTGCGGGCGCCTTCTGTGTTCACGCCTTCCTGCGCGCGTCCGCGGGCCTGCGGCGGGAGATCGCGCGGGGCGCGGCGATGACCGCGCTCGCCGCACTCCTGATGATGGCGCCCTTCTATGCGGTCGCGCTGCAGCGCCCGAACATGCTGTGGCTGCGCGCCAACGAGACCTCGATATTCACCCAGAACAACGTGCTGAGGCTCCCCTACTACAGGAAGGATTGGAGCATGGCGCGGCTGCTCCTCGCGCAGACAGATCAAGCCCTCGGCCTGTTCAATCGCTGGGGCGACTACGACGGCTTCTGGCCGACGCACCGGGCGATCCTGTCCTTTCCCCTGTCGGTCCTGATGCTCGTCGGGTTGGCCTGGTCGTGCCTGCGATGGAGCGACTCGCGGTTCGTCGCGCTCGCGCTCTGGTTCTGGATCGGTTTCGTCGGCGTGATCATCACGATCGATACCCCCAGCCTCCATCGCATGGTGCCCGCGGTGCCGGTTCTCGCGCTCTTCGCCGCGCTCGTGCTCGACAACATGGCGCGGCGCGTCGAGATCCTGAGGGCCGAGCGCGGGACTCGCGAGCGCCGCCTCCTCCTCTGGACCGCCAACGGCGCCGTGGCTCTCATCGCGGCCTGGGCGATGTGGCTCGAGGGCCGCTTCTATTTCGTGGATTTCGCGAAGATGGACGAATACAGCTTTCCGAGAATCGAAACGGAGGCCGTTCGCTCCCAGGGGGCGGGGTCGCTCGTTCTGTCGATTGGGCGCGCCTTCCACTTCTCGAGCTCGGGGACGCTGCATCTCATGGCGCCTGAGATATCGCTGGCGGGGATCCGGTCGCCGGGCAGCGATCTGCCGCTGGCCCTGCCGGCCAACCGCGACGTCACCTTCCTCATCTATTACCACCAGCCGGGTTACCTGCCGTACCTGCGCGAGTTGTATCCCGAGGGCGCGGCCCGGAACTGGACCAATCCGAGCGATTCGAACCGCCTGGTCGTGACGACTTTCAAGCTCTCGCAGAAGCAGTGGAGCGAAGAGCAGGGAGCGCTCCTCTGGCCTCGGGGCCAGTCCCCGATCCGGGTCAAGACGATTCCCTCGGTCCCGCCGGGCTGGAACGGGCAGCCCGGCCCGATGCGCTGGACGGCGCATTTTCGCGTGGAGAAGTACTGGAACTACGCCTTCCGGCTCGGCCCCGGGCCCGCCCGGCTCACGATTGACGGCCAGCCCGTGCTGTCGGTTCCCGCGGGCTCCGGCCCGCGGACCGCCTCAATGGCCCTCGCGCGCGGCCTTCACGCGATCGAGTGCGAAGCGGTCTGGAACTCCGACGCGAGGAAGCCGCAACTCGACTGGGCGCCGCTGCCTCTCTCCTCCGCGCCGCCGTCCTGGAGCCCCCTTCATACCGAGGATCTCTCGCCGACGGCGGCCGGGCCTCAGGGCCTCTTCGGCACCGTGCGGATCGCCGGCAGGCCCGAGCAGCGGCGCGTCGACGGCGCGCTCGCGAGTTGCTGCCTCTCCTCGGAAATCCAGTCGATGGAACAGCCCTTCACCGCGACGTGGACCGGCACCCTGAAGGCGCCCGCGAGCGGCAAGTATTCGATGAGCCTCTTCGCGCAGGGAGCCGCGACGCTCACGATCGACGGGGATACGGTCATCCACACCGAGGCGTCCAGCGAGTTTCCGACGAGCGGCGAGGCCGTGATGACCGCCGGGCCGCACGCGGTCGAGGTCGCGCTTCGCGTCACGGGAGGACCGGGCGGCCTCGAATGGACGTGGACCCCGCCGGGCGGAGTCCAGTCGATCGTGCCGCCTTCAGTCCTTTCGCCGCCGTCCGGGAAGATCCTCACGCCTGTCGTCGGGCCCGACAGGCTCGAGGGCGACCCGCCCCGGCACCTGCCTCCGGAGCTGTACACGGTTCAGTAAGCGCTCTGCTATCATTCAAGACGCGTTGCGCCGCTCTGAACTCTCCTGTCTCGTCCTGACCCGAAGGGGATCACTGGCTCTCGTCATCGGCCTCCTCGCCGCGGCATCCATCGCCTGCGGGGGCAAGGAATCCGGCGGCAGACCGTCGGGCGGGCCGAAGGATGCCCACGTCACGAAGTTCAAACTGGGACGCAGCCTGGGGACGGACGGAGAAGCCGGCAGCGAGATGCGTTCGTTCACGAAGGGGGAGAAGGTCTATGTCTCCTTCGCCATCGTGGACGCGCAGGACGGAGCCCAGGCGAAGGCGGTCTGGGTCACCCAGCCGGGTGGCGCGAAGGTCTCCGACGAGTCCAAGCCCCTGCCCAGGGGGGCCGGCGTCGTCAACTTTGCCGCGGATACGGCCTCCTGGGAGCCCGGAACCTACCGCGTGGAGACCTGGGTCGTTGAACCGGGCAAACCTCCCCGTCGCCTGGGCTCCGCGGACTTCTCCGTCGCCTCCGCCTCCGGCAAGTAGGCGACACGCTCGGTCGATCTCGCGGATGCGGGCTTCGTCACGGCGTCGTGTAGGTGGGCTGATCGACCGGCTGTAAGTCCGGCCCGCCGAGGACCTGGAGAGGCAGGCGGGAACCGAGCCCGGCGCCCGGCGGAGGAGACAGGACGGACGGAGGCACGATCGACTCGGCGCCTCCCGGCGGTTTCCAGAGCCATTCGATACCGCCCGGCGCATGGCGAACGCTGTAATCGATCTCGACGGAGTGAGGCCCGACCTCGAGCGGGACGTCCTGGCGGGTGATCTCGTCTCTCTCGCCGTCGGCCTGCACGACCTGCTTTCCATCGAGCCTGAGCGCGGCCGTTCCCCCGACCGCGCGAAGAGCCATCTCGTAGCTCCCTGTCTTCGGAACTCTCAGGGTCCCCGTCCACCTCGCCTCGAAGGGTCCGCCGGAGCGTGCCTCCTCGCAGAGTCCGCCGGTCGCGATCGCCGGATCGAGGCTGTGCACCTGGGGGCGTCCCTGGACGTCGATGACCCCGAAGAGTCCCGTCGTGCTTCCATCGGAAGGCCGAAGGCTCGCGGTCGGGACTTTTTGCCAGCCTCCTACGGACGACGCGCCCGAGTCCTCCGGCGTCAGAGACTTCCATTCGAAGAGGGCGGGCTGGCCGGGCCGGGGCACGATGCCTTCGAAAACGATCCCATGATCTCCGCGGGCGAGGCTCACGGTGGCGGTCGCCGACGCCTCCCCTTCGGGGACTTTCAGAATCTCCTTCCCATCCACCACGAGGCGGGCCGGCCCCGGGCCGATCCGGAATCCATAGTTCCAGTACTGGGGTACGCGCAGGGCGGCGGACCAGGTCATGGCGCCGGGAAAACGGGCCCAACCGGGCGGCGGCTGGCCGATGGCGGAGACCACAACCGCAGCCGAGCCCGGAGCGCGCGCCAGGGCTCCCTGCTGCCGGGCCCAGGCTTCTCGGGGAACCCGGTAGACGGTGAACATGAACACATCGGGAGGATGCGTGATCCGGGCTACGCGGCCTCCGGGGTAAATGTCGGCCAGATACGGCAGGTAGTAGGACTGCCCGGGATAGACGAGAAAGGCCAGATCCTTGTCGGCGGGCATCGACAACGGGAGGAAACTGCCGGGAGTCAGGACGCCGGCCCGGTTGGCGGTGGGCGCGAGCAACCGGACCCAGCCGGAGTTGACCATGTGGAACTGGTAGCTGAGCGAGACGACCAGGGCATCCTTGCCCTCCCGCGCCACGGTCTGGCCCTCGACCCGCGTGTACGGCCACATGTCCATCGCCGCGTAGTCGCGGAAGTAGAAGCGGCCCTCGCGCCACGCCATGACGGCGGCGGCCAGCGCCACGACGGCGGTCGCGGTGCCGACGCGAAGCCGCTCCGGGGCCATCGCAATCGACTCGGCGCGGCGCGCCAGGTCATCCAGGACGAGAGCGGCGAAAAGCCCCAGCAACGGGACCGCGGTGGCCATGCGCTGGAGATTGGGCGTCTCCACGGTCACGATGACCCCGACGAAACCGACCCAGAACCAGATCGCGAGAAGGGTCAGACGCGGGTCTACGATCCGAAGAGTCGCCGCCCCGAGGCCGACGAGCGTCAGGACGGCGAGGGCGGGAGGCAGAAGGGGTCTGTACGTGGGAAAGAAGAAGTTGCGATCCAGGTACTTGTTGAAAACGCCGAGCGAGTGGTCGATCTGGGCTTTGAGCAGCTGTGCGAGGCTCCACGTCGGCTTGTAGTAATCCAGCCGGAGCGGATTCTCCTTGATGAAGATCGACGTCTCGTGGGCCCGCACCGTGAATTCGTTCGGAACCTGCCAGATGTGCAGGAAGAACGGCGACATGATCGCCAGGGCCGCCAGCGCGGCGAGAGTCGTCCCGACGAGGACGCGTCCCCGGTGCGGCCCTCGCGCGAGCAGTGAGAGGCAGGAGAGGGCCGCCAGGACGGGCCAGAGGCGGCCCGTGGGATAGAAATAGACGGAGGCGCCACCGGCGATTCCTGCGCCGATCCAGGCCCAGGTCGCGCCGGCTCTCGCCGCTTCGAGAAGGAGAGCCCCGCTCACCGTCCAGAGCGTCGCCGTGGGCCCGGCCTCGGTCGTCTCGCGCGAAAACTGCAGAGCCACGCCGAGCGTCGAGGAAATCACCCCCGTCAGGAGCCCGGTCCGCCAGCCGAAGTTCCGGATCGCCAGCCAGGTGAGGACGATCACGGTCAGAACGCCGGAGATCGCCCCCAGGACGCGGGCGCCCGCGAAGTTGAGCCCCGCGAACTTCATCACGAGCGCCAGGAGTTTGAAGTAGACCATGCTGATGTGGTACCAGCCGATGCCGAAGACGGTCGAGGGATTCTGGCCGCGGACGATCTGTATCGCGACGGCGGCCCGATCGCCCTCGTCCGCGTTGATCCCGTACGGGACCTTGTTCAACGCGACGAGCCGGCACAGGACCGCGACTGCCAGGAGCGCGACAAGCACGAGCAGGAGAATCGAGCGCCCGCGCCGCGTTGCCGGCCACCGCGTCGTCGCCCAGACCGGCGCGTGGGCCGTCGAGTCCCTGGACAGGATCCCGGCGGCGAGGAGGACCCCCGGAGCGAGCAGCCATAGCAGGACCGTCAGCGCCGATTCGTTGCCGTGCAGGAGACGTCGGAGCATCACGACGTCGATCGCAACCGCGAGAATCACCGCGGCGGTGAGGATCCAGCGGCTCCGAGGCCGGCCGTCCGAGGGAGGGGAATCGGAACGGGCAGCAGGAAGGGGCCACGCGCCGACGGCGAAGAGGGCGATCGCCAGAAGGTAGAGTGCGCCTCCCAGCCCCGAGGAGTTGCCCGAGCGGATCAGGGCCTCGCCGCCGGCGGCCACTCCGACCGCGAGCAATCCGAGGGTGAGCACGACGCCGCGCCCGGGTCTCATCGCGGGAGCGGGCCCCCCCCTCGTCGAGGTTCCGGCGTGTCGCGGGATCATGCGATGACTTTTGAAAGCGGGAACAAGCGGCAAAGTATACGGCGATGGATGCCGGCCGCACTCGTCCGACCGCGGAGACGTTCTGAAGATGCCTGTCCGCCTGTCACTCTCCGATTCACCATAGAATCCATTTCGTGACCCCGAAGGATGTGAAGACTCGTTTCTGCCGTGGACCCGGCGCGCGCATCCGCGACTTCTCCGGCTCGAAATGATGTCCGCCCGACCGCCATTCCTCCTGAGACTCCTCCGATTCGTCGTCTTCCTGGGCGGCATTGGCGCGATCGCCTACGCGCAGTGGCTCTGGACCGGCAACCGTTTGAGGGACGGACTGCTCCCGCTCGTCGCGGGCATCCTCCTCGTCGCTGCTTCGTGCGCCTCATGGGCGCTCGATCCCGGCTATCCGGAAGGCGCGTCCCGGCGTCCTTCCTGGCTCGTGGAAGGAATCTTTCTCGCGGCCGTCGTCGTGGCGGCGGCGTGCGTGAGGTTCATCGGCCTCGAGCACGCCCCTCCCGGCGGCTTCTTCGACGAGGTGCAGAACCACGCGGTGGCCGAGGACATCCTGAGGGGCTACCGGCCGGTCTTCATCGGCGGCATGACGAAGATGCCCGCCCTCTTCTTCTACGTTCTGGCCGGCGCCATTGCGATCGCGGGGAAAGGCCTGACCACGGTCCGCGGCCTCTCGGCCCTCATCGGAACGCTCACGATCCCGGTGTTCTATTTCCTGGCCCGAAGGGCCTTTGCCTGGCCCGTGGCCGCGGCAACGACGGTCCTGCTGGCCGGCTCCCGCTGGCACGTCACGTTCTCCCGCATCGGGTTCGCGACGATCACCGGGCCTCTGCTCGAGGTCCTCGCGGTCCTCGTCTTCTGGAAAGCCATGGAGACCCGGCGGCTCCTCTTCTACGTGCTCTTCGGAGTCGTCATGGGCGTGGGTCTGCAGACCTACTACTCCTTCAACCTCTTCCCTGCCGTTCTCCTCGTCGCTCTGGTGACCTTCGCCGCGCGACGGGGCTGGAGGTCTTTCGGGGCCGAGTTCGTCGCCATTCTTCGAGGCCTCGCCCTGTCGGTCCTGGTGGCCGTCGTTCTCCTGCTTCCGCTGGCGCTGTTCATCCTGCGCAACCGTCAGGAGTTCTTCCAGCGATCTTCAGAGGTCGCGATCTGGAACCCCGCTCACCACCTGCCCTGGCCGGCGATCCTCTGGCAGAACGCCGCGACCAACCTGCTGATGTTCAATTTCCGAGGAGACGCGAACCCCCGGCACAACATTCCCGAAATGCCGATGCTCAACCCCGGGGAGGGATTCCTGCTCCTGGTGGGCCTCGGCGCGGCGCTCGCCCGGGGCACGAAGTGGCCGCAGGCGACCTGGCTCGCCTGGTTCTTCGTGATGATGCTCCCGGCGATCCTGACGATCGAGTCTCCCCAGGCGCACCGGGCCGTCGGCGCGATCCCGGCGGTCTATCTCCTGATCGGCCAGGGCCTGCAGCCCCTCTTCGCCTATGCCGCGGGCCTGCGCGGAAAGCTGCGAACGGCCCTCGTCGCGGCCGTGGCGCTCCTGGCGAGCGTGGCCCTCGCGGCCCGGGATCTCACCCTCTATTTCGGGCCGCAGGTCCACACCTCGCTCGCCTGGCAGGAGTTCCAGGCCGACCATCACGCGATCGGCCGCTTTCTGCCCCCCTACGCGAACCGGTTCGACATCTTCATCAGCCCCGTCTACTTCGACTACAACATCGAGCGGTTCTATCTCGGCCCGGACTTCCCGGAGGAGCGCTTCGTCCTCCACGAACACTTCCCCATCGCCCCCGAACGCGTCCATCCCGATCGGGAAGGACTGCTCTACGTCCTCGAACCGTTCGAGGAGGGGCTGTTTCCTCTCTTCCAGGCCCTCTACGAGCACCCGAAGATGACGACGCACCCCGATCCCTACGGCAGGACGATGTTCGTCGACATCCAGGTGCCCCGGGAGGACCTGGCGCACCCGAAGGAAACCGGAATCGACCGGAAGGGTTTCCTGGGAGCCTATTGGGCCAACGAGAACTGGTCGGGCGAACCGACGATCGTCCAGAGGGAGCCCGCGATCTGGTTCCACAGTCACTGGGACCGCGACCCCCTGCCCCACCCGTTCACGGCCGAGTGGACGGCCACCCTTCGGATCGACGAACCCGGCAACTACGTCTTCGAGCTCGGCGCCTGCGGGCCGGCGGTCGTCTCGTTCGATCGCAAGAAGGCTTTCGAGAACTTCGCGATCGAGGATCCCACCCCGCGGCGCTTCGTCGTCGCGCTGACGCGCGGCGAACATCTGATCTCCGTCAGCTACTGGGAGCACAGCTTCCGGGGCATCATCACGCTCGCCTGGCAGCCGCCCGGCGGCAAGGCCGAGGTGATCCCGCTTTCCGTCCTCACCCCCCTCGAGCCGAAAGACTACAAGCGGGTGCGAGACTTTCTTCCGCGCCCGAACAACCGGCTCTAGCCCCCTTTAGTGACGTCGCGAAAAGGTCGCCCCGGAGCCGTCGGCATTGCCCTCGTCGGCACGCGCCGGCCGGCCGCAAGGGTGAGAACCGGCCGGCGCTGAGGGTTCCTCACAGTTCGCAATGTGCTGCCGGTCGCGCTCTTCCATGCTCGTCACCCATCACCTCCTCCGGTCAACGCCGCCGTCTTCGGGGCTCACACCATGACTTCAGCCCGGCTGCGAGCCCCGGCGGCGGGGCCGGCTTCCGCTGGCGGCCATGAGCGAAGGAGCACAAGACAGATCCTCTGTTGCATCACTGCCGATGCGACTGAGCGACGAGCGACGGTCCGGTTCTCCTGCTGAGGCATGGCCGTCGCGTGCCGACGAGGGAGACGGACCCGACGCCGGGGCGGATCTGGCGAGACGAGCGTTCCTGCGCGATTGCGATTTCTGTGGTTACACGCAACGAGCGGGGTCTGCGACCGGCTCAGGGGGCCTGCACGGGGAGCCGGACGAGCCCGCCCGTCAGGTCGGAGACGAAAACGGCGTCGCCGGAGGGAGCCACGGCGATTCCCATGGGCCTATCGAAGCTCGCCCAGGCGGCTCCGCGGCTCCGAATCGCTCCGAGCAGCGTCCCATCCGCGCCGTAGTGGCGCACTTCCTTCTCGAGCGGCACCGTGACCCACGGAGTCCCGTCCTTGCCCAGCGCGACCTGCGGCTCGGAGAAGACCTCCCGCCTCCAGCCGGGGACGGGGAACGCCAGGAGGAATCGCCCGTCGCGGTCGAACACCTGCATGCGCTTGTTGCCGTTGTCGCACACGAAGACCTTCCCGTCGCCGGAAACCGCCAGGCCGATCGGATCGAAGAGCTTGCCCGGCTCGGATCCGCGTCCTCCCCACTCCCGCTCCTGCGCGCCGCGGGCCGAAAACCGGAGGATCCGATGGTTCCCGCTGTCGGCCACGAAGACCCTGCCTCCGGCCCCAACGGCGATCCCTCGAGGGCCGAAGAGCCCGCCCTTCCACTCGCGCCGGAACTTGCCGGTCCGGTCGAATTGCTGCACGCGGTTGTTCCACGTGTCGGCGACGTAGACGTCGCCATCGGGTCCTACCGCCACGGCGCCAGGCTGCTTGAACTCGCCGGGGCCCGCTCCCGGGCGGCCCCACCCGGCCCCGGGCTTCAAGGACTCGTCGAACTCCTGGATCCGATCATGCCCGAAGTCGCAGACGAGCAGATGCCCTTCACGATCGAAGGCGATCCCCCGCGGCTGCTCCAGGATCGCGGCGCCCGCCTCCTTCGCCTCGGCGGCGGGAGGCGTCTCTCCACCGGGGACGGAAGCGGGTGTGGCGACTGCGGCCGCGGGAGTCTCCTTCATCTCGGCGACGGCGGGCGTTTCCCTGCCGGCGCCGGACGCGGGAGCAGAGGCGGGAGCGGCCGTCGCCTTCACCTCCACGCCCGCCGGCCCCGCCGCGGGCAACCTCGCCGGGGTCGCGAGCAGAAGGTCACACCGCGTGAGCCTGCGAGAGGGCTCTCCCGTGAGGACCCGGTCGTCGATGACGCTCGCGGGAAGGTGCCCGGTGTTGCGGAAGACGAGCACCTTCGGATGGTCGTAGACCGAGAAGGACTCGTCGGCCAGCTCGTCGTGGATCTGCAGGCCGAAGAGCGCCGGCCGGGAGGCGAATTCCTGGATCAACGTGAACCCGAGATCGCCGGCAAACAGCCGGTAGAAGTAGCGGGTCGTCAGAGGGAACTTTTCCGGGGCCCGCGTGACGGACCCGTAGATCCGCTTGGTCTGAAAGACGGCGTACTCGGTGGCTGCGAGGTCCCGGCAGATCTGGGCCATTTTCTCCGGCGTGTCCGGCTCGTAGTAGGGCAGGCTCGCGATCGAGTACCGGTCCGGGCTCCTGTCGCCCGGCAGCGGGAACGGGAATCCCTCGTCCCAGTGCTGGCTCGCGACCTTCGTTCCCGCCGGGACGTTCTGATAGAACCATTCCGAGGCGGTGACGACCGTGTGCGGCCGGGTATAGATCGTCAGGAAGGCCGCGAGCCACGCGAACGTCGCCACGCAAACGACGACGACGGCCGCCTTCCCGATCCGGCTCCGGTTCGCCCAGGCCACCAGCGCCGCGGCTCCCCACAGGATCACCGGCCCGTACATCGGAAGGAGGTATCGGGGGAACTTCACGTCGAAGGAACCGGTGATCGCGAAGAACGGCAGGACCCAGGCCAGGAGGACGATTTCGGCGACCCGTCGCTTCCTCGCGGCGCGGATGCAACAGAGAATCGTCCCGACGACCGCGGCGATGCCGAGCAGAGGCCCCATGCCCCAGAGGACCATCTGGTTGAGGTCGTAGAGATACTTCGGCACGCCGATGTACTGGTTGGTGTAGGGAAACATCCCCGCGTGGCGCACCATGCGGCTCTGCTCGAGGATGTCGTTTCGGAACGCGGCGAAGTCCAGGATCGCGTACGGCTGTCCGAGGACGAATCCCAACACGACCGAGAGCGCGAGCGCCGCGACGCGACGCAGGGCCCCGGCCTTTCGCCCTTCCAGGTTCCACCGATAGAAGACCGCGATTGCGACCGCGAGGAAGATGGGCAGCGCGCTGAATTTCGTCGCGACCGCCAGCCCCGCCGCGAGGCCCGCGCCGACGAAGTGGCGCAGGCCTCCGGACTCGGCCACGCGGACGAGGAAGTAGAGAGTGAGCAGGACGAGGAAGGTCAGGGGGACGTCGCTCGTCGCGAAATGCGAGTTCTGCACGTGGAGCACGGCCGCGGCCATCAGGAACCCCGCCAGGAGGCCGGCCCGCTTCCCGTAGATCCTCCAGCCGAGCGCGGCGAGCAGGACGGCGGTAGCGGCGCCGAGCAGCGCCGAGATTTCCCGGCCGGCGAAGATGCTCGCATCGTAGCCGCGCCACGACTGGCGGAAGATCCCCAGAAACGAGGTCGCGATTTTGATGATGTACAGGGTCAGAGAGCCGTAGGCGAAGAAGTGCGGGTTCAACTGCAGGGGAGAAAAGGAGAGCCGGTCGACGGCGAAACCGATCGCGCGCTCGTCGGGATGAAAGAAGTGGTGCTGGTCCCAGTCGACCCGGAACAGCCGGACGCCCACGGCGAAGAGGAACAGAATCGCCAGCCAGCGGCGGTTTGGGCTCGCTTCCTGCTCCATCGGCTTTCCTTCGGAGGGTACCAGAAACGCGAAAGCACTCAGCAGGCAGAAGAGTGATGCGAGCGTCGTGTCCGACACACGCCGCGCGAACGGCCGCCGAGACCTTCAAATGTGGGGCCGCGGGCCCGGGTCGTTGCCTTAAGAACTCTCGGCTTCCGGTCGCAGCCGAAAGTCTTCCGCGCGGAGAAAACCTCCCGTATACTCGGCCGGTGCCGCGGTGACCGGGTTCCCGCATCGATCGAGTCCCGCTCCGGGCAGGCTTGTCCGTCACCGGCCACAGATCCATTGAAGCACGCCCAAAACGTCTTGAAGCGACACGCATGCGCCTGAAACTGGCGGGCGCGTTCGGAATCTTCGCTCTCTGCGCCGCGCTCGCCGGGGCCATCCCGCTGCCGGAAGGGAACAGCGCGGCTCCACCCGCGAACCGGCCGGTTCCCACGGCCGCGGACATCGCGCACGCGGGCGGCGCCGCCGGGCCGGTCCCCGCCCCGGCGCCTCTGCGCGAGCTGCCCGTGAACTCGTTCTTCGCGGCGGTCCTCTGGGCCGTCGCGATCTTCGCCGTCGGGCTCGTGGCGCTCCCGCTCGCCTACGTGCTCTTCCCCTACCTCGACGACCGCGGCGCCGGCTTCGCGAAGGTCCTCGGCCTGGCGCTCGCGACGCTGCTCTCGGGCCTTCTGGTCCGATGGCGCGTCTTCCACCAGGGCAGCCTCGTCTCCTGGACGAGCCTGGCGCTGGTGGCGCTCGCGAGCGTCTTCTGTTTGTCGCAGCGGGGCGGGCGGATGGCGGAGTTCTGGAGGAATCGGCGCCGCGCGCTCTTTGCCGGAGAAGCGGTCTTCGGCGTCGGGTTCGTGCTCTTCCTCCTCCTGCGCTCCTTCAATCCGGAGATCTTCTGGGGCGAAAAGCCCATGGATTTCTCGATCCTGAACATCCTGGTACGAACCCGGAATCTTCCCCCTTCGGACCCCTGGTTCTCCGGCGCGCCCCTCGGTTACTACGTCTTCGGGCAGGAGATGGTGGCGTTCCTAACTCTCCTGACGAGCCTGTCGACGCGCTTCACCTTCAACCTCGCCTTCGGTCTTCTCGGAGGAACGATCGCGCAGGGCGCTTTCACCCTGGCGCGAAGCTGGGGAGGCAGGCTGCGCGCGGGCCTGGCCGGCGCGGGGTTCACCCTGATCCTCGGCAACCTCGCCGGACTGCGGGAATGGCTCGTGAACCAGCCCGCGCGCGAAGGCCACCGGCACCTGGACTGGCACTACTTCTGGGCGACCTCCCGCGTCGTGCCCGACACGATCAACGAGTACCCCCTCTGGAGCCTGCTCTTCGCGGACCTCCACGCGCACGTTCTGGCTCTCCCGCTGCTTCTCATGGTCGCGGCAAGCGCGCTCGGGTTCGTTCTGGCCCACGCGGATCCCTTCCCGCGGGCGGAACGGCGGCTGGTCTGCGCCCTGACCCTGGGTTTCGCGGCCGCGGTCGAGGCCTTGACCAACGCCTGGGACGCTCCCCTGCTGCTGGGGCTCTTCGTCCTCCTGCTCGTCGTGACCCTCCTCTCGCTACCCGAGCGCGATCCGCGCGGCCTCGCCCGGCCGGCCGTCTCCATCTTCGTCGCCGCCGTGGCGTGCTTCCTCCTCGTCCGTCCGCTCTGGGTCCGGGGAGGGGGCGCTCCCGGCTTCGGGTGGAACGCCGAGAAGGGCGGCCGGGGCGTGGACGTTCTGACGCATTTCGGTTTCTTCTTCTTCCTCGCTCTGGCCTGGTGCGCGGCGGCCGCCTGCGCATACCTGGCCCGGAAAGGCTTCGGCCCCGGTCCGCAGCGGCTGGCCTACCTGGCCGCGGCGATCGTGCTGGCTGCCGGATTTCTCTCCGCCGATGTGCTCTGCGTCGCGGGCGTTCTCTTCTTCCTCGTCGCGATCGTTCTCATGGCCGACCGGCCTGAGGACCGCCTGGCCTTCGGGTTCCTCGCCACCGCCTTCTTCCTGGTGCTCTTGCCGCAGCGGATCTTCATCTACGACCGGATGAACACCTTTTTCAAGTTGTATTCGGAGGCCTGGCCCCTTTTCGCGATCGGCGCCGCCGTCCTGGTCTTCGGCTCCGCCTCCGGCGCCGGCGCCTTCGAGCGGTGGCCGGGGGCCCTGCGCGCCGTGTTCTTCCTCCTTCTGGCCTGCTGCGCCTTCACGACCGTGACCGTCATCCGGGGAGGCATCTTCGGTCCGAACAACCCCGCGCGTCCCGAACGCCCGGAGGGAAGACCAGGGGTGCCCACGCTCGACGGACTGCGCTACCTCGAGAAGACGCGGCCCGGCGAGTACCGCGCTGTGCTCTGGATGCGCCGGACGCTCCCCGGAACCCCGGTGGTGCTGGAGGCGCAGGGGGCTTCCTACCAGGATTTCTCGCGGATCTCGATGCTGACGGGGCTGCCGACCGTGCTCGGCTGGGAACACCACGTCAAGCAGCGCGGGAACCCCGAGGCCGAGGTTGTGGCCCGCCGCGAGGCCGTCCAGCAGATCTATTCCGGGACGGATCCGGCTCAGGCCGAGCGCCTCTTGCGGCGCTACCACGTGGGCTACGTCTATGTGGGATCGCTCGAGCGGCAGACCTACCCGGCCGCCGGGCTGCGCAAGTTCGAGACGACGCCCGACCTCTTCAAGATCGTCTACTCCAACCCGGAGGCGCAGGTCTATCGCGTCGCCGGCGGTGACGCCCAGGACGTCATCACCGCTCCGGTGCGCGAAGCGATCGCGGCCCCCCAGGCCCCGGCCCATTCGGGCGACGAACCGGAGGAGCCGCCGCTCATTCGCGACAAGGCCCCCGCAGGGTCGGCCCCCTTTGCCGGCATGCGCGAGCCGCGCGGCGCCGCGGTGGACGACCGCGGCCGGATCTGGATCGCGGATTTCGGCAACTCGAGGCTGCGGATCTTCGACCCGTTCGGGGGGTACCTGGGCGGCTGGGGTGGCCGCGGCAGCGGCACCTACGGGCTGCGCGAGCCCTGCGCGGTCGCGATCCGGGACGATTCGGTCTACGTGGCCGACACCTGGAACGGGCGCATCCAGGCCTTCGCGCTCGACGGGAAATGGAAGGCCACGGCGCGGGATCTCTTCGGCCCGCGCGGCGTCGCGGTGGCCCCCGACGGCACCGTCTGGGTGACCGACACCGGAAACAAGCGCCTCGTCGTCTACGACGGCGACCTCAAGCAGTTGCGGACGATCGGCAAGCTGGGCTCGGGCCCGGAGGAATTCTCCGATCCGGTGGGGATCGCCGTAGGCTCCGACGGCGCCATCTACGTCGCCGACGCGGGGAATCAACGCGTCCAGTTCCTCGACAAGAACGGACACTACCTGCGGCAGACCCCGGTCCCGGGCTGGAAGGTGGGCGTCGAGCCGCACCTGGACGTGGACGAAGACGGAACTCTCTACGTGTCCGATCCCCCGCGCAACGGTCTCCTCCAAATAGACCCCGCGGGCGCCGTCAAGAAGACCTTCACGCGCGATGACTCCGGAGTGGAGCTCTCCAGGCCCACGGGCGTCGCGATCGATCGAAAGAACCGTTTGCTATACGTGATCAACTCCGGGAACAATAAGGTTTCCCGGTTCGAGCTGACAGGAGGAAGACGTCCGTGACCGCGGAGACCCAAGCCGACGCCGCGCCCGAGTCTGCCCTGACCCGGACGGTGCGCCGCCATCCGCTGCTCCTGATCCTCGCCGCGCTCGCGATCCTCACCAGGTTCTACGGGCTGGGAGATCGCCCGCTCCACCACGACGAGTCGATCCATGCGTTCCAGTCCTACACGCTCGCCAAGGACGGCACCTGGCGGTACGACCCGGCCTACCACGGGCCCTTCCTCTACTACGCCAACGCGGTCATCTACAGGATCGTGGGGCTCTCGAACGTCTCCAACACGACCGCCCGCTTCCTGCCCGCGGTCTTCGGTCTCATCCTGATCGCGTTCGCCTGGCCCCTCTCCCGGTGGATCGGCAAGCCCGCCGCGGCGGCCTATGCCCTCCTCGTCCTGCTCTCGCCGCACATGGCGTATTTCTCGCGCTTCATCCGGGAGGACCTCTACTCGCTCGTGTTCACCCTGGGGACGATCCTCTCCTTCCGCTACTTCCTGGAGACCGATCGCGCCCGGTGGCTGACGGCCGCCGCGGTGTTCTTCGCCCTGGCCGGCGTGACCAAGGAAAACGCCTACATGACCGGCGTCCTCTTCGTTGCGTTCGGAGTCTGGGTGTTCCTCCGCAGGGTCTCCGGGAATAAGCAGCGGACATCGGCGCTCCGCGACACGGTGGCGGAAACGGCCCGCTGGATCCGCGGGCACTTCGCCCCGATCCTGACGGCCGCCGCGGTCTTCCTCTTCATCTGGGGACTGATGTACTCGGCCTTCGGCAAGTATCCCGCCGACTGGCTGGCGATCCCGAAGGCCGTGAAGTACTGGATGGGTCAGCACGAGATCGCGCGCATTCCGGGGCCCTGGTACTACTACTTCCCTCAGCTGCTCTACTACGAAACGGGCTTCCTGTTTGCCGCGATCTTCGCGTTCCGCGAGAAGAGGCGGGACCCGTTCTTCGGTTTCCTGGTCTTCTGGGCGATCGGGTCGCTCGTGATCTACGGCTGGGCGCGCGAGAAGGTGCCCTGGCTGACCGTGCATCCGCTCCTGCCGATCACGATCCTCGCCGCGATCGGCCTGGCGGATCTGTGGCGGGAGCGCCGCGAGACGCGGCCGCGGATCGCGCTGGCGATCATCGCAGTCTTCCTCGCGGTCAACGCGAGCGGAATGTACCTCGCCTGCTTCCGCTACGGGGCGTACGACCTCGAGAAGGAACCGAAGCACGCCGAAGACCTGGCCTACGTGCAGACGACCTGGGATCTGGTGCGCGCCCTGGAGCCGGTCGCGAAGGCGAAGGAACGCGTCCCGTCCGGGCAGGCCGTCATCACGGTGGCCGGCGAGGCGACCTGGCCGCTGACCTGGTACCTGCGCGACGTGCCGGTGCGCTGGGTGGGACGTGTCGAGGACGCCTCGACGCCCATCATCGTGGCCGACTGGGACCCGGAGGGCGCCCTGCAGCGGCAGCTCGCGGACCGCTACAACTCGAAGCGCGTGCCGATTCGGGCCTGGTGGTTCCCCGACACGGTCAAGTCCCCGGAGACGGGGGCGACGCGGCCCACGGGCTCCGACTTCCTGCGCTGGTGGCTCTTTCACGAGATCTGGAGCCCCATCGGGTCGCAGGACGCCATGTTCTACGTCCGAAAGGACCTCCAGGAGGGGAGCGGGCCGCTCGCGCCGCTCTCCTTCCCCGTGCAGGACTCCTCCTCGCGCGACTATCCCTCGCCGGCGGCCGTTTCCGCTCCCGCCCGTCAATTCGGCGGGGCGGGATCTGGTCCCGGGCAGTTTGCGGAACCGCGCGGGCTCGCGACCGACGCGCGCGGGAACCTCTACGTGGCCGACACCAAGAATTCCCGCATCGAGGTCTTCGACGGCAACGGCCAGTTCGTCCGGCAGTTCGGCGCGAAGGGATCCGGCGACGGCCAGTTGAACGAGCCCTGTGGCGTGGCCGTGGACGCGCAGGGGGACGTCTGGGTCGCCGATACCTGGAACCACCGGATCACTCACTTCGGCTCCGATGGCAAATGGATCGGCGCCTTCAACGACACCGAGAGGGGGTTCTTCGGCCCCCGCTCGGTCCTCGTGCTCAAGGACGCGATCTACGTCGCCGACACGGGCAACAAGAGGATCGTCCGCTTCGACCGGTCGGGCAAGAAAGTCTCCGAGTGGGGCGGCAACGGCAACGCTCCGGGCCAGTTCGTCGAGCCGGTCGGCCTGGCCGCCGACGCGGCCGGCAACATCTATGTGGCCGACACGGGTAACCACCGCGTCCAGGTCTTCACGCCGGACGGGAAGCCGGTGCGGCAGTTCCCCGTCTCCGGCTGGAAGGACTTCTACACCGAGCCCTACATCGCGGTCGGCCCCGACGGCTCGGTCTTCGCGACGGACGCGGCCAGCGGCCGGATCGCGCAGTACGACCCGGCCGGCGCCCTGCGCCGCTCCTGGAAGGCCGATACGGACTTCAAGGCGCCGACCGGTATCGTGATCGATTCCTTCGGGCGGCTGGACGTGTCCGACCGGGGCACCAACAGAATCTTCTCCTGGATGCTGGGCGCCCTCCCCTGATCCCCGCCGCCGTTTAGAACTCTAGAGGTTCCCGCTTCGAGCCGCCCCGTCGTCGGGCCGTCTCCCTCGTCGGCGCGCGGCGGCCCTCCCACCAAAGAGAGAACCGGGCCGCCGCTAGTCGCTCAGTCGCAGGGACGACGAGGGGAACGATTCAGTTTGCCTTGCTCCTTCGCTCATGCCTCCTCCGGGAGTCGTCCCGCCGCCGGGGCTCTTACCTAGACTAAAGCCCGACTGCCAGCCCCGGAGCCGGCGGCGTTTCCCGGAGGAGGTGATGGGTGACGAGCATGGGAAAGCGCACCCAGAGTCGTAGTATCCCTGCGAGGAACCCTCAGCGGCGGCCGATGGATCTGGCGAGGCCGGCCGCCGCGTGCCGACGAGGGAAACGACGATCGGATCCGGGGCGCCTGTTCCAAGGCGCGATCCCCGGTCAGGTCCTGAAGACTTTTTCCGGGGTGCCGTCGAGCCACCGGTCCACGAGCTCGACGCCCTGCATCAGGGAATGGTCCTGGTTCCCGATCTCGTACTTCCAGGAGCCGAACCGGCCGCGCGAATAGATCTCGTGTACCTCGAGGTAGTCGTGAATCACGGCGAGGGCTTCATCGCGGTCCACGCTCGGAATCGGATACGCGTGCCCCGCGTGGATCAGGTACGTGGAGTCGATCAGCGGCAGGTCGGAGGGCTCGAGGATCCCTTCCGCTACGAGCGCGTCGATCACCGCGCGGACGAAGTCGCCGGCGGGAAGCGGGCGGAATCGCGAGTAGGTCGTCTCCATCAGCAGCGAGCAGTACCTCGAGGTGTCCCCGCCGGGCACGATGTCCGGGGAATAGTTCGAAAGGTAGGTCATCCGGTAGAACGGGGTCCTCGGGTTGGGGAAATAGATCCAATTCTTGTTCGACGGGGAGGGACGTTTCAATCCCACCCCCACGGTGAAGAGGCGGTTGAAGAGGAGCTTCTTCGCGGCCGCCCGGACCTTTTCCGGAGCGGCGGTCAGCCTCGCGACGAAGGCGTCGAGAGGAAGGGTCGTCAGCAACCGGTCGTAGCGGCGCGTCGAGCCGTCGGCGAAACGGATCTCCCGCTTCTTCTCGTCCACGGAGATGGCCCGCTTGTGGTAGCGGATCCGTTCGGGCCCGATTGAGGGGAGTGTCGCGAGCCAGAGGCCGACGGTGCCGCGCGTCGCGGGATAGCCGAAGGTCGCGTTGGGGCCCCAGTCGGTGACCTTGGGACGCAGGGCCGTCTCGAGCGCCTTCTTCCAGTCCACGACCGCGACCCGCTCCGCGATCCAGTAGAAACCCATCCGGTCGAGCGGGGTGGACCAGACCTTCAGGTTGTACGGGATCATGAAGTGCCTGGCGACTCCCGCCCCGAAGCGCGCGAGGACCCACTCCTCGAAGTTCGTGTAGGCGCGGTCCCTGTCGATGGTCTGGGATTCGATCAGGCCCACCAGGCACTCGAGCATCGCCTCCTCGGGAAGCGACGAGAGGTGGTTCTGGAAGGGATACCGCACGTAACGGTCCTCGAACTTGATCCAGCTCTCCCGATCGATGCGGCGCATCCCGTCCTTGCCGAGGAGCCTTTCGAGGAGAGCGTTGAAGTACGGGTATCCGGAGAAGATGATGTGCCCGGAGACGTCCCAGATGTAACCCTTGGCGTCCCGGAAGCTCGTGGAGAGCCCGCCGATGCGGTCGGAGCGCTCGAAGATCTCGAAATCGTCCACGCCCCGCTCGCGCAGGCGGAAGGCGGCGCCGAGCCCGGTCGGCCCGCCGCCCAGGATCACGAGGCCGCTCATCGCGCGGCTACGATCCTCTTCAACGCTTCCGCGCGGTTGATCTCCTCGCGCAACTCGAAGAGATACCGCAGAACGCGCGCCACCGTCCCGACCATCTTCCAGGGACGGTGGATGCTCTTGCCGGCTTCCCTCGGGAAGTGGCGAACGACGACCTCCGAGACCTTCCAGCCCGCGATGCGGCAGCGGGCGAAGATCTCGTCCCCCACGAAGTTGATGCGATGCCGGATCTCGAGCTTGCGCGCGACCTCGTTGCGGAAGGCGCGGCAGCCGCCGTTGATGTCGTGGAGGGGCGAGCCCAGGATCCAGCGGGACAGGGTGTTCAAGCCCTTCGAGAGAACCAGGCGGGGCAGCGGATCGTGCCGCTCCTTCTTCCAGCCGAAGACGACATCGGCCCCCTCGTCGATCGCGGCGAGGAAGCGCGGGGCATCGGCCATCGTGTGCTGGCCGTCGCCATCCACGACCATCACGACCTCGCCCGGCGTGTTCCGGAGCGCCGTCTCGGTGGCCACCGCGTACCCCTTGTTGCCCTGGTGGTGGACGACGGAGACGCGCGGGTCCTTCCTGGCCAGTTCCTCGGCGATCTCCCCCGTCCGGTCCCGGCTGCCGTCGTCCACCACGAGGACGTGCCAGGCGAGCCCGGGCACTTGCGACAGCGCGGAGACGGCCTCGCCGACGGTCTTCGCGATCAGCGCTTCCTCGTTGTAGGCGAGAAAGGCCACGCCCAGCCGCGGCTGCTGGTCAGGAGCCATAGTCAAGGGCCGTAGATGATCCAGCCCGCCGCCGCCACCCACCCCACGACGATCGTAAGCAGCCACGGATCGTCGATGAGAAGAGCCCGCGTCGGGTTGCCCCCGCCGCCCCGGCGGTAGACGAGGCGAACGTAGCGCGCCACCCCCAGGATGACGAACGGAATCGTCACCGCGAAGGAACGCCCGCCGTGCCGCGCCAGCGTGGACGGGATCACGCTGTACATGGCGTAGCCGGCGACCGTCATGAGCGCCGTCAGGACGAAGAGGAAGTCCAGCCCGTCGTCCCGGTAGCGGGCCAGGACCGGGCGGTGCTCCGCGGACGACAGGCGTCCCGCGTTGCGGAGTTCCCACTGCCTCTTCCCGACGACGAGAAAGAGCGCGAGCAGATAGGCGCATCCCATGAGGAAGAGGGACGCCGGGACTCGGGCGAGCGCCGCTCCCGCGAGCGCGCGCAGCGGCAGGCCGGCGGCGACGATCAGCGCCTCCAGGAAGGGGACGCGCTTCAGCCACAGGGAGTAGCCGACCATCAGGGTGGCGTAGAAGAGACACCACTGGCCGAAGGCCGGGGAGAGAAGGAAAGCCACCAGCAGCCCCGCCGCCAGGAGGACCGCCGCCCCGGCCAGCGCCGCGCCGACCGTGAGCTCTCCCGTCGCCAGCGGCCGCCGGCGCTTGACCGGGTGGGCCCGGTCGCGCTCGCGGTCCATGACGTCGTTGACGAGGTAGATCGCGCTCGACACGACGCAGAAGGTCAGCAGGCCGGCGCCGGCGAGGACCCAGCCGCGCGCCTCGCCGAGCGCCGCGCCGAAGAGAAACGGCAGCGGCAGGACGAGGTTCTTGACCCACTGTTCCGGGCGCAAGGAGATGAACAGCGCCGCAAACGGGTGCATCGAAGAGACCCCCGGAGCGGAGGCCGTCTCGCGAGTAGACCGGACTGCCATTTCGACCATTGTAACCTGCCCGCCCGGGCGGGCCGGGCCGGGGCCGGGCGGCCCATCGCGGGGCGGTCTCGTCTAGCAGGCTGCTGAAAAATGGATGCGGGTGTCGTGGCTGGCCTTTTGCTCTTCGCGACCCAGGCGCCTCCATTGATGGTCAGGGCCTCGTTCAGGAAGGTGCCGCGAGCAAAAGCCCAGCCACCGCGATCGGTTGCGGCGGCGCGGGGCCGTCTGCGGCGTCGCCGCTCCTCCCCGATGCACCCCGGCATCGCCTTCGTCGCGGCTTCTTGCATCCGACCCCGCGGCGCTCGCAACGCCACCCACACCCTTCTTCAGCAACCTGCTAGTCATCGCGGTCCGCGCGTCAGGGTCCGGTAGTCCTTCAGGTGGCGCAGGGCGTCGGTAAGGAGGCCGAGTTGCTCGCAGAGGTTCGCCGCGTTGTAGTGCGCGTCGGCATTGCCCGGATCGAGCGCGACGGCCTTTTCGTAGGCCGAGAGAGCCTCCTCGCTCCGGCCGAGATCCTCCAGCGCGACCCCCAGGTCGAAGGCCGCGGTCGGATCCTCGGGGCGCGCCTCGACCGCCCTGCGGTAGTGCGCTTCGGCGGCCGCCGGCCCTTCCGACTCGTGCAGGAGCCGGCCCAGGTTGATATGAGCGTCCGCGTGCGCCGGGTCGAGCGCGAGGGCCCGCCGGTAGGCTTCGGCCGCCTCCTGCGGCGCCGCCGCTTCGAGCTCGCAGCCCCATTGATACCAGTCCTCGGCCGAGAGCGACGGCTCCGCGCCCTGCCGTGTCGCCTGCCGGAAGGACTCCCGGGCCGCGGGAGCCGCCCGGCGGACCAGGTCTTCGACGCCGAAGTCGAACAGGGTCTGGCCGGATTCGGGCTGCCAGCGCGCCGCGCCGTCGGAAACGACGATGCTCCGGCCCTCGACCGAGATCCGCACGCCCGAGAGGCGGCGTCCCCTGGGCAGCTGACGGCGCAGCGTCTCGAGAGTCTCGCGCACGCGAGCCGCGGGGATCCGCGACGCGAGGAGGCCTCGGGCCGTCTTCAACGAAACCAGGTCCTGGAAGGAGAAGCGCAACTCTCCGCGAGGGCCGCGACCGGGCTGGGCCAGCCCCGCGCGCACCGAGGCGCGGACCTGTCCGGGCGTCAGTTCCAGGATGCGCGCGACCTCGCCGGTCGAATACCCCTTCAAGTCAGTGCGCGTCCTTGGTCCGTAGTCCTTGGTCCCCGGTCGCGCCCCGGTACCTTTTCCGAAAGTCCATCCCAAAGGGTAACAAAGGACTAAGGACTAAGGACCAAGGACTAAGGACTAACCGCCTGGGACTAAGGACCAGGGACCAAGGACTATTTTCGTGCTCGGGCCGCCTGCTTCGCGGGCTTTCTCTCCGCTGGCGCCGCCTTCCGGGCGGGAGCGGCCGACTTGGACAGGCTTCGGCGCAGCGCCTCCATCAGGTCGATGACCTCGCCCTTTTCGGGGGCGGGCGCGGTCGTGATCTCCTCCCCCGTCTCGATCTTGCGCTTCAACTGCTCCTGGATGCGCTTCTTGACCTCGTCCTCGTACGCCTCGGGGCGGAAATGGTCGGTTGCCCGCTGCTCGATGAGCATCGTGGCGAGCTTCAATTCCGCGTCGGCGACCTTCTCCTTATCGAGGCCGATCTCGGAAATCGGCCGGACCTCGTCGGCGTAGAGAAGCTGCTGCATGACGAGGCCCCCATCGACCGGGCGAAGCATCACTAGGTACTGCTTGCCGCGGGCGGCGTATTTGGCGAGCGCGACCCGCCCCGTCGCCTTCAGGGCTTCGTTTAAGAGCCAGTACGCCTTGGCGCCCCCCTTGTCCGGACCGACGTAATAGGGCTTGTCGTAGTAGACGGGCTCGACCTCCGAAACCGGCACGAACTCGGTCACCTCGACCGTTTGCGTGGACTCTTCCTCCAGGGCCTTCAGCTCCTCGGGCGTGAAGCGGACGTACTGGTCCTTGGCGAACTCATAGCCCTTCTGGATCTCCTCCCGGGGGACCACGACGTTGTCTTCTTTGGGGCAGATGTACTGCTGTTTGAGACGGGAGCCGCACCTGGCGTGCAGCATGTTGAAGGAGATGGCGGCCGAGCTGTTCGCGGCCGAGAAGAGCTTGACCGGTATGGAGACCAGGCCGAAAGAGATGTTGGCAGTGCCGATCGCGCGTGCGCTCATAGTTTCAGGGCCAAGTCTAGCAGGCTAGGATGTGGAAAGTATTCTTGTCATCTGCTCGGCCAGCGCGGGCCCCTTGCCTCCCTCCTCGTGCTTGAAGAATACGTAGGCCTCCTCCCACGGTTGCGCGGAGAGCCTGGCGGCGCGTTCGGCGAGGTCCTGCTCCCCGTAGTCCTGGCGGCGCAGGCGAAGATAGCCCCAGCCCGCGGTGGCCACGAAGGGCGTCGCCAGCTCCTCGTCTTCGGCCAGGCAGAGGGCGCAGCCCCGGGCCTTCAAGGCGTCGAAGACCTCGTCGGAGAACCAGGACTCGTGCCGGAATTCGAAGGCGCAGCGGGAAGCCGGAGGCAGGACTTCGAGGAAGCTCGTCAACCGCGGCAGGTCCTTCCTGAAGTTGGGCGGCAGCTGGAAGAGGACCGGGCCGAGCCGGTCTCCGAGCGTCGCCGCCACGCGGAAGAAGTAGGCCACCGCCTCCGCCGATTCCTTGAGCCGCTGGCGGTGCGTGATCTGCTGCGAGGCCTTCAAGGCGAACCGGAACCGGTCGGGAACCTGCTCGGCCCACCGCGAGAGGATCTCCGCCTTCGGCATCCTGTAGAAGGTGTTGTTGATCTCGACGGCGGAGAGCCTCTCGGCGTAGTAGCGAAGCATTCCGTCGGCCGGGAGATCCTCCGGATAGAAGAGGCCCTTCCACTCCTTGTAGCTGTAGCCGCTCGTTCCGGTGAGCACGCGCACGGATCAGCGGCCTCCGAAGCAGGTTGCTGAAGAATGGTGTGAGGCGGCGTTGCGAGCGCCGCGGGGTCGGATGCAAGGAGCCGCGACGAAGGCGATGCTGAAACGCATCGGGGAGGAGCGGCGACGCCGCAGACGGCCCCGCGCCGCCGCAACCGCTTGCGGTGGCTGGCCTTTTGCCCGCCATGGCTTCAGAACGATCATTCTTCTCTCGAGTCCAGACTCGCGAGGATCGCGAAGTGCAAAAGGCCAGCCACGACGTCCACATCCATTCTTCAGCACCCTGCTAAGTCTCGACGTCGCCCCGGTAGAGCTCGTAGGCCCCCTTGTATTCCATGACGCGCGCGACCTCCGCGAGGAACTCCTCGGAATAGCCGGCGCGGCGCAGGAGATGGAATCCCATCTCCATGCCCGAGGTGATCCCGCCGGCGGTGACGATGCGCCCCGCGTCCACCACCCTCGCCCGGGAGATCCTCGCCCTGGGCGCGATCTTCGCCAGCCGGTCGATGGGGGTCATGCCGGCCGGCGAGGCCTCGGCGCGGTCCGGCTCCTTGCGGTTGGTCGCCGGAAGGCCGTCGAGAAGCCCCATCCTGGCGTAGACCCAGGAGCCGGTGCAGACGCTCGTCAGGAGGGTCGAGTCCGGCAGGGATCGGATGAAATCGTGCAGCCTGCGGTTGTGCGTCTCCTGCCGCGTCCCGAATCCGCCCGGGATGAGAAAGGCGTCCATGGCCGGCTCGTCCGCGAAGCAGTAGTTCGGAAGGACGGTGAAGCCGGCCTGCGCCTGGACGGGGCGCATCGCGTCGGCGATCAGGAAGGCGTCGAGCTCCGGATCGAACCGGCGCGCCACGGAGAAGACCCCGTGGGGCGCGGCGAAATCCACGATCTCCGCGTCCTTGAAGACGTAGATCCCGAGGCGGAACCCGGGGATGCGCGGGGCTGAAGACATATCGGCCTCCTTGAGGACAGCCGGAACTCTACCGCGCCGGCAAAATTCCGCCCGTGCCGCCGCCTCCCCGCCGCCGGTTTAGACTGATGAACCTCTCGTTCTCGCATCGAAAGGGCACGGCATGCGCGGCGGCATGATCGACATGGAGTCCAACACAACGCTCGTGCAGTGCTACCCCGCCCACGAAGCCATCCCCGACGGGCAGGGGCCGTTCCCGGCGGTCATCGTGGCGCACGACCGGTTCGGGTTGAACCCCCACGTCAAAGGCGTGGCCAACCGCCTGGCCGCCGCCGGGTTCTACGCGCTGGCGCCGGCCTTCTACGCGACGCCCACGAGCGTGGCGGACGTGGCGCCGGACTACCTGCGCCCGTCCGTGGCCGTCCACTTCGGGTACGACCAGGAGCTGGAGGCGCAGGATGCCGCATCGCTCGTCTCCGACGAGCGTGCCGCGACGATTTTCCGCCAGGCGATCGGCTTCGCGGTCACGCGTGCAAGCGTGCGCGGCCCGGTGGGCGTGCTCGGATTTTCGATGGGAGGCAGGTTCGCCTTCCTCGCCGCCTGCCAGAATCCCGACGAGGTCCGCGCCTGCGTGTGTTTCTACCCGCCTGACATCGCGAGCGGCCCGGAGCCGCCGCGCGCGGCGGGACAGCCGATCGATCAGGCCGCCGGCCTTCGCGCGTCGGTCCTCCTCTTCTACGGAGAGCTCGATACCACGATCTCCCGCCAGGAGAAGGAAACGATCCGGCGGAGGATGACGGCGCTCGGCAAGGACTTCCGGCTGGAGGTCTTCCACGACGCGGGGGCGGACTTCTTTCTCGAGGAGAGAGACTCCTACCGCATCCATGCCTCCAAACTCGCCTGGGAGGCGACCCTCGCGCTTTTCTCCCGATGCCTCTGAACGGCCGGTTGCCGGGCGTGCGCGCGCTTCTCCTGGATCTGGAGGGGACGGTCTACGAGGCCGGCCGCCTGGTGCCGGGGGCGGCCGAGGCGCTGGAGAAGCTCTCCGCCCGGGGCCTCCCGTATTGCTTCGTGACCAACACGACGAGCCGGCCGCGCTCGAGGATCGCCGCGGAGCTGTCCGCCATGGGCGTTCCCGCGGAGCCCGGCCGGATCTTCACGGCTCCGCTCGCCGCCCGGCGATACCTGCTCGGCCGCGGAATGACTCACTGCCACCTGATGGTCGCCCCCGCGGTCCTTGAGGATTTCGGGGGCATCGAGCACGTGGAGGACTCGCCCGAGGCCGTCGTCGTGGGCGACATCGGCGAGGGCTTCCGCTACGCCGCGTTGAACCGCGCCTTCCGCTGGCTGCTCGAGGAGGTTCCCTTCGTCACCCTCGCCCGCAACCGGTACTACCGGGCCGCCGGCGGACTCGTGCTCGATCAGGGGCCGTTCGTCGCGGCGCTGGAGTACGCGAGCGGGCGCGAGGCCATTCTCGTCGGCAAGCCCTCCCCCGAGTTCTTCCGACCCGCGCTCGAGCTGCTGGGCGTCCCGGCCTCGGCCGCGGCCATCGTCGGGGACGACATCGAGGTGGACATCGGCGGAGGCCAGGCCTGCGGCCTCGCCGGCGTCCTCGTCCGCACGGGGAAATTCCGCCAGGCGGAATCCAACCGTTCACGGATCGTCCCCGACGCCGTCGTGGGCGGCCTGGCCGACCTCCCGGACCTTCTCTGAGTTTGCGCGCGGGAAGCCGCTGCCTGAGGGGATTCCCTCATTGCTCTGCCGCGCTCCGGCGCGCCACTGTTTCCCCGGGGAGGCTGCGCCATCGAAGCTTCAGTCTCATCGGACCCCACCGCGGCCGACGCGTTTGCGCGCAGGGCCTTCAACGACGCATGCGCGGCGATGATCGTCATCCTGGCGGCGCTCGCCGACAGGCTCGGCCTCTTCAAGGATCTGGCGAGCTATGGCCCGGCGACGAGCCGGGAGGTCTCGGCCAGGACGGGACTGCAGGAACGGTATGTCCGTGAGTGGCTGGCCGCGATGGCCAGCGCCGGCTACCTGCGCTACGAACCGGAAGGGAAGCGGTTCGAGCTGCCGCCCGAGCACGCGCCCGCCCTCGTCCGCGAGAACGGCCCGCTCTTCCTCGGCGGCCTCTTCCAGACGCTCCCGCCCCTCGTGGGCTCGCTCGACCTTCTCTCAGAGGCCTTCCGTGGGGGCAGCGGCGTTTCTTCCTGGGCCTACGAAGGAGACTTCCGGGAGGGGATGGAAAGATTCTCGTCGGCCTGGTTCGAGAACGCCCTGATCCCGAGCTGGATCCCCGCGATGCCGGAGGTCGAGAAGAAGCTCCGGTCGGGAGCTGCGGTCGCGGACGTCGGCTGCGGCCGGGGCCGGGCCCTGATCCGGCTGGCTCAGTCCTATCCGGCATGCCGTTGCGTCGGCTACGACGCCTTCGGGCCGTCCGTGGCGCTGGCCAGGAAGAACGCCTGGATCGCCGGCGTTGCCGATCGCGTCCAGTTCGAATGGCGGGACGCCTCGGAGGGGCTGTCCGGGAGCTACGACGTCGTCACGACTTTCGATTCGCTTCACGACGTCCCGCGGCCGCAAACGGTCCTGGCCCGGATCCGGGAGGCCTTGAAGCCCGGCGGGATCTACGTCTGTCTCGAGACCAGATCCTCGGAGAGGCTGGAGGAGAACGCCGGGCCGCTCGGAGCGATGCTCTACGGCTGGAGCACGCTCTATTCCCTGCCGGCGTCGCTCGCGGCCGGCGGCGAAGCATTCGGCACGATGGGCCTTCCGGAGCCGGTCCTCCGGAAGCTCTGCGTGGCCGCGGGTTTCTCGGACGTCCGCCGGGTTGCGCTCGAGGACTCCCTCCACGCCCTCTACGAAATCCGCGGCTGAAGACCTCGCCGGACATCGTCCGGCCGAAACCCCGCGCCCCGGCGCCTCAGCGGTTTCGAGGCGGCGCCTTCCGGTCTCGAGCCCTCATGAGCTCCCTGCGGGCGCGGGCGATGGCGGCGCGGACGCGGCGGGGCGAGGTCCCGCCGGGCACGTCGCGGCGGGAGACCGAGGACTCGGGAGTCAGGCGCCGGAGGAAGGGGACGAGCCCTCGCGCCTCCCGCGCGGCGACCTCGCGCAGGTCGGCGGAGGATTCGGAGGCGGCGCGCGACCAGCGGGCGACCCTCTCGTGCGCGTCGCGGAAGGGGAGGCCGCGGCGGACCAGCTCCTCGGCGATGTCGGTCGCGAGCGTCGCCGGGTCGAGGGCAGGCCGCTCGCCCGCCGGCCGGAGCTTCAGCCCGGCGACGGTTTCCGTCATCGCGGCGAGAGACAGTTCCAGGGTGTCGGCCGCGTCGAAGAGGGCTTCCTGCGTCTCCTGCAGGTCGCGGTTGTAGGAGAGAGGCAGGCCCTTCAAGACCGTGAGCGTCCCCGCCAGGTGCCCGATCACGCGCCCGGTCTTCCCGCGCGCGAGCTCCAGGGAATCCGGATTCTTCTTCTGCGGCATCATCGAGGAGCCCGTCGTCGTCGTCTCCGAGAGCGTCAGGAGCCGGAACTCCTCCCCGGTCCAGAGGATCAGGTCTTCGGACAGGCGCGAGAGGTGGACCATCGCGAGGGCCGCCGCGGCCTCGAACTCGACGACGAAATCGCGGTCCGAGACGGCGTCGAGGCTGTTGGCCGTGACGGCCGGGAGCCCGAGGTCCCTGGCCACTCCCGCGCGGTCGAGCGGCAGTGTCGTGCCGGCGCAGGCGCCGGAGCCCAGAGGCGAGGTCGCGGCGCGCCGCCGCGCGTCCTCCAGGCGATCGATGTCGCGCAGCAGCATCTGGACGTAGGCGTGGAAGGCGTGCGCGAGGAGCACTGGCTGAGCCGCGCGCATGTGGGTGCGCGCGGCCACCACGGCGCGGCTCTCGAGGGCGTCCTCCGCCCGGTCGAGCAGGGCCAGGCCCAGGCGCCGGAGCCCCTCGCGGGCGCGGGAGATCGCGTCCAGGGCGAAGAGGCGAAGGTCCAGGGCCACCTGATCGTTGCGGGAGCGCCCCGCGTGCACGCGCCGCCCGGCCTCCCCGGCGAGCTCGATCAAGCGCCGCTCGATGTTCAGATGAACGTCTTCGTCCTCGTCGCGGAACCGGAAGCGTCCCGCCGCAATCTCCTTCGCAATCGCCGTCAATGTCCGTTCCAGGCGCGCCAGCGCGCCCGCCGAGAGGAGGCCGGCCCGGCGCAACCCCCGCAGATGGGCCCGCGTCCCGGCGATGTCGTGAGGGGCGAGCCGCCGGTCGAACCCGTGCGAAACGGAGAGCTCCGAAAGAGCCTTCCCCGGTCCGCCCGCGTAGCCGCCGCCCCACAGGGGCTGCCCCCGCGGCCGCTTCCCCTTCTTCTTCTTCTTCACGAGAAGTACGCCGCGATGGTCCGGCGGTAGACGCCGGGCGCCGTGAGCAGCGTCTCGATGGCGATCGACTCGTCGGCGCGATGCGATTGCTCGGGCGAGCCCGGGCCGAAGACGATCGCGGGCTTTCCGGCGAGGTGCGCGAGATCGCTCACGCTCGGAAAGCCCGTGGCGGCCGACCCGGGCACGGCGGAGAGGGCCGCGCGCGCGATCCGGGACCCGGCGTCGCCTCGGACCGGCTTCAGGCGCGAGGAGAGGACCTCGACCTCGGAGGAGACGGCGCGGCGGATCGCCGCGATCATCGCGTCGTTGTCGAAGCCGCCGATCGTGCGCGCGTCCACGGTCAGCTCGCAGCGGTCCGGGACGACGTTTGACTTGATGCCGCCCGCGATCATCGTCACGGCCGCGGTTGGCTTGCCCAGGTACGGGTCGCGGGCCTCAAACTCCAGGCCCTCGACCGCGAGCACGTCCCGGGCGGCGGCCGCGATGGCGTTCACCGCCAGATGCGGTCGCGCCGCGTGGCCCGCCCGCCCCCGCGCCGTGAGCTTCAGCTTGACGAGCCCCTTCTGCGCCACCGCGACGGCGAAACCGTTGGGCTCGCCGACGATCGCGTCGTCGAACGCGATCGAGGCGGCGAGCTTCTCCATCCCCTCCCCTCCCGTCTCCTCGTCGCACGTGGCGGCGAAGCAAAGGCTCCCGGCGGCGGGCAGCGGCGCCGTCAGGAAGGCCTCGAGGAGGGCCGCCACGGAGGCCTTCGCGTCGTTCGCGCCGAGGCCGATCAGCCGCCCATTTTCGATCCTCGGATTCCACGGGTCGGCGGTCCACCCCGCGACGGGCGGCACGGTGTCCAGGTGAGAGTTCAGCAGGAGCCGCGGAAAGCCCTCGCCCCGCAGGGCGACGAGGTTGCGCCCTCCCCGCTCGCCGGGGACTCCGGCCTCCTCGCAGATCTCGGCGATCCGGTCGGCGAGCCTGCCCTCCTGCCCCGAGACGCTCGGGATCGCCACGAACTCGCTGAGGACATCTACGATGTCCGTCGCGGACCGGGCCTTCGTCACTCCTTCACGACCATCGTGCCGCTTCCCCGGTCGCCGAAGATCTCCGACAGCAGGGCGTTTCTCTGGTTGCCGTTGACGACATGGACGGCGCGCACGCCCGCCTCCGCGACGCGCGAGATCTCCTGGAGCTTGGCGACCATCCCGCCCGTGACCGCCGGGCTTCGGGCGAGCTTGCGGGCCTCGGCGGCCGTCAGGCGCGAGACCAGGCTCTCGGGGTTGGCGGGATCGGCGAGCACGCCCGGCACGTCGGAGAGGAGGATCAGCTTCTCCGCCGCGAGCTCGATCGCGAGCGCCGAGGCGATCGCGTCGGCGTTGACGTTGAAGACGCGCCCCTCCTCGTCGGCCGCGAGCGGCGAGACGACCGGCAGGTAGCCGGCGTCGAGAAGGGTCGTCAGGAGCCGCGGGTCCACGTCCACGACGTCCCCCACGTTGCCGAAGTCCACGAGCTCGCGTTTTCCCGTTTCGCGGTTGACCAGGCGCTTCTTCGAGCGCCGCCGCGCGAGCACCACGTTGCCGTCGATGCCCGAGACGCCCACGGCCTGCACCCCGTGCGCGCGCAGGGCCGAGAGGATCTCGACGGAGATCTTTCCGGCGAAGACCATCTTGACGACCTCGAGCGTCTCGTCGTCGGTGACGCGCCGGCCGTTGACGAGCCTGGTCTC
>JAWOLE010000216.1:0-3166 GCA_033853815.1 Thermoanaerobaculia bacterium
CAGCGCCGGTACCTCTCCGCGATATCACCCGCCACGGTCAACTCCGCGGCCAGATTCCGAGCAGGCGGCGGAGCACGACGACCTGCCCGAGCGTGTAGGCGTTGTGGTCGGCGACGAGCACGACCTCACGAAGGAAGGTCTGTCCGGTCCCGCGCGGAACGGCCGAGAACAGGTCGCCCTCGCGCGCGATCTTCTGGATGGCCTGACGGTCCGCACGGAAGGCCGCAACGCTCCGGTCCCAGGCCTCGGAGCTCGGTGGCGCGGCGGAGGCCGGCCAGTACGCGGCCATCGAGTGCGGCTCCACGTAGCCGGAATCGCGGCAGAAATCGAGGATGTCGCGCTGAGCCAGGCGCATGTGCTCGAGGAGCTGCCAGGCCGAGTACGGCAATCCCTCCGGCTGCGCGCCGCGAAACTCGGCCGGGATCCCGGCGATCACCGCGTCGAAACCGACGTGCGCGTCCTCCCAATCGAGCATCCGCGCCAGCAGACCGCGCAGTTCTTCGAGCTTTTCCATTTCCGCCCCCCGGGGTTGCGCCCCGCCAGATCATAGCGGTCGTCCCTCCCCGGACTGGAGACCCGAGGCCAGTTCCCTCGGGAGTCTTTCGCTTCGAGACGCCCGGCGTCGGGCCGCCTCCCTCGTCGGCTCGCGCCGGCCCATCCGCGAAAGCGAGAACCGGGCCGTCGCTAGTCGCTCAGTCGCAGGGACGGCGAGGCAGACGATTCCGCCTGCCTTGCTCCTTCGCTCATGCCTCCTCCGGGAGTCGTCCCGCCGCCGTGGCTCTTACCCGGACTTAAGCCACACTGCCAGCCCCGGAGCCGGCGGCGTTTCTCGGAGGAGGCCTTGTCCGAGGCCACACACCACAGACAGGGAACAGGACTGCTGCCCCTGTGCCCGAGTGACCAGAGCGGCGGCCCGTCGGTGACCATTGCGGCCCGGCCGCCGCGTGCCGACGAGAGAAACGACGACGGATACGGGGCGTCTTATCAAAGCGACGTTCGTAGGGTGGCTTACCTCGGCGTCAGCTTGCCGGGTCTCCGGCTCGCCGGCCGCTCGTCCAGACGAAGGCGTAGATCACGGCGTTGGCGACCAGCACGATCGCTCCCAGGACGAGCTGCATTCTCTGCGTGAGCTGCTCTGGATACACGATCGGCGCCACGTACTTCGCCACGAAGTCTCCCTGGTAGGTTCCGCCGCCGCCCAGCTCCCGCAGCCGGTTCTCCAGAGGCGTCAGAGGGCAGATCCAGCCCGTCATCTCCACCACCGCTCCCCAGACGGCCGCCGGAAGGTGCAGCCAGATCAGGCGCCGCCAGCGCAGCACCAGGAGACCGCCGCCGAAGACAAAGAGGATGAAGAGGAGATGGAGGACGACGACGGCATCGGCGAGGAAGAGGTACAAACCGTCAGGTGGGCCGCGCGTCCCCCGCTCGAGGCCTTCGCGAGCGAAGGAGGTGGTCGAGGGAAAAGCGGTCTTCTCCGCGCGGCATCACGAGCAGGAAGAGAACCAGCGCCAGCCTTGGAATGACGTGCTGGTGAAAAGGGTAGAGCGGCTCCTTCAGAAGATGACCAAAGGTCACGACGACGAGGACCGCGCCGAGGGCCAGGAGCGCCTCGTAAACGCGCCAGCCGATGAGCAGGAGCGCTCCGGCCGCCAGCTCCACGAACGGGATGGCGAGGCCGACCGTCCACAGAGACCAGGTCGGCAGAAAAGTGTCCTGGTAGGGCAGGAACCACTTCCGGACGTGGCCGGCCGGCGTCAAATCGAAGACCTTGTAGACACCCGCCATGAAGAAGATGAACCCCAGGACGAGCCTCGCGAAGAGAATCGCCCACGCCCGAGAGCCGGCTCCCGAAGGCCTCATTGGCTGCCCTCCCCGCCCAAACGTTCCCGGATGAGCCTTCCTCGCGCGGCGGGCGTCGCCGTGCGCCGGAGCGAGACCAGCAGATAGGCCGCCGCACCAAGAAGCAAAGGCGCCGAGAGGACGCCGGGAGCAAGACGTCGAAGGTAGAGCGACGCAGCAAGATGGAGCACCCCGTTTCCGAGCATCAAGATCGCGAAGACACACGCCAACGGCCTGAGAGATCGCGAGTTCGCGAAAGCCGGCTTCGCGAGGAGCAGGAGGGCGAGGACTGCCGCGGCGAGGCCGCCGAGCCACGCCTCGAAACTGAAGGTCGGCAAGGGAAGCCAAGGAAATCGTTCGCGGATACCGCGAACAGTCGGGTTGTAGAGAGACAGAAACCCATTCGCCGCCTCATCCGTCACGTGGATCGCGACGGCGAGCGTCAGGGCGAGCCACGCCCTTCCGAAGCCGCGCGAAACGGTGGCATCGCCGCTCCCCGCCCTCATGCAACCCCTGGCGACATGCTTAGACGATATTCCCGCGCCGACGCGTTGCGAAACCAGCGTGAGGCGAAGTTGCAGATCCGTATATCAATGTTGATATAGCCGGGGACTCGACGCCCCCACCCGCCGGCCTATGGGGAGCGTCCCCGGCGGAAGCCGCGCGAAAGACCGCCCAGGAGGGCGAGCGCGATCGCGAACACCGCGCCGCTCGCCACGGGCGAGATCGCGCGCAGGAAAAGAAGGACGGCAAGCACGAGGCAGACGATCAGGAACGCGAAGGCGGCGACTTTCCCATCCATGTTCGCTCGCTCCTTCAGGATGCCATCGTTTGCGGCGGGTTCAAACCGCCTCCGTCAGAATGACCGCTCTTCCATCGGGATCGCGGACGACGGTATAGGAACCTCGCTCGGTCCTTGTTTGGCTCCTCTGGCACCGAGAGACCTCGTTGCGCCAGCTCGTAGAAATCGGGCGATCGTGTGATCGAGCCATCGGGTGATTGACCAGGGCTCCATAATCACCCGATCATCCGATCACAGATCACCCGAGAACTCCCCCGGTTCCTCCTCCGAGACCTCGAAGCCGAGCTGATCGACCCAGAACGTCCTCTGGCGCGCGAGATCGGTCGTCGTCAGCGCGACAAAGGAATAGCGGAGGATCATCTCAACTCCCGGCCGCTCATCGCCGGCGATTGCGATCCAACGGCCGGTTGACGGCGCCGTTCCCGGCCCGGGAGTTCGTGGACGGACCCTCCGGTGGTCCGGCCTCCATCCGCCAGGCTCGCTTTGCGAAAAAGCGAACGGCAAGGACGAGCAGGACCGTGATTG
>JAWOLE010000217.1:0-4711 GCA_033853815.1 Thermoanaerobaculia bacterium
GGAGCCCTCCTCGTCTTCATCGCGGTCGTCGTCTACTACCGGCGGGCGGGGTGGAACGCGGTGTTGGCGCTCGTGCTGAACGCGATTCTCCTGCTGGGGGCGATGTCGCTCTTCAGCGCGACGCTCACGTTGCCGGGCATTGCAGGTTTCATCCTGACGATCGGCATGGCGGTAGACTCCAACGTGCTCATCTTCGAGCGCATCCGCGAGGAACTCCGCGCCGGTCGCGCCCCCAAGACGGCGATCGAGAACGGCTTCTCCAAGGCCTTCGCGACGATCATCGACACGCACATCACCGTCATCATCTCGGCGATCTTCCTCTTCCAGTTCGGCACCGGCCCGGTCAAGGGGTTCGCGGTCACCCTGATCATCGGTCTCCTGATCTCGGTCTTCACCGCCGTTTTCGTCTCGCACACGGTCTTCGAGCTCGAGTACGGCCGCCGGCAGCACATCGACGCGCTTTCGATCTGAGGCCCTATGGAACTCTTTCGACAGACCCATATCGATTTTCTCCGATGGAAGTGGTGGGCCATCGGGGCCTCCTGGGCCCTGATCCTGATCGGTCTCGTCGCGATCTTCGTCCAGAAAGGATTGAAGTTCGGGATCGACTTCGCCGGCGGCACGCAGATCGCCCTGCGCTTCGCGACGCGGCCCAACATCGACGAGCTTCGGAAGATCCTGGACAAGGGCAACTTCGGAGACACCGGGCTCCAGCGGTACGAAGCGCCGGAGAAGAACGAAGTCCTGATCCGCGTCCAGCAGCAGAAGAGGGAAGGGCGCGACATCACGGCCGAGGTCCTGAATCTGATGCGGCAGGGCCTGGGCCACTCCGTGGACGCCTCCAAGATCGACCTGAACACGCAGGGGCGCGACAGCCTGGCGGCGCGCCTGATCGCCGCGGACCCGGACCACGTGGCCGGAAGGAGCGGACAGACTCCCGCCGACTATTACGGCCGCATCGCCGAGCAGGTCATCGCCCGCCGCTCGGAGATGGGCCTCTTCCTCTCTCCCGCCGACGCCAACACGACGCCGGAGGTGAGCCCGGCCGTCAAGGGCTGGATCCAGTCCAACGCCGTGACCGGCCCCTTCGTGCTCCTCTCCGCCGAGAACGTCGGGCCCCAGGTGGGCGCGGACCTGCGCCAGAAGGCCCTCTGGGCAATCGCGACTTCGACCTTCGGGATGCTCCTCTACATCTGGTGGCGCTTCCGCTCGCTTCCCTTCGGCGTCGGCGCGATCGTGGCCACGATCCACGACACGCTGATCACGGTCGGGCTGCTCGCCCTCTTCGGCCGCGAGTTCAACCTGGTCGTGGTCGCGGCCCTGCTGACTCTCGTCGGATACTCCGTCAATGACACCGTGGTGGTCTACGACCGGATCCGGGAGAACCTCCGCACGCCCAAGAAGGAGCCGCTCGAGATCGTCATCAACCGCTCGATCAACCAGACTCTCTCGCGGACCGTACTGACCTCGGGCGCCACCATGCTCGTCGTGGTCGCGCTCTTCTTTCTCGGGGGAGAGGTCCTGAACACGTTTGCCCTGACCCTGATCATCGGGATCATCGTCGGGACGTACTCCTCGATCTACGTCGCCTCGCCCATCGTCGTGATCTGGAGGCAGTGGTCCAGCCGCCGCAAGCTCGCCGCGGTCCCCGTCGTCCCGAAACCCAGCGCCCCGGCGCAACAGCCTCCCTCGAAGAAGAAGTCCGGGCGCCGCTAGAGCTTCGGTTCCCTGCTAATCTGGTGTCGTGATCCGGTTCGAGGACATCCTCGACAAAGTCGAGGCCTACAACCCGCAGACGGACCAGGATCTGCTGCGGCGGGCCTACGTCTTCTCCGCGCGCGAGCACCGCGGGCAGGTGCGGCGCTCCGGCGAGCCCTACCTCGTCCATCCTTTGAACGTGGCGGCCATCCTCGCCGAGATGAAGGCGGACGACGTCTCCATCGTGGTCGGCCTCCTGCACGATGTCCTGGAGGACACCCTGACGACGCGGGAGGCGATCGCGCAGCAGTTCGGGCCCGCGGTCGCCGACCTGGTGGACGGCCTGACGAAGATCAGCAAGTTCTCCTACGTCTCGCGCGTCGAGGAACAGGCGGAGACCTTCCGCAAGATGATCCTCGCGATGGTCTCGGACGTGCGGGTCGTCCTGGTCAAGCTGGCCGACCGCCTCCACAACATGCGGACGCTGCAGTTCCTGCCCGAGTCCCGGCAGCTGGAGATCGCCCGCGAGACCATGGACATCTATGCCCCGATCGCCAACCGCCTCGGCATGGGGCTCGTCAAGGGAGAGCTCGAAGACCTGGCCTTCTGCTACCTCGAGCCGGCCGAGTACGCCCGGATCCAGCGGGAGGTCGAGAAGAGCCTGAAGGGCTCCGAGAAGACGATCGAGCAGATCCGCAGGGAACTGGAGAAGAAGCTGAAGGAGGCGGGAATCACCGGGGAGGTCACGGGCCGGCGCAAGCACACCTACTCGATCGCGTCGAAGATCCGCCGGCGCGGAGTGGACGTCGCTCAGCTCTACGACGTCCTGGCTTTTCGGATCGTGACCCAGGAGACGCGCGACTGCTACGCGGCCCTCGGGCTCGTCCATCAGCGCTGGCGGCCCGTCCCCGGCCGCATCAAGGACTACATCGCGATGCCCAAGCCCAACTTCTACCAGTCGCTCCACACGACCGTCATGAGCGACGCGGCGCAGCCGTTCGAGGTCCAGATCCGCACGCGCGAGATGGACCTGATCGCCGAGCGCGGGATCGCCGCGCACTGGAAGTACAAGGAGGGCAAGCTCCTGCCGCACGCCGACGACGCGCGTTTCCAGTGGCTGCGCCAGCTCGTGGACTGGCAGAGCGACGTCTCCGACCCGCGGCAGTTCCTCTCTTCGCTGAAGGTGGACCTCTATGCCGACGAGATCTACACGTTCACGCCGAAGGGGGAGGTGTTCGCCTTCCCGCGGGGCGCGACCGCGGTGGATTTTGCCTACAGGGTGCACACCGACGTCGGCCACCGCTGCGTGGGGGCCCGCGTCAACGGAAAGCTCGTCCCCCTGCGCGCGGCGCTCGCCAGCGGAGACATCGTCGAGATCCTCACGGCGCCCAACCAGACGCCATCGCGAGACTGGCTCTCCTTCGTCACCACCAGCCGCGCCCGTCACAAGATCCGCCACTTCATCCAGACCGAGGAGAAGGCCCAGGCGATGGAGCTCGGCCGCCGCCTCCTCGATCGGGAACTGAAAAAGTTCAAGAGGACCCTCAAGAAGCTCGATCAGCAGGGGCTCCTCCAGAAGGAATTGTCCAACTGGGGGTTCTCGCGTCCCGAGGACCTCTACGCGGCGGTCGGCTACGGAAAGCTCGCCGCGAAGACCGTCCTCGAGCGGTTCGTCCCGGCCGAAGAGCTGGCGCGCGCGGAGCCGCCGAAGAGGGAGACGGCGGTCACCCGTGTCGTCCGGAAGATCCTGCCGTTCGGGTCACCCGACATCGTCGTCGTCGGGCACAACGACCTGCTGGCCTCGCTCGCCAAGTGCTGCAGCCCGGTGCCGGGCGAGAAGATCATCGGCTACATCACGCGCGGCCGGGGGGTCTCCGTCCACTCCGAGAGCTGTCCCAACGTCAAGAACCTCCTCTACGACCCGGATCGCCAGATCGACGTGGCGTGGGCGGGGGAGAAGACGACGGCCTACGCGATCGAGCTCGAGGTCCACTCCGAGGATCGGCCCGGCCTGCTGGCGGACCTGACGCAGGCGATCGCCGGAGAAGGCTCCAACATTCGCCGTATCGAGGCCCGCACCGAGGAGGGGCGCAGGGGCTATGTCGCCCTTTCTCTCGAGACCTCGGATCTGAAGCACCTGGAGAAGATCCTCGCGCGCCTGAAGGCGGTATCGGGGGTCAACGAGGTCATCCGGAAGTACAACGTCCCCCAGGCCGAACGCAGTTAGCTCGACGCTAACTGCCGTTGGAATGACCCCTCAGGCTTTGGCGCGGGCGGCCGGTTTGGTCAGCTTTCCCGACCGGATGCAGCGCGTGCAGGCCCGCACGCGCCTGGTCAGCCCGCCAACGACCGCCCGGACCTCCTTCAAGTTCAGATGCCATTTCCGGTTGGTCACGTTGTGGGCATGGCTGACCCGCCTCCCCGTCATCGGGGTCTTTCCGCAAAAGTGGCAGTGTTGCGCCATGAAACTCCTTCGATCCGGGACCCCGCCGGGGTCGGAAAAGCGGTGCATCCTAACCGCTGTTGGCCTTCGGCGCAACCCGGACGAGAGGTTCCGACTCGGGACCCGGGCCCTGGACCTTGGACTAAAGTCTCGGGCCCGGATCTCCCTGATTCCTCATCCGAACCCGCGCTCCGCGTCCCGAGTCCCCGCTCGTGAAACGAGCTAAGTGCTTGGCCGGTGGAGCCTTTCTCAACCGGTTCCCTTGACTGGGGAATAATCTTCTGCTACCTTGGATCCCAGCCGAAATAAACCTTAGTCAATGCCCTTAACCGTTTGAATTCTTTCGGTGGGCGTTCGAGTGCTGTTTAAGAAATCGAAGAACCTGGTAGGTCTCGACATAGGTTCCTCGGCGGTGAAGCTCGTCGAGCTCAAAGACGCCAAGGGGGGAGGATACCGGCTCGTCAAGACCGGCATCGAACCTCTTTCCCCGGAGGCGATCGTGGACGGCGCCATCATGGACGCCTCCCTCGTCGTGGACACCGTCAACCGGGTCATCTCCGCCCTGAACGT